>CAMYKD010000010.1 GCA_947258885.1 uncultured Kiloniellales bacterium | reverse complement strand
CGAGCGACGCGGCAGCGGGCCGATTGCGCCCGATCCCCGCGGGACGGGGCCAATTCCCGCCAGGGCCGCGTCGCGGACGGCTCATGGGGACCCCACCCCCCCGCGCCGCCCGCTCCTAACCCTGGCGAGAATTCGCTCCCGCCAAACGTATCGATAATTCCGTTCCAGACCCTAAGCGGCCCGGTCGAAGGCTTGTTCGAGGGCCCGGGCGACGGCCCAAAGCGGCACTGGTTTCTCGATCACCATCAAGACCTCGAGGTCCGCCCGCTTGGCCTCGCTCACGGCGGCGTCGTAGCCGGACATCAAGATGACCTTGGGCCTGGGCGTTGCCTGGCGGATGCGCCGGGCGATCTCGAGGCCGCTCATGTCCGGCAGGCAGACGTCGAGTAGAACGACTTCGGGCCGTTGGGTCTCGAGGGTCTCGAGGGTCTCGGCGCCGTTCTTGGCGAGGAGGCAACGGATCCCTTGGCGAACGAGGTAGGTGGCAAGCTGTTCCCGGAGCGTGTCGTCGTCGTCGGCGATGAGCACGCTGTGCGCGGTCGGCGGGAGAGACTGGCGCTCGGGAGCTGGCTCGTGCAGGCTCATGACCATCAGCCTAGAACGACGCGGTTACCGAGCGATTAACATAACGCTCGCTTCAGGGCTTGGCGAGCACCATCAGGCGCGACAGATAGACCCGCTCGGCCCGCTCCAGGGTGAGCCCCGCGGCGGCGAAGGCGGCCGGCAGATCCTGGCGGATGTAGTCCGCGTAATAGGGCTCGTGAAAGGCCACCGGGAAATACTCCAGCAGGCCGTCGTAATCCGGTTCGTCGCCGAGCTGAAGGGAGTCCAGGAAGATGAGCTTTCCGCCCGGCCTCAGGATGCGCGCGATCTCCCGGGCGACGCGCCCGCGTACGCTCCGGGGCAGCTCATGGAATAGATAGATGCACGTGACGACGTCGCAGCTGCCCTCCGGCAGGCCGGTCGCCTCGGCCGGCGCTTCGACGAAATCGACGCGGCCCCAGGGGCTCAGCAGCTCCCGCGCCTTGGCCAGGTAGGCCGGACTGAGGTCGAGCGCGGTGATCTCGAGGCGCGGATAGTTGTCCTTGACGAAGGTGAGAAACCGCCCGGTCCCGCAGGCCAGGTCGACCAGCCGGGTGTCTGCGCTTCGCCGCCCCTCGAGAAAGTGGTGGAGCGGTACCAGGGCCTGCCGGCGCATGGCGTCGGCGCCGCCGCCGAACAACACCTCGACCTGATGATCATAGAGCTCGGCCGAGCGCCGGCTCAGGTAGCCGTCGGTCTGATAGTGGAAATTCTGCAGGTAGTAAGACGGCAGGCCGTCTTGTGGCGGCCCGTCGCGCCGGACCTCCCGGGCGTCGCGGGCATGGCGCCGACGTTCCACCTGCCGCAGGTCGGCGAAATACCTGCCGGCGTCGGCCAGGGCCCTGATGGGGGACGCCGCCAGATCATGCGGCATTCGGTAAAGGCCCGCCTCGATGTTGCGCCAGTCCCGCATCAGGAGCTCGCCGAGATCGGCGCGAACACGCCGCGGCCCGGGGAATCGCCCTGCGATCGGACGGGGCGCCTCGACCGGCTTGGTAAGCCGGGCGGTCAGCCAGTACTGGCTCCAGAACAGACCGACGCGCGCGCCTTGTCCGACCGCATAGGCGGTCCGCGCCAGCGGTGAGAGGGGTGGCCCGGCCACGACTCAGTCCTCTCCTGCCCGGCGCCGCCGGCCCCAACGCCGCATGGTGCGGCGCGCGCCCGCTTGCAGCAGGGGCCGGGGCGCCAGGCGTGTCGCTGTGGCCGCCAGCCGGTTGGCGCCGCCGACCACGTGGACCGTGCGCCGGCCGAGTGCCGCCAGGCCTTCGCGCACCACTTGCCGCGGGCTGGCCATGGCGGCGGATTTCGGATTCGGCAATCCCGAACGGTCAAAGAAGTTGGAGTGCGTTGGTCCGGGGCAAAGCGCCAGCACGTCCACCGGAACTCCGTGCAGCTCTCCAGCCAGGCTCTCGGCGAAGGACAGATCGAAGGCCTTGGTGGCCGTGTAGGTGGCGAGCCCGGGCAACGGGTAGAAGGCGGCCGTGCTGGCGACGACGATCACGCCGGCCCGCCGGCCGCCCTTCTCGGCCGCCCGCGCCAGCATGCCCGGCAGGAGCGCTCGGGTCAGCAGCACCGGTGCCAGGCAGTTCACTTGGACCATCTCGCCCTCGCGCTCCGCCGGGTTCTCGAGGAAAGGCACGAAGTAGCCGAGACCGGCATTGTTGATCAGCAGGTCGATCGGCAGCCCGGCCGCGCGGGCGATCAGCGCCTGGCGGCCCGCGTCCCCGGCGAGGTTGGCGGCCACGGTCTCGACATGGCGTCCCGGCTCGGCCAGCTCCTCGGCGAGGGCCGCCAGCCGCGGCTCGTCGCGACCGGTCAGGAGCAGGCCGGTCGCTCGCGGCAGCTCACGGGCGAAGGCCTCGCCGATGCCGCTGGTCGCGCCGGTGATCAGGGCCAGCCCATAAGCCATAATGCGCCTCGTGGCAGTCTCGCGCCTGCAAGCCTGGGTCCGGCGCGCCGGGAAGTCAACCGACCCGGCGGCCGGGGCTTGCCATAGACCCGCCCGTTCCGTATTCACTGCATAACAGTGGAGAATTCGGGATGGCACACTTCAACACCCTTGAAGACTTGGATGTGGCGGGACGCCGCGTGCTGCTGCGCGCCGATCTCAACGTCCCCATGCAGGCCGGGCGGGTCACCGATACAACCCGTATCGACCGCTTGGTACCGACCATCAGCGAGCTCGCCGACAGGGGCGCGCGCATCGTTCTGCTGTCTCATTTCGGCAGGCCAAAAGGGAAGCCCGCTCCGGAGCTGTCTTTGGCGCCGCTCGTCGCGCCCCTTTCGACGGCGTTGGCCGGCCGGCCGGTCGTCTTCGCCGTCGACTGCGTCGGCCCGGCGGCGGCCGAGGCGGTGGCGGGCCTGGACGACGGCCAGGTGGTCCTGCTCGAGAACCTGAGATTTCATGCAGGCGAGGAGGCGAACGACGCCGGCTTCGCCGCGGACCTCGCGAAGCTCGGCGATATCTATGTGAACGACGCCTTTTCCACCGCACACCGCGCCCATGCCTCGGTCGAGGCGTTGGCGCGCCTGCTGCCGGCCGCCGCCGGTCGCCTGATGCAGGGCGAGCTGGAACACCTGGCCAACGCCCTCGAGTCGCCGGCGCGGCCGGTTGCGGCGATCGTCGGCGGCGCCAAGATCTCGACCAAGCTGGATCTGCTCGGCAATCTGGTGCGGCGGGTCGACATGCTGGTGATCGGCGGCGGCATGGCGAACACCTTTCTGAACGCCCTGGGCGTGGCGGTCGGCCGTTCGCTCTGCGAGCACGACATGGCGGAGACGGCGCGGGCCATCGTCGAGCAGGCCAAGGAAGCCCGCTGCGACGTCGTGCTGCCGAGCGATGCGCTGGTAGCAGCGGAACTGACGGCCGGCGCGGCGAGCCGCACCGTGTCGATCGAGGAGGTGCCCGAGGACGAGATGATCCTCGATGTCGGCCCGGCCACGGCCGCCCACCTGGCGCGGCGTCTGGGGGATTGCCGGACATTGCTATGGAACGGGCCGCTCGGCTGCTTCGAGCTGCCGCCCTTCGATGCCGGCACGAACGCCGTGGCGCAGGCGGCGGCGGAACTGACCCGCGCCGGGCAGCTGCTGTCGGTGGCCGGCGGTGGAGATACGGTGGCGGCGCTCGCCCATGCCGGTGTGGCGGAGGACTTCTCCTACGTCTCGACCGCCGGCGGCGCCTTTCTCGAATGGCTGGAAGGCAAGACGCTGCCCGGCGTCGCCGCGCTCGAGGCGGCAGCCAGTTGATCGCCGGCGATACCGGCGACGTGCTCTGACGGATCGGCTATCCGCGGTGAATCAGGGCCCGTGCTCGTTGTCCCGGCGCGCCGCGGGGATCAGTGCATGGAGATGAGCAGGCCTTTGAGGGTTTCCATCTCCTCGAGACAGCGCCCGGTGCCGAGCACGACGCAGGACAGCGGGTCGTCGGCCAGCACGACCGGCAGGCCGGTTTCCCGACGCAGAACCGTGTCGAGGTTGCGCAGCTGCCCGCCGCCGCCGGTCAGCACGATTCCCTTGTCGATGATGTCGGCGGCCAACTCCGGCGCCGTGTCCTCGAGCGCGTCCTTGACTGCCTCGACGATGCCGTTCACCGGGTCGGCCAGGGCTTCGGAGATCTGGCGTTCCGAGATGGTCAGTTCCTTCGGTACGCCCTGCGTCAGGTCGCGGCCCTTGACCTCCATGGACTGGCCGTCGCCGTTTTCGGGCGCGCAGGCCGCGCCGATCTCCTTCTTGATTCGCTCGGAGGTGCTTTCGCCGATCAGCAGGTGATGATTGCGCCGGATGTAGTGGATGATCGCCTCGTCCATGGTATCGCCGCCGATCCGCGCCGAGCGAGCGTAAACGATGCCGCCCAGCGACAGGACCGCGACCTCGGTGGTCCCGCCGCCGACGTCGACCACCATGGAGCCGGTCGGTTCCGTCACCGGCAGGCCGGCGCCGATCGCCGCGGCGATCGCCTCTTCGATGAGGAAAACGTGACGTGCGCCGGCGGACTCGGCGGCTTCCTGGATCGCCCGGCGCTCCACCGCGGTCGAGCCCGTGGGCACGCAGATAATGACCTGAGGGCTAACGAAACTACGCCGGTTGTGCACCTTGCGGATGAAGTACTTGATCATCTCCTCGGCGACATCGAAGTCGGCGATCACGCCCTCGCGCAGCGGGCGAATGGCATGAATTCCGCCGGGTGTCCGCCCCAGCATCAGCTTGGCCTCGTTGCCTACGGCAACCACGCGGCGCCGGTCCTTGACTTCGGCGATGGCGACGACCGAGGGCTCGTTGAGCACGATTCCCTGGCCCCTGACGGCGACGAGCGTGTTGGCGGTTCCGAGATCGATCGCCATGTCCGCCGAGAACATTCCGAGAAGACGTGAAATCATTTGACTTTGTCCGGCTACTGAGGCTCTGGCGCGCCATCCTGGCCTCGCCACCTTTCGTTCTTATTAAATCCGAACAGGAATTCTGTCGGACGGCGGATTTCTCTTCACGCCTCGGGGCCGAGCTCGACGGCCTTGAGCTTGAGCGGACGCCAACCCTCGCCGGCCATCATGACGCAGGTTTCGCCACCGGGCTTGGAGATGACGATCGTCCAGGTGCTGCCGTCGCCGGTGGAAAGGATCTCGATCAGGCGGCCGTCCCGGGTCAACCCGCCGGCCACGGGGGTTTCCTTGTACACCTTGGAGAACTGTCCGATCACCTTGCCGCGCTCGCTGCACAGTTGCTGCGCCTCGGCGGGCGCGCCGGACAGGGGTAGGATGAAGGCAGCCGCCAGCACGATGCTTTTCAAGATCTTGGCCATCGAGAGATTTAACCTCCTGGTGTCCTGTTTAGACGAGACACTCGCGTGAATAGTGTAAACGGGGTATTAGCCATCGTTAACGAAGACTGTTAACATTTCCTCAATGCCCCGATAGGAGTCTCGGGCGAAGAAACTCGTGCCGGCATGCGCAGGCAGGCTTGCGCCGCACGCGCCGGCTTGTCCTGGATTCCGGGCTGGACCACACTGCGACCATGACGAAAACCGGACCTTCGCCAAGCCCCAGTTTCGTGCGTCGGATCCCGGACGGAGACGATCGCCCGCGGCGGATCTGCGAAGACTGCGGATTTGTCGACTACGAGAACCCGAAAGTGGTGGTCGGCTCGGTCGTCGCCTGGCAGGACCGGATCCTGCTGTGCCGCCGTGCGATCCATCCGCGCAGGGGATTCTGGACCCTGCCCGCCGGCTTTCTCGAACTGCACGAGAGCGCCCCCGAGGGCGCACGGCGCGAGGCCTGGGAGGAGGCCCAGGCGGAGATCGAGATCGACCAGCTGCTGGCCGTCTACTCGATCCCGCGGATCAGCCAGATCCAGCTGATCTTTCGCGCGCGGCTCGAGGCACCCGAGTTTGC
The DNA here is from genome assembly GCA_947258885.1 of uncultured Kiloniellales bacterium. Lineage (GTDB taxonomy): Bacteria > Pseudomonadota > Alphaproteobacteria > Kiloniellales > JAKSDN01 > CAMYKD01. Next base: position 37,709 of record CAMYKD010000010.1, on the reverse strand, counting down.
CGCCGGACCGGAGACCCTCGAGCTGGACCTGTTCCGCTGGCAGGACATTCCCTGGGAGGAGATCGCATTTCCCTCCGTGCATTGGGCGCTGGGCCATTTTCAGGAGGTGCGCGATCAGCCCAGCTTTGCACCACGCAGCAACCCGCCCGGCGAGACCGGCGACATGCGGCGGCGCTAGCCCGCAGCGTCTCGGCAGGCGGTCGCTGGACCGCCAGAGGCCATTTTGCGCCTTGCCGGTGGAGAGAGAACCATGAACGCGATCCGCGTGATCCACCCTTACAAACAGCTGGGCGTGTGGGTCTTCGACGACGAGAAGGGCGGGCTCGTCCAAGAACCTTTTGTGTCCGGCGCGGATGTCATCATCGACCGTATGGTCGCCGGTATCCCGAATGCGGACGAGGACTTTGCGCTGATTTTTTCCGGCCGACCGTTTCCCTGATTTCAGGCCGAGCTCGAGTGGCGCCGGGAGGAATACGAGGGGATCCGGTACTACAGCGGGGATCTGGACATGGTGGGTTGGCTCTGCCCGGCGTTGTTCAAGTATTTCGACAGCGCGCCCCAGAAGCTCTACGCGCTGTTCAAGGCGAAGGGCGGCTGAGCCGCCTACTAGTCCACCCCCACCAGCGCCCTTGCGAAGTCCTCGGCCTCGAAGGCGTGGAGGTCCTCGATGCCCTCGCCGACGCCAACCGCGTGGACCGGTAGGCCGAACTTCTCGGCCAGCGCGACCAGCACGCCGCCGCGCGCCGAGCCGTCCAGCTTGGTGACGACGAGGCCGCTCACCTGGACCAGCTGCTTGAAGGTCTCGACCTGGGCGTGGGCGTTCTGGCCCGTCGTGGCGTCCAGCACCAGCAGGCAGTCGTGCGGCGCCTCCGGGTCGAGCTTCTTGAGCACCCGGACCACCTTCTCCAGCTCGGCCATCAGCTCGGTCTTGTTGTGCAGGCGCCCGGCAGTGTCGATCAGCAGCAGGTCGTCGCCCTCCCTCCGGGCGGTCTCGAGGGCCTCGTAGGCCAGGCCCGCGGCGTCGGCGCCCGGCTGCCTGGCGAGCACCGGACAGCCGGCCCGCTCGCCCCAGATCTGCAGCTGCTCGATGGCCGCTGCCCGGAAGGTATCGCCGGCAGCCAGGCGCACCTTGAGGCCCCGGCCCCGATGCTGCTTGGCGAGCTTGCCGATCGTCGTGGTCTTGCCGCTGCCGTTGACGCCGACGACCAACACCACGTGCGGCCTGTGCGCCGGGTCGACGGCGAGCGGCCTGGCGACGGGCGCGAGAATCGCGGCGATCTGGCCGGCGAGCGCCCTTCGCACCTCGTCCGGCGCGACTTCCTTGTCGAACTTTTCCCCGGCCAGGCCAGCAGCCAGCTTGGCCGCGGTGGCGACGCCCAGGTCGGCCGAGATGAGCAGCTCCTCGAGCTCCTCCAAGGCCGCGTCGTCCAGCCGGCGCTTGGTAAAGATCCCGGTAATGCCCTCGCCCAGCTTGCCTGACGAGCGCGTCAGGCCGGCCTTGAGGCGGGCGAGCCAGCCGCCCTTGACCGCCGCTTCGCTCACCGGAGCGATTCCCCGATCAGCCGGCCGTCGGCGAGGCCGGCTATCCTGGCCTCGACGATTTGGCCGGGCGCGCCGCCGGTCAGCGCCACCGGGGCGTAGTGCTCGCTGCGGCCGAAGCCCGGTTTCTCGACCAGCACGCGCGCCGTCGTGCCGATCCGGCCCTGCAGAAACTTTGCCAGCGCGCCCTCCCCGACCGCCCGCAGGCGCGCCGCCCGGGCCTTGCGCTCCGGGCCCGGCACCTGCGGCATGCGCGCCGCCGGGGTGCCCGGCCGTGGCGAATAGGGAAAGACGTGAAGATAGGCCAGGCCCAGGTTCTCGACGGCGGCCAGCGTGTTCTCGAACATCGCCCCGGTCTCGGTCGGGAAGCCGGCGATCAGGTCGGCGCCGAAGACCACGTCTGGGCGCAGCGCCCGCGCCCGCGCGCAGAGCCGCCTGGCGTCGGCCATCAGGTGGCGGCGCTTCATGCGCTTCAGGATCATGTCGTCGCCGGACTGCAGCGAAAGGTGAAGGTGCGGCATCAGCCGCTCCTCCTCGGCCAGCAGGCGGAAAACCTCGTCGTCTAGTTCGACCGGGTCGACCGAGGAAAGCCTGAGACGCTGCAACCCGGGCACCAGGGCGAGCAGCCGGCGCGCCAGCTGCCCCAGGCCGGGCCGGCCCGGCAGGTCCCGGCCGTAGCCGGTGATGTCGACGCCGCTCAACACGACCTCGGCCACGCCGTTATCGACCAGGCGCGCGACCTGGCGAACGACCTCGCCGACCGGAACCGAGCGGCTGTTGCCCCGGCCGTAGGGGATGACGCAGAAGGTGCAGCGGTGGTCGCAACCCTGCTGGACCTGGACGAAGGCGCGGGTCCGGCCCTCGAAACCCTCGATCAGGTGGCCGGCGGTCTGCTCGACCGTCATAATGTCGTCGACAGCGATGCGCTCCTGCGCCGCGGGCCCGAAGCTCTCGGGCTTCAGCTTTTCCTCGTTGCCGAGCACGCGGTCGACCTCGGCCATGGCGGCGTAGGCCTCCGGGTCGATCTGCGCCGCGCAGCCGGTCACGATGATCTGCGCGCCGGGCCGTTCACGCCGGGCCCGCCTGATCGCCTGGCGCGCCTGGCGCTCGGCCTCGGCGGTCACGGCGCAGGTGTTGACGATAACCGCGCCGTCCAACCCCGCGGCCCGCGCATGGCCGCGCATCACCTCGGACTCGAAGGCGTTTAGCCGGCAGCCGAAGGTGATGATCTCGCTGTCCTCGATCGCCGTGGTCATGGCAGGAGGCCGCCGTTCAACACGCCGCGGAACGAGATCGCGACCGGTCCGGTCATGACCACGTGGCCGTTTTCGCGCCATTCCAGGGCCAGCGGGCCGCCGTCCAGCGTCACCTCGACCTGGCGCCCGGTCAGGCCGCGGCGGTGGGCGGCGACGGCGGCGGCGCAGGCGCCGGTGCCGCAGGCGCGGGTCAGCCCGACGCCGCGCTCCCAGACGCGCAGGCGCAGGCGGTCGGCTCCGCTTACCTGCGCGACGCCGATGTTGGCGCTCTCGGGGAACAGCGAATCGTGCTCCAGCCGCGGACCCAGGCCGGCCAGGTCGACCGCCTCGGCATCGTCGACGAAGAAGACGGCGTGCGGGTTGCCGATGTTGACCGCCACCGGGTCCGACAGGCCGTCCTCGGACAGCTCCAGGTGAAGGGTGTCCATCTCACGCGCCAGCGGGATCTCGCCCCAGCCGAGCCGCGCCTCGCCCATGTCGACGGCGACCTGCGCGGGGCCGAGCGACCGCGCCGCGAGCAGGCCGGCCGCGGTCTCCACGGTGCAGGTCTCGGTGCTCCGCTCGGCCATGACCAGCGCGGCGACGCAGCGCGTGGCGTTGCCGCAGGCCTCGACCTCGCCGCCGTCGGCGTTGCGGATGCGCATGAAGACGTCGGCCGCGCCGCTGGCCGGCGGCTCCATGACGATCAGCTGGTCGCAGCCGACCCCAAGCCGCCGGTCGGCGATCGTCCGCGCCTGTGCGTCGTCCAGGTCGAAAGGCTCCCGGCGCGCGTCGATCACGACGAAGTCGTTGCCGAGGCCGTGCATCTTGATGAAGGCGCGTTCCTGCATGGGCCGGGTTATAGGGCCGCGCGGGGGGGCAAGTCCAGATGGCTGGGCCGTCGCGCGGGCGACGGGAGGCCGGGCACCGCCGATGCCGGATCCCGCCGCGCGCCTACCTTCGATCGCCGGTGCGCCTCTACCGCTGCTAAGGTCACGCCGAACGTCCCACGGTTAGTAAGAATCGCCCCGCACGCGGAACAAACGAGGTTAACAATACATTAAGAATGCCATATAGTTAATAAACAATTTCTTATCCAAATTGTCATTAAGTTTTTATTGAGATTAATACTTTCTTAAGCTACAATTAGCCCCAGCAATCAATAAGAAACATTCACCACAGGAGGCGGCCGATGACCGCGCTATGTGCCAGGCCCGCGCAGGACAGGATCGGAGGGACGGTCCAGGATTGCGCACCGATGGCCGGTAACATAGCGGTTCTCATGGATGCCGCGCTCGATCTCCTGGCGATCGTCGGAGAAGGGACATGATCATCATAAGCAAGCGGCCCGAAGGATATCTGGTGGAGTGCACCGCGGAGGGTGCATGCCACTCTTTCGTGGTGAAGGATTTGGGGACGACGGTCACCTGCTCGGCCTGCGGGCATGAGGAGTCCTCGGTCGACCTCGCGACCAACTACGTGTTTATGCGCCATGCGCTCAAGTACGGGAAAATGGCGGCTGAGATGTTGACCGAGCCCGTGGACCCGTCCGAGATCGCGAACGACTACTTCTACAACCGCCAGACCGCGAACTGCCGAAACTGACCGACCGTCGTCGGGTCGACTTGGCGGAATGCAGCTCCTGGGCGCGGCACCCGAGGGGACCGTGAGGGTCGGTTGGGGCGAGTTCCTGCCGATCAGCCCGCTGATCGCGGCCTTGGCGCGCCAACCGCTCTCCAAGGCTGAACGGGAAGGCTACGGTTGCGGTCCCTACGGGCCCTGCATCGAGCAGACGGTACGCGACATCCGCCTTGCCCCCCGCGCGCCAGCACGTCGACGTGGCGCTGATCTACGAGACCCTGAGCAAGAGCGAACAGACGACCAATCCGCTGGCCATCACCTGGCTGACGCTGATCGGTTTCTACATCGCGCCCAGCGAAAGCATCGAGGCCGACGGTATCGCCCAGGCCGTTCTGCTCGACGTGCGCAACGGCTACACCTATGGCTACGCGTCGACCATGGTGGAGGATGCGGCGGCCACGCTCTCGACCACGATCAATTCCTCCAATGCCGCCGAGGAGGTCGTCGACAAGGCCAAGTTGGCGGCGGCGCTCGCGCTAACCAAGGAAGTCGGCGAGATGGCGCGGGATCTGCGCCTCGAGCTGGCCGAAAAGCGCGCGGCGCAGGCCAAGGTTCGAAAAGAGCCGAACTGATCCGTCTTGACGCGGGACGGCGCCCGGCTTAGGGTCCGGCCCGCTCAAGCCTTGGGGAACACCCCGGTTCCGAGGAGCCCCGCCAGTCCGCGAGTTTCGCGCACTGGCGCGAAGGACGTTTGGGCGCGGTGCGGATCTAGGCGGGAACGCTGATACACGATGTTCGACAGCCTGCAGGAACGGCTCGGCCAGGTCTTCGACAAGCTGACGCGGCGCGGCGCGCTCAGCGAGGCCGACGTCACGGCCGCGCTGCGCGAGGTGCGCGTTGCGTTGCTCGAGGCTGACGTGGCGCTGCCCGTGGTCAAGGATTTCGTCGAGGCGGTGCGCGAGAAGGCCGTCGGCGAGCAGGTGCTGCGCTCGGTCACGCCCGGGCAGATGGTGGTCAAGATCGTGCACGACCACCTGGTCGAGACCCTGGGCAGCGAAGGCGAGGCCCTCGGGCTCGAGGTGCCGCCGCCCGCCGTCGTCATGCTGGTCGGCCTGCAGGGTTCCGGCAAGACCACCACGACCGCCAAGATCGCTCTTCGCCTCAGGGAGCGCGACAAGAAGAAATCGCTGATGGCCTCGCTCGACGTGCGCCGGCCGGCCGCCCAGCAGCAGCTCGCCGTGCTGGGCGAGCAGGCCGGGGTGCGCACGCTGGACATCGTGCCCGGCGAGCCGCCGGTCGCGATCGCCAAGCGCGCCGTGCAGACCGCGGCCCTCGAAGGCTTCGACGTGGTGCTGCTGGACACCGCCGGGCGGCTCGCCATCGACGAGGAGCTGATGGCCGAGGTGGCCGGGGTCGGCGCCGCGGTCAAGCCGCACGAGACCCTGCTGGTGGCCGACGCCATGACCGGCCAGGACGCCGTCACGGTGGCCACGAACTTCAACGAGAAGGTGGGCCTGACCGGCATCGTGCTGAGCCGCGCCGACGGCGATGCGCGCGGCGGCGCGGCGCTCTCCATGAAGGCGGTGACCGGCCGGCCGATCAAGCTGCTCGGTACCGGCGAGAAGCTGGACGCGCTGGAGGCCTTCCACCCGGACCGGATCGCCGGCCGCATCCTGGGCATGGGCGACGTGGTCTCTCTGGTCGAGAAGGCGGCCGAAACGATCGAGCAGGACGAGGCCGAAAAGCTCGCCAAGAGGATCCAGAAGGGCAAGTTCGACCTGGACGATCTGGCCAGCCAACTCAGGCAGCTGCAGAAGATGGGCGGCCTGAGCGGCCTGATGGGCATGCTGCCCGGCGTGCCCAAGATCCAGAGGCAGATGAAGGACGCAAAGGTCGACGACGGCGTGATCAAGCGCCAGCTCGCCATCCTGTCGTCCATGACCCCCAAGGAACGGCGCCGGCCCGAGATCATCAAGGCGAGCCGCAAGCAACGCATCGCCGGCGGCTCGGGGACCAACGTGCAGGAGATCAACAAGCTCCTGAAACAACACAAGGAGGCCAGCCGCATGATGAAACGGGTCTCCAAGATGGACAAGAAGGGCCTGATGCGCCACGGCCTGCCCGGTATGCCGCCCGGCGGCGGGTTCCCGCGCTGACGGCACTGCAGAGACAACAGACGACGACACGACACCAGCAAGAGGAACGAGCATGTCTTTGAGAATTCGACTGGCCCGTGGCGGCGCCAAGAAGCGCCCCTTCTACCGCATCGTGGTGGCCGATTCGCGCAGTCCGCGCGACGGCCGCTTCATCGAGAAGATCGGCACCTACAATCCGATGGTGCCCAAGGACCACCCGGAGCGTCTGAGCCTGAACGAGGAACGCGCCAGGCACTGGGTCTCGGTCGGCGCCCGGCCGAGCGACCGGGTGGCCCGCTTCCTGGGCCAGGCCGAAATCATCCAGATGCCGGCGATCCCGCAGCAGACCAAGAAGAGCCAGCCCCGGGCGAAGACGCTCGAGCGCGTGAAGGAGCGCGAGGAGGCCAAGCAGGCGGCGACCGAAGCCGCCCAGGCGCCTGCTGTCGAGGTTGCAGCTGCTGAGGAAGCTCCGGCCGAGGAGCCCGCCGCCGAGGCTGAGCCGGCCGAAGAAGCGCCTGCCGATGAAATTCCGGCGGAGGAGCCTGCTGCAGAAGCCGCTCCGGTCGAGGAACCTGCCGCCGAGGAAGCCCCGGCCGAGGAACCCGCCGTCGAAACGGCGCCTGCCGAGGAAGCGCCGGCCGAGGAGCCTGCTGCAGAGGAGACTACGGCCGAGGAAACCGCCGCCGAAACGGCGTCGGCCAAGGAGCCCGCTGCAGAGGAGGCGCCGGTCGAAGCGGAGGCTGCCGAGGACGAGGCGAAAAAGCGCTGAGCGCCCCCCGCCGGGGCCGGCCGTGGGCGAGGCGCGTGTCTGCCTGGGGGTGATCGCCGGACCCCACGGCGTGCGCGGCCTGGTGCGCGTCAAGTCCTTTACCGAGGTGCCGGAGGATCTGGCGTCCTACGGTCCGTTGAGCGACGAGCAGGGCCGGCGGCGCTTCGATCTCACCGTGACCGGCCGCGTCAAGGACGCCCTGCTGGCCCGCATCGAGGGGGTCGGCGACCGCGACGGGGCCCAGGTACTGAAGGGGACACGGCTCTATGTCGCGCGGGACGCGTTGCCGCCAATCGAGGAGGACGAGACCTTTTATTATGCCGACCTGGTCGGCTTGGCCGCCGAGGATCGCGACGGCTGTTCGCTCGGTCGGGTTACGGCGGTGCACGACTTCGGTGCCGGCGACGTCCTGGAGCTCGGCCGCGGCCCGGAGGGCCGGCCGCTCTTCCTGCCCTTCAATCGCGTGGCGGTGCCGCTCGTCGACCTCGAGGGCGGCCGTATCGTCGTCGATCCGCCGGCCGAGACTAAACCTCAGGGCGACCAGGCGGAGACCGAAGATGGCTAGCCCGGCCGGGCGCGGGCGGGAGCTGGACAAAGCCGGTCCGGGACGGCATAAAGCGCGGCCGCTTGGCTCTGGCGACGGATGGGCGGCGACATGACGGCGCGGGCCGAACCGTGGACGGCGAGGGTGCTCACCCTCTTTCCGGAGGTGTTTCCGGGGCCGCTCGGCGTCAGCTTGGCCGGCAAGGCGCTGGAAAACAGTCTTTGGGCGCTGGAGGTTCTGGACATCCGGGACTTCGCGCGCGATAAACACCGGTCCGTCGACGACCAGCCCTTCGGCGGCGGGCCCGGCATGGTGATGCGGCCGGACGTGGTCGACGCGGCGCTGGCCGCGGTCGAGGCACGGCCCGGGCCGGTGGTTTATCTAAGCCCGCGCGGGCGCCTGCTCGATCAGGCGCGGGTGCGGCAGCTGGCTGCGGAGCCGGGCGTGACCCTGCTGTGCGGCCGCTACGAAGGGATCGACCAGCGGGTCCTGGATGCCCGTGGGGTCGAGGAAGTGAGCGTCGGCGACTATCTGCTCTCGGGCGGTGAGCCGGCGGCCCTGGCGCTGATCGACGCCGTGTTGCGTCTGCTGCCGGGGGTCTTGGGTAACGAAGCGAGCCTGGAGGAGGAAACCTTCGAGCGGGGCCTTCTGGAGTATCCGCTCTACACGCGCCCAGCGGAGTGGCGCGGCCGAGAGGTGCCGGAGGTCCTGGTTTCGGGCCACCACGAGAAGGTTCGCCTCTGGCGGCTGGCCGAGGCGGAGCGGATCACGCAAGAGCGGCGCCCGGACCTCTGGGCGCGCTACCGGGCGAAACGAAGAGATTGAACACACAAGCGACGGCCGAGGATGAGAGCCATGAACACGATCGAACAGCTCGAGCAAGAGCAGGTGACCAAGCTGGCCCAACAGCGCGCGCAGCCCGAATTCAACCCGGGCGACACGCTGCGCGTCAACGTCAAGGTGGTCGAGGGCACGCGCGAGCGCATCCAGGCCTTCGAGGGCGTGTGCATCGCGCGCAAGAACCGCGGGGTCAACTCGTCCTTCACGGTGCGCAAGATCTCCTACGGCGAGGGAGTCGAGCGCATCTTCCCGCTGTACAGCCCGCGCATCGACTCGATCGAGCTGGTGCGCCGGGGCGACGTGCGCCGGGCCAAGCTCTATTACCTGCGCGGGCGCACCGGCAAGCGGGCGCGCATCGCCGAGAAGACCACCGGCGCCGCCGGCAAGGCCGCCCAGAGCGAGCGCGAAGAGGCGGCCAAGGTCAAGGCGGAGACCCGCGCCGCCGCCCAGGCGGCCAAGAAGCAGGCCGAGGGCTGAACCGCCGTCCTTAAGGGCGGCATCGGAGGCGGCTGAAGGGGCCGTCGGCCGGGCTTTGCCTGGCCGGGGCGTCGCGCTATTCTCCCGGCCCCGATACCGAGGAGAAAGCCATGGCAGCCCCGCGCACCCTGTTCGACAAGATCTGGGAGGGCCACCTGGTCGACCGCCAGGACGACGGCACCTGCCTGATCTACATCGACCGCCACCTGGTGCATGAGGTGACCAGCCCGCAGGCCTTCGAGGGCCTCAGGCTCGCCGGCCGCCGGCTGCGCCGGCCCGAGGCCACGCTGGCCGTGGCCGACCACAACGTACCCACGACCGACCGCTCGGCGGGCATCGCCGACGAGGAAAGCCGCATCCAGGTCGAGACGCTGATCCGCAACTGCGCGGACTTCGGCGTTCCCTACATAGAGGTGGAGGACCCACGCCAGGGCATCGTCCACATCATCGGCCCGGAGCAGGGCTTCACCCTGCCGGGCATGACCATCGTCTGCGGCGATTCGCACACCTCGACCCACGGCGCCTTCGGGGCGCTCGCCTTCGGTATCGGCACCTCCGAGGTCGAGCACGTGTTGGCGACCCAGACGCTGATCCAGCAGCCGGCCCGGAACATGCGGATCACCGTCGAAGGCGCGCGGCCCCCGGGCACGACGGGCAAGGACCTGATCCTTGCCATCATCGGCAAGATCGGCACCGCCGGCGGTACCGGCCACGTCATCGAATACGCCGGGCAGGCGATCACGGACCTGTCCATGGAAGGCCGCATGACGGTTTGCAACATGTCGATCGAAGCGGGCGCGCGCGCCGGCCTGATCGCGCCCGACACGACCACCTTCGCGTACATCAAGGGCCGGCCCATGGCGCCCAAGGCGGGCGCCTGGGAGCAGGCCGAGTCCGCCTGGCGCGGCCTGCCGTCGGACGACGGCGCGCACTACGACAAGGAGGTCACACTGTCCGCCGACCAGATCGTGCCGCAGGTCACCTGGGGTACCAGCCCCGAGGACGTGGTGCCGGTCACGGGCCGGGTGCCCGATCCGGCCGGTGCACCGGACGAGGGCAAGCGCCAGGCCATGGAGCGCTCGCTCGCCTACATGGGCCTCAAAGCCGGCACGCCGATCGGCGAGGTCGTGGTCGACAAGGTGTTCATCGGCTCCTGCACCAACGGGCGCATAGAGGACCTGCGCGAGGCCGCGGCCGTCGCCAAGGGCCGCAAGGTGGCGGAGGGCGTGCAGGCGCTGATCGTGCCGGGCTCGGGCCTGGTCAAGAACCAAGCCGAGGAGGAGGGCCTGGACAAGTTCTTTATCGAGGCCGGCTTCGAGTGGCGCGAGCCGGGCTGCTCCATGTGCCTGGCCATGAACGCGGACAAGCTCGAGCCCGGTGAGCGCTGTGCGTCCACCTCGAACCGCAACTTCGAGGGCCGCCAGGGCCGCGGCGGCCGCACCCACCTGATGAGCCCCGCCATGGCCGCCGCGGCGGCAGTGACCGGGCGCATCGCCGACGTTCGGGAACTGGTGTAGGGAGGGCCGCACGTGGAAAAGTTCACCAAGTTGACCGGCGTCGCGGCGCCGCTGCCGATGGTCAACGTCGACACCGACAAGATCATCCCCAAGCAGTTCCTCAAGACGATCAAGCGCACCGGGCTCTCCGAGGGGCTGTTCTACGAGCTGCGCTTCGACGAGGACGGCAACAAGAAGGACTTCGTGCTCGACCAGCCGGCCTACAGGAACGCGAGAATCCTGGTCGCCGGCGAGAACTTCGGCTGCGGCTCGTCGCGCGAGCACGCGCCCTGGGCGCTGCTGGACGCCGGCATCCGCTGCATCATTGCGTCCAGCTTCGCCGACATCTTCTACAACAACTGCTTCAAGAACGGCATCCTGCCGATCGCCCTGCCGCCCGATCAGGTCGACCTACTGATGGACGACGCCGAGCGCGGCGCCAACGCGGTCGTCACCGTCGACCTGGAGAGGCAGGAGATCACCGGGCCCGACGGCGGGCGGGTCCGGTTCGAGATCGATCCCTTCCGCAAGCACTGCCTTATGAATGGCCTCGACGACATCGGGCTGAGCTTGCAGAAGTCGGACAAGATCGAAGCCTTCGAGGCGAAACGCCGGCGGGAACAGCCCTGGCTCTAGGCCCGGGATAGAGGGAAGGGAGAGGTCATGGCGTCCAACAGGAAGGTTCTCTTGCTGCCCGGCGACGGAATCGGGCCCGAGTGCCTCGGCCAGGCGCGGCGTGTGATCGAGTGGTTCGACCGGCGCCGCGTCGTGACCTTCGATGTCGAGGAGGACCTGGTCGGCGGCGCGGCCATCGACGCCCACGGCGTGCCGCTGGCCGACGCGACGCTGGACAAGGCCATGGCCGCCGACGCCGTGCTGCTCGGCGCGGTCGGCGGGCCCGAGTGGGACGACCTGGCCTTCGAGATCAAGCCGGAGCGCGGTCTGCTCAGGCTGCGCAAGGAGATGGAGCTCTTCGCCAACCTCAGGCCGGCGATCTGCTTCGACGCCCTGGTCGCGGCCTCGACCCTCAAGCCCGAGGTGGTCAGCGGCCTCGACATCATGATCGTGCGCGAGCTGACCGGCGGGGTCTACTTCGGCGAGCCGCGCGGCATCGAGGACCTGCCCGACGGCACGCGCCGCGGCATCAACACCCAGGTCTACACCACGCCCGAGATCCGGCGCGTGGCGCGGGTCGCCTTCGAATTGGCGGAAAAGCGGCAGAACCGGGTCTGCTCGGTCGAGAAGGCCAACGTCATGGAGTCCGGCGTGCTGTGGCGCGAGGAGGTGCAGAAGCTGCACGACGCCGACTACCCGCGCGCCGAGCTCAGCCACATGTATGCCGACAACTGCGCCATGCAGCTGGTGCGCAATCCCAAGCAGTTCGACGTCATCGTCACCGACAACCTGTTCGGCGACATGCTGTCGGATGCCGCGGCCATGCTCACCGGCTCGCTCGGCATGCTGCCCTCGGCCTCGCTGGGCACCGCGGACGCGAGCGGCCGGCGCAAGGCGCTCTACGAGCCGGTCCACGGCAGCGCGCCCGACATCGCCGGCCAGGACCTGGCCAACCCCCTGGCCTGCGTCCTCAGCTTCTCCATGATGCTGCGCTATTCCTTCGACCAGGGCGAGGGCGCGGACCTGCTCGATCGGGCGGTCGAGAACGTGCTCGCCGGCGGCCTGCGGACGGCCGACATCAGCCAGGAGGGTGCGGAGACCGTCTCGACCACCGCGATGGGCGATTCGGTCCTGCGCGAGTTGGACAAGCTGGCGGATTAGCGTCCGGGACCCCTGGGACCCGACCTCGCGGCGACCTCACGCAGCGTTGATTAGACAGGCCCTAGTACATATGCCTACCTTGTCTTGCTCTTCAGTTCAGGTGGGTGAGAGAACGTGAATAACCACTCGGCGATTATCATATTCGGCTCCGGAACCGCTTTGACTCCCGGGGCGCCGGCCCTGGCCGGCGGCGGCCGCGGATCCAGGGCGCAGCCCATCGGCGCCACGAGCACCGAAGTCGCGCGGATCGATCTGGCGAGCAGCCCCTCGCCTGCGCGGCCTGGAGGGGAGAGCAGCTTCAAGTGATCTCTATGTTACGGAAAGCTCCAATCTAGGACCGCCTGTCGCAGACAGGCGGTCCTTTTCTTACTCCGTGCGGTGCCTTAGGCTGGCTTCACGATTAATTGTCTTGAGAACAGTTCGCAGTCGGTTTAGGCTTCTCGCATGCCATGGTTGCAAAGGGGTGGACTATGCTCAAATCATTTACGGTCGTTGCCTTCACCTTGAGCGTTCTAGCCGCGCCGGCCTGGGCAGAAGGCGGGTGCGGCCACGCGACCACCACCGCGCAGACGCAGGACAGCCTGGAAGTTGCCCAGGCCGAACGGGCGGGACAGAGCACGCCTCAGACGCCGAAGGTCGAGAGCAGCTCGAACTGACGAATCCCGCTCAAGGGACGAAACGGCAAAGGCCTCCCAGCGGGGGCCTTTGTCACGGTCGCCGGCGGGGACCGCACACGTCGACCCGGATCGGTAGGGTCTGTGGTGCGTCGTCTTCCGCCCGATACGGCCGCAACGCCGTCTCCGTCTTTCCTTGCAATAATTCGCCGGGCGGCGTAACTCATGCCGCTCTCATCTATGTACTTTTGACGATCAGGCGGACGGATTCCATGGGTTACAGGGTGGCCGTTGCCGGCGCCACGGGCGCCGTCGGGCGTGAAATTCTGACCACACTCGTCGAGCGCGCGTTCCCGGCCGACGACGTGGTGGCGCTGGCCTCCGAGCGTTCGGCCGGCGTAGAGGTCTCTTTCGGCGAGGACGACGTGCTGAAGGTCCAGGATCTTTCCAGCTTCGACTTCAAGGGCACGGACATCGTGCTCTCCTCGCCGGGCGCCAAGGTCTCGGCGGAGCAATCGCCGCGCGCGGCCCGGGCCGGCGCCGTGGTGATCGACAACACCTCGCAGTTCCGCATGGACCCGGACGTGCCGCTGATCGTGCCCGAGGTCAACCCGGACGATATCGCCGGCTACACCCGGCGCCACATCATCGCCAACCCGAACTGCTCGACGATCCAGATGGTGCTCGCGCTGAAGCCGCTGCACGAGTTGGCCCGCATCCGCCGGGTCGTCGTGGCGACCTACCAGTCGACCTCAGGCGCCGGCAAGGACGCCATGGACGAGCTGTTCAACCAGACCCGCGGCATTTACGTCAACGAACCGATCAGGCCTGAACAGTTCACCAAGCAGATCGCCTTCAACGTGATCCCCCAGATCGACGTCTTCATGGAGGACGGCGCGACCAAGGAAGAGTGGAAGATGGTGGTCGAGACCAAGAAGATCCTCGACCCCTCGATCCTGGTCAGCGCGACCTGCGTGCGGGTGCCGGTCTTCATCGGCCACGCCGAGGCGGTCAACCTCGAGTTCGAAAACCCGATCGACGAGGACGGGGCGCGCCAGGCGCTGCGCAACCAGCCTGGCGTCACGGTGATCGACCACCGGGTCGACGAGGGTTACGTCACCCCGGCCGAATGCGCCGGCGAGGACGCGGTCTTCGTCAGCCGTATCCGCAGCGACCCGACGGTCGAGAACGGCCTGTCGCTCTGGGTGGTCGCGGACAACCTGCGCAAGGGCGCGGCCCTGAACGCCGTACAGATCGCCGAGAAGCTGACCAGCGACTATTTGAACTGAGCGCCCGTGCGGCGGCGGCCAGGTTCCGGGCGGTGCCGATCCTGTCGGACATCGCCCGGGCGTACGGCCAGCAGGTGACTGACGCAGAGGCGGCAGTCGCTGCTGCCGAACCCGGCGAGGGCAGTGTCGAAAGCGGGCCGCGCCAGGAGCCCGCGCAGCAGGTCGCACTCCCTCCCGCCCGGAACGGCGAAGACCCAGAGGTCCGCCGCTGCCTCGGTCAAATAGTCGACATGCCAGTGCGGCCGCTTGCCCCGCCGCAGGTGCCGCCCCGCTCGGGCCCGGATGCCGCCGGGGCCGCGGGCGCTGCCGGCGTAGACGTACCAGTCCGCCGGCAGCGTCGCCGCGGGCAGCCCGGCGACCTCCAGGGGCAGCGCGGTCGCGAGTCGGGCCAGCAGCAGGTATCCGCCGGGCACCGCAGGCAGCGCGATCGGGTCCGTGACGCCAGAGGCATCGCGGTCGGCGACCGACCGCAGATCGGCCACGAGGTCCAAAAAGCCGCGCGCGGCAACGGTCATGATCATCCTTCCCGCTTGCACGGCCGGGAGGGTAACAGGTTTCGGCCGGCGCGTCCTCGCAGGAAGGCGTCAGTCGTTTCAGCAGGCGTCGCGGCATCTTTGCTATATGAAGAATGAAGAGCGATGGCGCTCTCGGGGGCGCGGCGAACCGGGCGATCGGCGGACAACGGAACGGAGGGCTTGGCGGACCATGTCACTCTTGGGGCAAACGGCGATCTTTTTGGGCGCGGCGGTGCTGGCCGTGCCGCTTTCCAAGCGCGCGGGGCTCGGCTCCGTGCTCGGCTACCTGGCGGCGGGTGCGGCGATCGGGCCCTCGGTCCTCGGCCTGATACACGATGTCGAGGCGATCCTCCATTTCGCCGAGTTCGGCGTCGTCTTGCTGCTGTTTGTCATCGGTCTCGAGTTGCAGCCCGGCCGGCTGTGGGTCATGCGCAAATCGATCTTCGGATTGGGCGGTGCGCAGGTTCTCCTCACCGCCACCCTCCTGGCCCTTGGCGGCGCGGCATTGGGCTTGCCGTTCGTGGCCTCGGTGGTCGCTGGGCTGGCGTTGGCGCTCTCGTCCACCGCTTTCGCCCTGCAGATCCTGGCGGAGCGCAGCCAGCTGACCACCCGGCATGGCCGCGCGGCCTTCTCCATCCTGCTGTTCCAGGACTTGGCCGTGATCCCCATCCTGGCCCTGGTGCCGCTGCTCGGCGTGGCACCGGAGGGCGTGGCCGGAGGCGGCGCCCTGCTCTCCGTGCTCAAGGTGGCGGCGGTCTTGACCGGCGTGGTGGTCGGCGGTCACTTCCTGCTGCGCCATGCCTTCCGCATAGCCGCCCGCACACGGGTCCGCGAAGTCTTTACCGCCATGGCCCTCTTGACCGTGATCGGCATGGCGTTGCTGATGGAGCTGGCGGGCCTGTCCATGGCGTTGGGCGCCTTCCTGGCCGGCGTGCTGCTCGCCGACTCCGAGTTTCGCCACGAACTGGAGGCGAATATCGAGCCCTTCAAGGGCCTGCTGCTCGGCCTGTTCTTTATCGCCGTCGGTATGGCGGTCGACTTCGGCTTGCTTCTGGACAAGCCGCTCGAGGTGGGCGCCCTGGTTGTCGCGCTCGTCCTGCTCAAGGCGTTGGTGCTCTTCGGAGTCGCCAAGGCGGCCGGGCACGGCAGCCGGGCGGCAGGCAAGCTTGCGGTCGCGCTGTCGCAAGGGGGCGAATTCGCATTCGTGATCCTCGGTCTGGCCGTCGCCTCCCAGGTCATGGAACGCGATCTTGTGAAGCTGCTCATCCTGGTCGTGATCCTGTCCATGGTGGTCACGCCGCTGCTCGTCATGGCCGACGAGAAGCTGTTGCCGGGCCGGAAGAAGACCGACGGGGACGAATTCGAGACCCCTTCGGGCGAGGAGAATCAAGTTATCATCGCCGGTTTCGGGCGTTTCGGGCAGATCGTCGCGCGCATCCTGCGCGCAAAGCGGATCGGCTTCACGGCACTCGAGGCCAGCCAGGAGCAGGTCGATTTCGTCAAGCGCTACGGCAACAAGATCTATTACGGCGACCCATCGCGCCTCGACCTGCTGCGCGCGGCCAAGGCCGAGCAGGCGGTCGCCTTCGTGCTCGCCGTCGACGAGGTCGAGGCCTCCCTCCGCACCGCGGAAACCGTGCGCAAGCACTTTCCGGACCTGAAGATCTATGCCCGTGCGCGAAACCGCAAACACGCTTACCAGCTGATGGACCTGGGCGTTACCGTCTTGCAACGCGAGACCTTTCTTTCGAGCCTCGACATCGCGCGGTCCGTGCTCGAGGGCCTGGGGCTCCCCGACTACGAGGCGGACAGGGTAGTCAAGAGGTTTCGCGAGCATGACGAACGCCGGCTCTACGCCCACTACGGCCTGCACGACGACGAACAGAAGATGATCGATCTCGCCAAGGAAGCGGCCGAGGAGCTGGAGGAGCTCTTCGCCCAGGACGCCGAGGCCGAGACGGGCCAGGCTTGATCAGGTCACCTGCGCGACGGGAAAGCGCCGCGCCGGTCGGGCGAACTCGTCCTGGGCGGCGATTAGCTGCAGCTCGCGGGTACCGGCCCGCCGGGTTGCGGCGATCACCGCGAAGATGGCGGCGGCGGCTTGACCGAGCGCCCCGGGCACCGCTTCGGTCGACCCGCCTTCCTTCAGGTAGAACGCGAGGAAGAGAGCCGCGAGCGCGTCGCCGGCGCCGTTGGGCGCCGGATCCATGTGGAAGAAGGGCGTCACCACCCGCGAGGCCGCCTGCTCCGTCACCGCCAGCATCTCGATCTCGTCCGCCGCCGTCGCGTCGTGCTTCAGGCTCGTGACCAGTACGACCTTGGGGCCGAGCGCGAGGGCGTGGCGCGCGGCGGCCACGGCGTGCGCGAGACTGCTCACCTCGACGCCCGTGAGCAGCTCCAGCTCGAACTGGTTGGGGGTGATGATGTCGGCCGCGGGCACGGCCCGCTCGAGCATGAAGGTCGGGATGTCCGGGCGCACGAAGACCCCCCGCGCGACGTCGCCCATGACCGGGTCGCAGGCATAGAGCGCTGCGGGGTTCTCCGCGCGCACCCGGGCCACCGCATCGAGGATCACGGCGCCCAGCCCGGCGTCGCCCATATAGCCCGAGAGCACTGCGTCGCAGCCGCCCAGCACGCCGCGCTCGGCCATACCCGCGACCAGCTCGGCGACGTGGGTGGCCTCAAACACCTGGCCGCGCCATGAGGGATAGCCGGTGTGGTTGGAGAACTGCACGGTGTTGACCCGCCAGACCTCGAATCCGAGGCGCTGCAAGGGGAAGGCCGCCGCAGCATTGCCGACATGTCCGTAGGCGACGTGCGACTGGATCGAGAGAATGGACATGGATAGAAAATGTGGGCCCCGGCTGTGACCGCCGCACTTTGCCACAGGCGGTCCAGCGTTTATAGTCCGCGGCCGGATCCCAAGGCAGGAACAAGGGGAGAGAGGCCATGGACAAAGCCGCCCGGCCGCGCCGTTCCGTTCTCTATATGCCCGGCTCCAACGTGCGCGCTCTCGAAAAGGCGCGCGGCCTGCCGGCCGATGCGCTGATCCTCGACTTCGAGGACGCGGTCGCCCCCGACGCCAAGGAGCTGGCGCGCCAGCAGGTCGTCGAGGCGGTCGCGGCCGGCGGCTACGGCAAGCGCGAGCTGATCGTGCGCATCAACCCGCTCGATTCGCCCTGGGGCCACGAGGATCTTACGGCTGTCGCGACCTCTGGTGCCGACGCGGTCCTCCTGCCCAAGGTGGAGAGCGCGGCCATGGTCCACGATCTCGAAATGCAGATGGTCGGGGCCGGCGCGCCGGACGACATGGACATCATGTGCATGATGGAAACGCCGCTCGGCATGCTCCATGCCGAAGCGGTCGCCTCGGCCAGCAAGCGGCTGTCCTGTCTGGTCATGGGCACCTCGGACCTGGTCAAGGAGCTGCAGGCCAGCCACACGGACGCGCGCCTGCCGGTGCTCACTTCGCTCGGCCTCTGCCTGCTCGCCGCGCGCGCCTTCGGCTTGGCCATCGTCGACGGCGTGCACCTCGATTTGCAGGACGACGAGGGTTTCGCCGAGGCCTGCCTCCAGGGTCAGGAGCTCGGCTTCGACGGCAAGACGCTCATTCACCCGAAGCAGGTCGCCAAGTCCAACGAGGTCTTCGCGCCCTCGCCGGAGGAGGTCGCCTGGTCGCACAAGATTATCGAGGCCCACGCGGCCGCCGCCGCCGAAGGCCAGGGCGTGGTGGTGGTCGACGGCAAGCTGATCGAGAACCTCCACGTGGCGAGCGCGCAACGGCTGGTCGCGCTGGCCGATGCCATCGAAGAGCTGGACTCAGCAGCGTCGTGACTGGAACCTACCGGGGCCGCTTTTTCGAGGATTTCAGTCTTGGGGAGACGATTCCCCACGGGCCGCCGCGAACAGTGACCGAGGGCGACTGCGCGCTCTATACGGCACTCTATGGTAGCCGCTTTGCCATCCACTCATCCACGCCGGCCGCCCAAGCGCTCGGTTACCAACGCGCGCCGCTCGACGACCTTCTGGTGTTTCATATCGTGTTCGGCCAGAGCGTATCAGGCGTCTCGTTGAACGCGGTCGCCAACCTGGGCTACGCCGACTGCCGCTTCCTTGCGCCGGTATATCCAGGGGAGACCTTGTACGCGATGAGCACGGTGATCGGTCTCAAGGAGAACTCGAACCGCAAGACCGGCGTCGTCTACGTGCGCACCGAAGGCTTCAAGGAGGGCGGCGGACGGGTGCTCGGCTACGTGCGCTGGGTCATGGTCAGGAAGCGCGAACCGAAGGCCCCGGTCGCCCCGCCGGAGGTCCCGACGCTGCCGGACCAGGTGGCGTTCGAGAACCTAGAAGTGCCGGAGGGGGTCAAGGTCACGGCGCAGAACGTCGATCACCTGCACGGCGGGTATTGGGAAGCTCACACGCCGGGCGATCGGATCGACCACCTCGACGGCATGACCATCGAAGAGGCCGAGCACCAGATGGCGACACGCCTCTACCACAACACGGCGCGAGTCCACTTCAACCAGCATGTCGAAAAGGAGGGCCGATTCGGTCGGCGTATCGTCTATGGCGGACACATCATCTCGATCGCCCGCGCACTGAGCTTCAACGGCCTCTCCGGCGCCTTTCGGACCGCCGCGATCAACGGTGGCGCTCATACCGCCCCCAGCTTCGCTGGCGACACGATCTATGCTTGGTCCGAAGTTCTCGAGAAGGTCGAATTGACCGATCGCAACGACGTCGGCGCGCTGCGCCTGCGCACTGTCGCGACAAAGGACCAAGCCTGCGAGGATTTTCCCTACAAGGACTCCGAAGGCAGATACGATCCGGCCGTGGTGTTGGACCTCGACTACACAGTGCTCTTGCCGCGCCGCTGGTGGTTGGCACCTTTGTCGCCGTCTTCGTCCTAATGGGCCCTACATGTAGTGATTCTCGCAGGCCAACCACAAAACTTGGTTGACAATCGGAGCCCGGGCCCATAAGAAATGAGGCGCCGGGTTCGAGAGATTACTCTCTCGACAGTGCCCTGGAGGACACGGACCCCGACGCCTCATGGAGCCGGTGAGGGCTCCCGCACAGGAAGGCGGCGGGGTCTTTTTTGCGTCCTCCGCCCGACCACGGCCCCGGCAGGACCCACGTCGGTGGCGGGGACGGCGACCTCGCGAGGCGAACCTCCCGGAAGCCGCGACCCACCGGTCGGCTCCGCCGGGCGACCCTCGAACCTCTCCGGTGGCGCTCGGACCATCGGCGCGAAGGCAGGCTTCGCCGCAACGATCTCGAACGCTCCGTCGACCGAGCCGCCTGGGCTGGAGGGCCCCGGCGGGAGGCACCCGATGCTTCCGCGGAAATCCGAGGATTTCCCCTGAAGTCCTCATGTTCTCCGGCACGGTCCCAAAGGATCTGCCGTCGAACCCGAGGAACTCCTCGGAACCCGGAGGACCGCCGCCAAGACCCCGAAGGACTTGGTGGGATCCCGAAGGTCCCGGAAACATCCGGCCTCCTTGAGACCCCCGAAAGGGCCTCTCGTCCGACCGGCCCGCCTCTCCCGCGCAGGGCGGAGGGCGGGATCCACCGGAAGGCCAAGGGCGGGAATGCCCGGCAGTCGCCTTCCGGGCCGACGGTCTGGGCATGGGCCCGGGGTAGACCCTCCGGGCCAGACCCGCGTCCACCGAAATGGACCCGCCGGCCTCGCCGAACCACGGTCCTCCGTGAGGAGATCCGCGGTCCCCGGGGTCCGTCTCCGCGTGACCCGCCGTCGCTCCGACCGGACGCCGCTCCGGGCCAAAGCCCGTCACGAAGCCCGCCTTCGCGGGCGGCTCGCGCATTGCCAGCATCCCGGCGCTTTCGCGTGCCCGGACAGGGTCGCCGAGCAGCCGTTTCCGGGCAATATGGAATCTCGTTCCAAAGTAATTTTCTTGTGCATAACTTGGATCATATTTCACAAAGTTGCGCGAGCTTCTCCACAGCCTTATCCACATTTTTGCACCGCACAATCCTTACCCCTAGCCATACCCCTATCGGTTGGGGGTTGTGCGTATTCGCCTGCTACTTCATGGGGGTCATATTGCGATGCAGTAAGAGATCGGCTTTTGGGCGGGCCGGTGTCGTTGACTCCTCCGGTCACGGAGGCTAAATGATCCAAGTCAATCGGGTTCGCATCTTTCTGCGGCCATCCGTATCGACGGGGGCTCGAAAGGCCCTCTGGGGGAAGGCGGGTTCATGTCCAGCGATAACCGGCCCCTGTCGCCTCACCTGCAGGTCTACCGGCCGCAGTTGACCTCGGTCCTTTCGTTCCTGCACCGTATGACGGGCGTGGCGCTGACGCCGGGGACGTTGCTGCTGGTCTACTGGCTCGCCGCCGCCGCGGCCGGGCCCGAGGCCTTCGCCACGGCGCAGGCCCTGATCGGCTCCATCATCGGCCGCCTGCTGCTGCTCGGCTGGTCATTCGCGCTCTTCTATCACCTCTGCAACGGCATACGGCACCTCTTCTGGGACGCCGGCTACGGCCTCGAGCTGCCCGACCTGTACCGCTCCGGCTGGCTGATGGTGATCGCCGCCTGCGCGCTGACCCTGGGCAGCTGGGCCCTGGCCTATGCCATGCGGAGCGGCGCCTGGTGAGCCGGCGCTCGCCGCTCGGCCGGGTGCGCGGCCTGGGCTCCGCCAAGGAGGGCGCGGGCCACTGGTGGGGGCTGCGCTTCTCCGCCCTGGCCTTGGTCCCGCTCACCCTGTGGTTCGCCGCCTCCGTCGCGGTCATGACCGGCGCCGGCTACGAGACCGTGCGGGCCTGGGCCGCCTCCCCTCTGGTCGCCGGCCTGCTGATCCTGCTGATCGTCGCCGTCTTCTATCACGGCGCCCGGGGGCTCCAGGAGGTGATCGAGGACTACGTGCCGCGCAAGGGCGTGAAGTTCACCGCCATTCTGGTGGTCCAGACGGCCGCCATCGTGCTCGGGCTGACCGGCCTGCTTTCGGTCCTGCTGCTGCTGTTCAGGGTGTGACTCCATGACCACGGCCTACGAGATCATCGACCACACCTATGACGTCGTCGTCGTCGGCGCCGGCGGGGCCGGCCTGCGGGCGACCCTGGGGCTGGCCGAGGCGGGCCTGAAGACCGCCTGCATCACCAAGGTATTTCCGACACGCAGCCACACAGTGGCGGCCCAGGGCGGCGTCTCGGCCGCGCTCGGCAACATGGGCGAGGACGACTGGCGCTGGCACATGTACGACACGGTCAAGGGCTCGGACTGGCTGGGCGACCAGGACGCGATCG
This sequence comes from uncultured Kiloniellales bacterium, assembly GCA_947258885.1. Lineage (GTDB taxonomy): Bacteria > Pseudomonadota > Alphaproteobacteria > Kiloniellales > JAKSDN01 > CAMYKD01. The sequence continues at coordinate 15,629 of CAMYKD010000010.1, read as the reverse complement.
AGTACATGACCCGCGAGGCGATCCCGGCGATCGTCGAGCTCGAGCACTACGGCGTGCCGTTCAGCCGCACGCCCGAGGGCAAGATCTACCAGCGGCCCTTCGGCGGCATGACCACGCGCTTCGGCGAGGGCATCGCGCACCGCACCTGCGCCGCGGCCGACCGGACCGGCCACGCCATGCTGCACACGCTCTATCAGCAGAGTCTGAAGAACCGGGCGGAGTTCTTCATCGAGTATTTCGCCATCGACCTGATGATGGACGACGGCGCCTGCCGCGGCGTGGTCGCCTGGAACCTGGACGACGGCACGATCCACCGCTTCCTCGGCCACACGACGATTTTGGCCACCGGCGGCTACGGCCGGGCCTATTTCTCCTGCACCGGCGCCCACACCCAGACCGGCGACGGCAACGCCATGGTGCTGCGCGCCGGCCTGCCGCTGCAGGACATGGAGTTCGTGCAGTTCCACCCGACCGGCATCTACAGCGCCGGCTGCTTGATCACCGAGGGGGTGCGCGGCGAGGGCGGTTACCTGACAAACTCGGAAGGCGAGCGCTTCATGGAGCGCTATGCGCCCAGCGCCAAGGACTTGGCCAGCCGCGACGTGGTCAGCCGCGCCATGTCCCTGGAGATCCGCGAGGGCCGGGGCGCGGGCCCCGCCAAGGACCACATCCACCTGCACATCGAGCACCTGGACCCCGACATGGTGCACCAGCGCCTGCCGGGCATCTCGGAGACCGCGCGCATCTTCGCCGGCGTCGACGTGACCAAGGAACCGATGCCGGTGCTGCCGACGGTGCACTACAACATGGGCGGCATCCCGGCGCTTTATACCGGCGAGGCCGTCCGGCTCGAGAACGGCGATCCGGAGTCCGCGGTGCCCGGCCTCATGGCGATCGGCGAGGCGGCCTGCGTCTCGGTGCACGGCGCCAACCGCCTGGGCTCCAACTCGCTGCTCGACCTGGTGGTCTTCGGCCGCAGTGCGGGCCGGCACTGCGCCCAGACCCTGAAACCCCGGGAGCCGCACCCGCCGTTGCCGCTCGACGCGGACGAGCCGGCGCTCGCCCGGCTCGACAAGGCGCGCCACGCCAAAGGCGAGATCCCGACCGCCCGGCTGCGCCTCGAGATGCAGAGGATCATGCAGAACCACTGCGCCGTGTTCCGCACCGGCGAGGTGCTGCAGGAGGGCGTGGACCGGCTGGCCGAGACCTGGGCCAAGCGCCAGGACATCGGGGTCAGCGACCGCTCGCTGATCTGGAACTCGGACCTGGTCGAGACCCTGGAGTTCGACAACCTGATCTATCAGGCGACGGTGACCATAAACGGGGCGCTCAATCGCGAGGAGAGCCGCGGCGGGCACGCCCGCGAGGACTTCCCCGAGCGCGACGACGAGACCTGGATGAAGCACAGCCTGCTGTGGTGCGACGAGGCCGGCAAGGTGACCATCGACTACCGGCCGGTCCACCTGCAGCCGATGAGCAACGAGGTGCAGTCCTTCCCGCCCAAGGCCCGGGTCTATTGAGGGCCGCGATTTGAGGTTTGCGCATGGTCGGTTCCCCCGTCACGCCACACGATGTCACGCCGCCGCTGGGCGGGTACAGTCACGGTTGGCTCGTGCCTGAGGGCCGAAAGCTGTTGTTCATCAGCGGCCAGATCCCGGAGACCGCCGACGGCGCCGTGCCTGAGGATTTCGAGTCGCAGTGCCGGGCGGTCTGGGACAACATTCGCAAGATTCTTGCCGCGGGCGGCATGGGGTTCGGAAACCTAGTGAAGGTCACCACGTTCCTGACTTCGAAAACCCAGGTTGACGCCAACAGCCGCATTCGCCAGGACGTGCTGCGGGACTGCCGGCCCGCCTTGACCGTCATGATTGCCGAGACCCTCGAATCCCAATGGCTGTTGGAGATCGAGGCGGTCGCCGCCGCTTGATTTGGAAACGGACCTGAACCGACATGGTCGAATTCGCGCTGCCCAAGAACTCCAGGATCAAGCCGGGCAAGGTTTGGCCCACGCCCGACGGCGCCAAGACCGTCAAGGCCTTCAAGATCTACCGCTGGGACCCGGATTCCGGCGATAACCCGCGCCTCGACACCTATCACCTCGACCTGGACGACTGCGGGCCGATGGTCCTGGACGCGCTGATCAAGATCAAGGACGAGGTCGACGCCACGCTGACCTTCCGGCGCTCTTGCCGCGAGGGGGTCTGCGGCTCCTGCGCCATGAACATCGACGGCACCAACACGCTCGCCTGCACCAAGTACCTCAGCGACATGAAGGGCGACGTGAAGGTCTATCCGCTGCCGCACCAGCCGGTGGTCAAGGACCTGGTGCCGGACCTCAACCAAGCCTACGCCCAGTACACCGCGATCGAGCCCTGGCTCAAGGCCGAGACCCCGGCGCCCGAGCGCGAGCGCCCGCAGTCGCCCGAGGAGCGCGCCAGGCTGGACGGCCTGTGGGAGTGCATCCTCTGCTTCTCCTGCTCGACCTCCTGCCCCAGCTACTGGTGGAACGGCGATCGCTACCTGGGCCCGGCCGTCCTGCTCCAGGCCTACCGCTGGATCGCGGATTCCCGCGACGAGGCCGCGGGCGAGCGCCTGGACGAGCTGGAGGACCCCTTCCGGCTCTACCGCTGCCACACCATCATGAACTGCACCCGCACCTGCCCCAAGAACCTCAACCCGGGCAAGGCCATCGCCGAGCTCAAGAAGCTGATGCTCGAAAGAAGGGGGTAGCGGCGCGGCGCGGCAGGCAGGTAGCGACCGACCGTCGAAACGATCCGGCGGCCGAGCGCACCTTCAGGGAGGGCAGAGCCATGTATATCCCCGAGGCTTTCGCCGTGGCCGACGAGGCCGAAGCCCGCCGGATCATGCGCGAGCACAGCTTCGCGCTCCTGGTGACCGCCGCCGGGGGCAGTCCCGTGGCCACGCACCTGCCCTTTCTCTACGACCTCGAGCCTGGACCGCACGGCACCCTGCTCTGCCACATGGCGCGGGCCAACCCGCAGTGGAAGGATTTCGCCAAGCTCGAGGCCGAGGGGCGCGAGGCGCTCGTTATCTTTCAGGGGCCGCATGGCTACATCTCGCCCAACTGGTACGGGCCCGGCCCGGCGGTACCGACCTGGAACTATCTGGCGGTCCACGCCTATGGGTCGCCACAGATCATCGACGACGCGGCTAGAACCAAGGCGCATCAGGAGCGCCTGGTGGAGGACCACGAAGCCGGCTTCGCGGCGCCCTGGTCCGTGGCTGGGCAGGACGAGAAGTACATTCGCCGCATGCTGCGCGGCATCGTCGCCTTCGAGATGCCGATCGCTCGGCTCGAGGCCAAGGCCAAGCTCAGTCAGAACAAGACCGACGCCGACCGGCGGGGCGTGATCGCCGCTCTGGACGCGAGCGGGCGTCCGGGCGACCGGGAGCTGGCGGCCGCCATGCGCTGGGGCGCGAACGAATGATCAGCCGACCGGGCCGTTGGGCGTGATCAGGATCTTGCCGTCGCGGCCTTCGCGTTCGGCGTGGGCCAGCGCATCCTTGATGTCGGCGATGTCGTAGGTCGCCTCGACCGGGGCGGAAAGCGTGCCGTCGGCCAAGTGGCGGGCGACCTCGGCATAGATCGCCTGGATTTGCTCGGGCGCCGCCGTGCGGAACAGGCCGGCGAGCCAGAAGCCCTTCAGGGTGATGCCGTGAACGATCGCCTGGTGGGGCGTGATCATGCAGGGCTGGCCGCTCAGGAATCCGTAGTTCACGACCGTCCCGCCGTCCGCCAGGCAGTCGGCCAGCCGCAGGGTCGCCTCGCCGCCGATGGCGTCGATCGCCAGCTTCGCCTCGGCGGCGCCCTCGTCCCGCACCCGTGCGGCCAGGTCGTCGCCGTCCACTACGACGAGGTCGGCGCCGATACCCTTGAGCGGCTCGACCAGGGAGTCGCGCCGCACGACGTTGACCGTATGAATGCCGCGCGCCTTGGCGAGGCGGATGACGTGCTGGCCGACGGCGGAGTTGGCCGCGTTCTGGATGATCCAGTCGCCCGCCTCGAGCTCGACGTAGTCGCGCAGCATGAGCAGGGCGGTCGCCGGGTTCGCCTTCATCATCGCGGCCTGCAGAACGTCCAGGTCGCCGGGCAGCTTGATCGCCTGGGCCGCCTTGATCTTGATCCTCTCGGCCCAGTTGGCGCGCGCCAGGCTCATGACGCGGTCGCCCTCGGCGATGTCCGTGACCCCGGATCCCGCGGCGAGGACCCGGCCCACGCCCTCGATGCCGAGCGGCGCCGGCAACTCGGTGGGGCCCGGATATCGGCCCTCGATGATCAGCAGGTCGGCGGGGTTGATCGGCGCGGCCTCGACCGCGACCACGACCTCGTCGGCCTCCGGCGCGCCGGGGTCTTCCGCCTCTATGCAGGCGCAGACCTCGTGCGGCACGCCGTAGCGGGCGAACTGAACGACCTTCATGGCGGACTCTTTCCTAGCGTGGCGACAGGATGGACCATCCTGCGGCATCGACGCGGCGCGCTCAACGGCTATGTCGCTTTTCGGTCGGGTCCGGCCCGCGATCCTTGCTATAACCGAAATCATGGCGCGACAAGCCCTCGAGGTCCTGCGGGACGTTTTCGGTTTCGAGTCCTTCCGTGGTGAACAGGCGGAGATCATCGCGCATGTGATCGAGGGCGGCGACGCGCTCGTGCTCATGCCGACCGGCGGCGGCAAGTCGCTCTGCTACCAGATCCCGGCGCTCTGCCGGCCGGGCACGGCGGTCGTGGTCTCGCCGCTGATCGCGCTCATGCAGGACCAGGTCGAGGCCTTGCGCCAGGCCGGGATCAGGGCCGCGGCGCTCAACTCCAGCATCGCGTATGGCGAGGCGCTGGCGACCGAGCAGGAGCTGGAGGCGGGCGAGATCGACCTGATCTACGTCGCGCCGGAGCGGCTTCTGACCGAGTCCTTCCTGGGCCTGCTGGGCCGTGTCCGGCTCGCCCTCTTCGCGATCGACGAGGCGCACTGCGTCTCTCAGTGGGGCCACGACTTCCGGCCGGAGTACCGCCGCCTCACGGTGCTGCACGAACGCTTTCCGCAGGTACCGCGCCTGGCGCTCACCGCGACGGCCGACGGACCGACCCGCCGCGACATCCTGCGCCACCTCGAGCTTGCCGGCGGCGCGGTCTTCGTCGCCGGCTTCGACCGGCCCAACATCCGCTTCCGGGTTCAGCCCAAGGCGAACCCGCGTGCGCAGCTCGAGGCCTTCCTCGCCGGCGGGCACCGGGGCGAGTCCGGCATCGTCTACTGCATGACCCGCGCCAAGGTCGAGGAGACGGCGCATTGGCTTTCCGAGCGCGGCGTTCCCGCCCTGCCCTACCATGCCGGCCTGGACAAGGCGGTGCGGACCCGCCACCAGAAGCGCTTCCTCAAGGAGGAGGGCCTGGTGATGGTCGCGACCATCGCCTTCGGCATGGGCATCGACAAGCCGGACGTGCGCTTCGTCGCGCACCTCGACTTGCCCAAGAGCCTCGAGGCCTACTACCAGGAGACGGGACGGGCCGGGCGCGACGGCCTGCCGTCCGAGGCCTGGATGACTTACGGCCTGGAGGACGTGGTCAAGCTGCGCCAGCTGCTCGAAACCTCGGCTGCGCCGGACGGGCAGAAGCGCATCGAGCGGCAGAAGCTGGACGCCCTGCTCGGCTATTGCGAGACTATGCGCTGCCGCCGTCAGGTGCTGCTCGAGTACTTCGGCGAGACGCTGCCCGAGCCCTGCGGCAACTGCGATACCTGCCTCGAGCCGGCGGCCAGCTTCGACGGCACCGAGGCGGCCCGCAAGGCGCTGTCCTGCGTCTACCGCACCGGCCAGATCTTCGGCGCCCAGCACGTCATCGACGTGCTGCTCGGTGGCGATACCGAACGGGTGCGCAGGTTCCGCCACAACGCGCTCAGCACCTACGGCATCGGCGGCGAGTTTTCCCGCGCCGAATGGCGCTCGATCTTCCGCCAGCTGGTCGCCCTCGGCCTGCTCGCCGTCGACGTCGAGGGCCACGGCGGCCTGCGTTTCGGACCCGACGCGCGCCCAGTGCTGCGCGGCGAGCAGCGGATCGAGCTGCGCCGCGATCCGGTGCGCGGCCGCCCGGCCGCGGCCAAGGGACGCCGGCCGGTCCTCTTCGAGGACGCGCGGGACGAATCCCTGTTCCAGGCCCTGCGCGCCCGGCGCCTGCAGTTCGCCAAGGCCCAGGAGGTGCCGCCTTACGTCATCTTCCACGACTCGACCCTGGCCGCCATGGCCCGGGCGCGGCCGCGCCGGCTGCAGGAACTGGCCGGCATCTCTGGCGTCGGCCAGGCCAAGCTGGACCGCTACGGCGAGGACTTCCTGGCCGTGATCGCCGAACATGGTGCCGAATGACCCGGCGGTCGGCCCCCGCCGTTCGCCAGGACGGCAGGACGCCGCATGCCCGCTAGACTCTCGAGATCCTCGCGCGTCTGGCTGGCCGTTACCGCGGTCCTTGCCGGGCTCACGCTGATCAGTTACCTCGTGCCGCGCGGGGACACCGCGAGGAACCAGACCATGCCGTCGAGCTTCGATCTGCAAGGCCACCGCGGCGCGCGCGGCCTCTTTCCCGAGAACAGCCTGTCCGGCTTCGAGGGTGCGCTCGCGCTTGGCGTCACCACGCTGGAGATGGACGTCGGCATGACCCGCGACGGCGTGCTCGTCGTGCATCACGACCAGCGGCTCAATCCCGACCGTACCCGCGGTCCCGACGGCGCCTGGCTCGAGGATCCCGGCCCGGCCCTCGTCGAACTGGAGTTCGCCCAGCTCCAGGGCTACGACGTCGGCCGCCTGCGGCCCGAAAGCAAATCTGCGCGCCGCTTTCCCGAGCAAGAAGGTCGGGACGGCGTCTCCGTGCCGTCCCTCGATGCGGTTCTGGCTCGTGCCGAGGCGCTTTCGGGTGGCACCATGCACTACAACATCGAAACCAAAATCTCGCCGCTCGCGCCCGCCGGGTCGCCGGCGCCCGAAGTCTTCGCCGCGGCGCTGGTGACCGCGGTCCGGACGGCGGGCGCGGCCGGGCGAACGACCGTGCAGTCCTTCGATTGGCGGACCTTGAAAGTGGCCCAGGACTTGGCGCCGGAGATCGCGACGGCCTATCTCACGGCCGAGCAGAACTGGCTCGACAATATCGAACGCGGCCGGCCCGGCGCCTCCCGATGGACGGCCGGCCTCGACGTGGACGCCTTCGACGGCTCGGTGCCGCGCCTGATCGAGCAGGCGGGAGGCCAAGTCTGGTCACCTTTCTACCGCGACCTGCGCGAGGCCGACCTGCGCGAGGCCCGGCGCCTGGGCCTCGAGGTGGTGCCCTATACGGTGAACGACCCGGCCGACATGGCCGCGCTGATCGAGCGCGGTATCGACGGCATCATCACAGACTATCCCGACCGCCTGCGCGGCGTGATGGCGGAGAAGGGGATGGAGCTTCCGCCGGCCTTTCCGGCGGGCGGCGGTTGAGCGCGATCGCAGGGCTCAGCTCAGCGAAATATCCCCGTCGATGTCGTGGGCGAGGTCGAGCCCCTCGACGGTGAGGTGCACCTTGGCCTTGAGGGTCTCGCTTCCGGAAAGCTTTCCGGCGGCGAGCGCTTCGCGCACTGCGGTCTCGATCTCGCGCTGCGAGGTGACGCCGACCTTCTTGAGGAACTTGCGCACCTCCATATTGAACACGTCCTCGTTCATCGGTCTCTCCCTGGTTCCGACCGGGCCCGAAGATAGCGGCTTGCGGGCCCCCGCGCCACAGTGGAGGAACCGGCCCAGCCGCTCCCAGTCAAAACGGCTTCGGAAGACGGATCCAGATCGGCATGTGGTCGGAGAGGTCGTGCTCGAATTTCTTGATCAGCGCGTTCCGGTCGCGCTTGGTCAGTTCGTTGTACGGCTTGCCGTGAAGGGCGGTGCTGAACAGCTCGACGAAATTGAAGACATCGTAGTTGAAGCCGTCCGGATCGCTGCCCGCCTGCGCGTTCCGTCCGTGGTCGGGCAGGCGCGGGTCGTGTATCACCAGTCCGATCTGGTCGTAGGTCTGGTTCAGGCGGGCGTTCGACCTGAGGAACTCGCCGCGGATCGGATGGCGGGTCAGGAACGGGAAGTTGAGCTTGGCGCTCTTGCGGCTTCTGAGCTCCGTCTTGTTGAGCGCCTTCAGGTCTGCGTCGATCTTGTCCCGGTCGGTCTTCGGGTTGTCGAAATCGAGGTTGCAGTCGCCCAGCAGGATGATGTTCGGATGATACATGCGCGTGGCCTGGCGGGCCCGGTCGACCAGCCAACCGACCAGCGCCTTGAACTCGTTGTGGCGTTCGTCCTTGTAGTCGCCGTAGAGAAGGTGCGCGTTGACCGCCAGGAACCCGTAGGGCTCCGTTCCGGCGGCACCGGGGATTCGGAACGAGGCGCAGCTCGGCTGGCGAATGAAAGTCAGGAACTCGGGCAGATGCGGCGTCGGCTTCTTCGGCGCCCGCTTGCCCGCCGCCTTGCGCTCGGCTTTCTTGATCTCCCAGGCGGCCAGGTCCTTGGTGTATTTGTCGAAGGCCTTCCTGAACCCGGCCCGCGACTCGTACAGCGTCGAAACCACCCTGCCGCGGTCGAAGGTTATGTCCGAGGCGATTTCGGTCCGCTCGACGATGTCCCAGCGGAACAGGAAGCCCAGGCGCTCAGGAGCCGGCCGTTGCCCGGGATAGCTGCCGGTGATGTCGGAGGCCACCATGCCGTAGCGGCCGCCCAGGCTGTCTCTCAGGTGGATCAGTCCCTCCAAGTCGTCCTGCACCTCCTGAATCGCCATAAGGTCGAAGCGCCGGCAGATGAGCTCGAGCATTTTCCAAGCGCCGGGGCTTTTTTTGCTCAGGGCGCCCAGCTTTCGGATGTTGAACGAGCCGATCACCACGGAGTCCGGGCGCCGTTCGGGCAGGCCGAAAGCCGTCCCTCGCTGACGGACGAGATCGTGGACCTTGGCCCACTCCGCACGCGTGAAGTGCTTCGCCATTCTCGCCAGTGTAGCAATTTTCACGGGATCGTCTACCTGGGAGGTGCGGCCCCCCCAGCGACCACGGACAGGTTGGCGCGGCGGGTGGCCATCTTGTCCGCATCGTCACTTGGCAGGGCGCTCGGTTGCAGCCGCGGTTCGTTACGGGGCGCGGTACGGGATTGCCGCGGCGCGCGATTCGAGGAACTATGGTATCTGCAATTCGACGATACGCCCGACGTGCGATGCCCGATTTGACATCGAAAGAACAAAGGGAAAAGCGGCCATGAACCTCTACACCCTGCTGCAGAAGCGCACCGCCGAGGGCCGGCCCGTGCGCGCCGGCCTGATCGGCGCCGGCAAGTTCGGCTCCATGTTCCTGGCCCAGGCCCGGGTCATACCGGGGCTCCAGGTCATGGCGGTGGCCGACCTGGACGTGGGGCGCGCGCGCCAAGCCTGCACCTCCACCGGATGGGATGCGGCGCAGGTCGGCGCCGGGTCCTTCGCCGAGGCCTACGAGACCGGCTCCACCCATCTGACCGAGGACGCCCAAGGGCTGATCGCCGCCGACGGGCTGGAGGTGGTGATCGAGTCGACCGGCGACCCGGCGGCCGGCATCGCCTACGCCCAGGCCGCCTGCCGCGCCGGCAAGCACATCGTCATGGTCAACGTCGAGGCCGACGCGCTGGCCGGTCCGCTGCTGGCCGAGGAAGCGCGCGCGGCCGGTCTGGTCTATTCGCTCGCCTACGGCGACCAGCCGGCGCTGATCTGCGAGATGGTCGACTGGGCGCACGCCAGCGGCCTCTCGGTCGTGGCAGCCGGCAAGGGTACCAAGTACCTCCCGGAGTACCACGCCTCGACGCCAGAGACCGTCTGGGGTTACTACGGGATCACGCCGGAACAGGCCGAGGCCGGCGGCATGAAACCCAAGATGTTCAACTCCTTCATCGACGGCACCAAGTCGGCGATCGAGATGGCGGCCGTCGCCAACGCCACGGGCCTGACCCCGGCCCCGCAGGGCCTGACCTTTCCGCCGGTCGGCGCCGAGCACTTGGCCGAGGGGCTGAAGCCCCGTGCCGAGGGCGGAACCCTGCACCACAAGGGCCAGGTCGAGGTCGTCTCCTGTCTCGAGCGCGACGGCAGCCCGGTCGAGCGCGACCTGCGCTGGGGCGTGTACGTCGTGTTCGAGGGCCCGGGGGCCTATACCGCCCGCTGTTTCCAAGAGTACGGCCTGGCGACCGATTCGAGCGGCCGTTACGCGTCCATGTACAAGCCCTATCACCTGATCGGGCTGGAGCTCTCCATCTCGGTCCTCGCGGCCGCCCTGCGTGGCGAGCCGACCGGCTCGGCGACCGGCTTCCGCGCCGATGTGGCCGCGGTCGCGAAACGCGATATTGCGGCCGGCGAGGTGCTGGACGGCGAGGGCGGCTATACGGTCTGGGGTCGGCTGATGCCCGCGGAGGACAGCCTCGCCGCCGGCGTTCTGCCGATCGGCCTCGCCCACGGGGTCACCTCGACCCGCGCGGTCAAGGCCGGCCAGCCGCTGAGCTGGGCCGACGTGGCGGTCGATCCGGCCAACGCCGCCCTGCGCGTTCGCAAGGAGATGGAAGCCGTCTTTGCGGGCGGCGCCCAGGCGGCCGAGTAGACCCATCGTTTGGCCAGGCTCACGAAGGCAAACCGATGGCCGGAACCATCATCGTGACCGGTGGCAGCCGAGGGATCGGCGCGGCGACGTCGCGCCTGGCAGCGGCGCGCGGCTACGGCGTCTGCGTCAACTACCTGAACAACGCGGCGGCGGCCGAGGCGGTGGTGCGCGACATCGCAGGTGCCGGCGCGCGGGCCATCGCAGTGCAGGCGGACGTGGCGCGCGAGGACGCGGTCGAGGGCCTGTTCGAGAGCGCCGGGCGCGCGCTGGGCCCAGCCACGGCGCTGGTCAACAATGCCGGTCTGGCCGGCCGGGTGAACCGCCTGGACGAAGCTTCCTCGGAGACCATCCGGACCGTGGTCGAGGTCAACCTCCTTGGAACGATCTGGTGTTCGCGTGCAGCGGTCCGGCGCATGTCGACGCGCCGCGGCGGGCCGGGCGGGGCCATCGTCAACCTGTCCTCCGGCGCCGCCACGATCGGCAGCCCCGGCGAGTACGTCTGGTACGCCGCCGCCAAAGGCGCGGTCGACAGCTTTACACTCGGCCTCGCCAAGGAGGTCGCCGGCGAGGGCATCCGGGTCAATGCAGTCGCCCCGGGCTTCGTCGACACGGAGATCCATGCCGCCTCGGGCATGCCGGAACGGCTTGCGGAGGATGCGCCCAAGGTGCCGCTCGGCCGCGCCGCCGCCCCGCGAGAGATCGCGGAAGCGATCCTCTGGCTGTTGTCCGACGCGGCCTCCTACGTGACCGGTACGGTGCTGCGCGTAGCCGGCGGGCGTTGAACGGGAAGGGCAGAGGATCATGGCGCTGAAGACTCCGCTCACCGAGCTCCTGGAGATCCCCCATCCGGTGATCCTGGCGCCCATGGCGCGGGTCAGCGGCGGCGCCCTGGCGGCGGCGGTTTCCGCGGCGGGCGGCCTGGGCCTGATCGGCGGCGCCTATGGCGAGGCCGAGTGGATCGAGGCGGAGTTCGCCGCTGCCGGCAACCAGCGCATCGGCATCGGCTTCATCACCTGGTGCCTGGCGGAGAGGCCGGCGCTGCTGGATTTGGCCTTGGCGCGCAGCCCGGCTGCCGTGATGCTGTCCTTCGGCGACCCTGCGCCCTTCGCGCCCAAGATCAAGCAGGCCGGCGCCAAGCTGATCTGCCAGGTCCAAAGCTTGTCCCACGCCCGTTCGGCTGCAGCTGCCGACGCTGATGTGATCGTGGCCCAGGGCGGCGAGGCTGGCGGCCATGGCGCGACGCGCGCGACCCTGCCGCTGGTGCCCGCCGTGGTCGATGCCGTGGCGCCGGTCCCCGTGGCGGCGGCCGGCGGCATCGCCGACGGCCGGGGGCTCGCCGCCGCGCTGATGCTGGGTGCGGCGGGGGTGTTGCTCGGCACGCGGTTCTACGCGGCGGCGGAGTCGCTCGGCCACCCCGCGGCCAAGCAGCGGATCCTGGCGGCCAGTGGCGAGGATACCGTCAAGACGTCGGTGTTCGATATGGCGCGCGACCTCGCCTGGCCTGCTCCCTATAGGATCCGCGGCCTGGCGAACACCTTCACGGAGCGATGGCACGGCAACGAAACGGCTCTGGCCGAGGCCGGCGCCGCCGAGCGCGCGCGCTACGGCGAGGCCACCGGGCGCGGCGACTTCGACACCGCTGGCGTGATCGCCGGCGAGGCGGTCGGGTTGATCGGCGAGGTGCTGCCGGCCGGCGAGATCGTCGAGCGCTTGGTCGCCGAAGCCGAGTCCCGCCTAGAGGCGGCGGCCGGCTGGCAGGCGTGACCCGCCGTTGACAGCGGCTGCGATCACGTTATTCACTCAGGCCGCCGTGACCGCCGTTCCTGCCCGAATCCGCCCATGACCGACGCGACTATTGCGGAGGGACCGCTCGCCGCCTACCGCGCCCGGCGCCACGCCGGCGAGCTGAAGCCCGACCCCGGCCAGGAGCTGACCGTCGAGAAGCTGCAGAGCCTGGCCAACGCGCTCAGGTACTACGAGCTCTCGACCGGGCGTGGCGGCTGGAAGGCGCGCCTGGGCCTGGCGCGCCGGCGGGCAGATCCGCCGCAGGGGCTCTACATCTACGGCGGGGTCGGCACCGGCAAGTCCATGCTGATGGACCTGTTCTTCGAGAGCGTGCCGATGGAGGTCAAGCGCCGGGTCCATTTCCACGCCTTCATGCAGGAGGTGCACGACCGTTTGCACGCCTGGCGCCGAGCGACCAAGGGCGACAGGGCCGATCCGCTGCCGGAGCTGGCCGGCGCGCTGTCCGAGGAGGCTTGGCTGATCTGCTTCGACGAATTCCACGTGGTCAACATCGCCGATGCCATGATCCTGGGACGACTCTTCGACTCCCTGTTCGAGCGCGGCGTGGTGGTCGTCGCGACCTCCAACTGGCCGCCCGACCGCCTGTACGACGGGGGCCTGCAGCGCGAGCGCTTCCTGCCCTTCGTCGCGCTCTTGAAGGAACGCCTGGATATCCTGCAACTCGACAGCGGCCGCGACTACCGCATGGCCCGGCTGCAGGATATCTCGGTCTATCACGCGCCGCTCGGCGCGCGCGCCGCGGCGGCCATGGAGCAGGCCTTCACGCGGCTGACGGAGGGGGCCACGGGTGCGCCGGACAGGATCACGGTCAAGGGGCGGACGCTCGCCGTGCCGCGCGCCGCGCGCGGCGTCGCCTGCTTCTCTTTCGCCGAGCTCTGCGAGGCGCCGCTGGGGCCCGGCGACTACCTGGCGATCGCCGGGCGCTATCATGCCGTGATCCTGGCCGATGTACCGGTCCTGAATACGGACAGGCGCAACGAGGCGCGCCGCTTCATGACCCTGATCGACGCACTCTACGAGCATCGGGTCAAGCTGGTCGTGTCGGCCGAAGCGCCGCCCGAGCGGCTCTATAGGACGGGTGACGGGGCGGCTGAATTCCAACGAACGGTGAGCCGATTGCAGGAAATGCGCTCCAAGGAGTACATCGCGCTCGAGCACTCGGATTAGGGCACCGGAATTCTTGCACCTCCCTTGCCCCTTCCCCGAAATCGCGCTAGGACATTCGGCGTCACTCTAAGGCCGGAGCTGTGGCTCGCGCCCGGCCGTCGAGTTCGCAGCAATCCCAGAGATTCGGGACAATCCCAAGGAAGGGTCACCATGGCACGCAACAAGATCGCGCTGATCGGTGCGGGGCAGATCGGCGGCACGCTGGCACTGTTGGCCGGCCTCAAAGAGCTGGGCGACATTGCCCTCTTCGACATTATCGAGGGAATTCCGCAGGGCAAGGCGCTGGATATCGCGCAGTCCTCGCCGGTCCAGGGTTTCGACGCCAAGCTGGCGGGCGCCAACGCCTACTCGGCGATCAAGGGCGCCGACGTGGTGATCGTCACCGCCGGCATTCCGCGCCGTCCGGGCATGAGCCGGGACGACCTGCTGGATACCAACTCCAAGGTCATGCGGGCCGCCGGCGAGGGCATCAAGAAGTACTGCCCCAAGGCCTTCGTGATCTGCATCACCAACCCGCTGGATGCCATGGTCTGGGTGCTGCAGCAGGCCTCGGGCCTGCCGACCAACATGGTGGTCGGCATGGCCGGCGTGCTCGACTCGGCGCGCTTCCGCTATTTCCTGGCCGACGAGCTGAACGTCTCGGTCGAGGACGTCAGCGCCTTCGTGCTGGGCGGCCACGGCGACACCATGGTGCCCATGGTGCGCTACACGACCGTCGCCGGGGTTCCCTTGCCGGACTTGGTCAAGATGGGCTGGATCAGCAACAAGCGCGTCGACGAGATCGTGGACCGCACGCGAGGCGGCGGCGGCGAGATCGTCGCCCTGATGAAGACCGGCTCGGCCTACTACGCGCCGGCCGCCGCGGCCATCGCCATGACGGAGTCCTATCTCAGGGACAAGAAACGGGTCTTGCCCTGCGCCGCCTATCTGAAGGGCGAGTACGGCGTCAAGGGGCTCTATGTCGGCGTGCCGGCGGTGATCGGCGCGGGCGGCATCGAGCGCGTCGTCGAACTGCAGCTCAACGCCGCCGAGAAGAAGATGCTCGACAAGTCGGTCGATTCCGTCACAGGCCTGGTCGAGATCTGCAAGAAGCTGGCGAAGGCCGGCTAGGGCAATAAGAAATAGCCCCAGGTTGCGCTGCCTTTCCTGGGTGCTAAAGTAGCGCGCGCCCTCAGCGAGCGGTCGCGCTGCTGACCGTATGGCTTAGTGCGGCCTGTTTGGGGAAGCTTGAGCGGGTCATTGTGATCGACCGGGTGTGACGGATCCAGGGATGGGCGGTCCATGAACATTCACGAGTACCAGGCCAAGGGCCTCTTGGCGAAATATGGGGTCGCGGTGCCGCGCGGCGGCGTTGCGTTCACCCCGGAAGAAGCGGAGAACGCGGCGCGCGAGCTGGGCGGCCCCATTTGGGTGGTCAAGTCTCAGATCCATGCCGGCGGCCGCGGCGCCGGACAATTCGCCGACGATCCGGAAGGCGCGGGCGGCGTGCGGCTCTGCCGGTCGCTCGAAGAGGTCAAGGAGAGCGCCCGCAAGATGCTGGGCCACGTGCTCGTGACCCGGCAGACCGGCCAGGACGGCAAGGAGGTCAAGCGCCTCTACATCGAGGACGGCTGCGACATTGCACGCGAGCTCTACCTCGGCATGCTGATCGACCGGGTGACCAGCCGGGTCACTGTCATGGCCTCGACAGAGGGCGGCATGGAGATCGAGGAGGTCGCGGCCGCGACGCCGGAGAAGATCCTCAAGCTGGCGATCGACCCGACGTTGGGCCTGATGCCGTTCCACGGCCGCCAGATCGCTTTCGGTCTCGGCCTTGAGGGCAAGGCGGTCGGCGCGGCGGTCAAGTTCCTGATGGCCATGTACAGGGCGCTCGCCGAGCTCGACGCCTCGATCGTCGAGATCAACCCGCTGGTGGTGACCGGCGGCGGCGAGGTGATCGCCTTGGACGCGAAGATGAACTTCGACGACAACGCCCTGTTCCGGCACAAGGACGTGGCGGACATGCGCGACGAGGACGAAGAGGACGCCATGGAGCTCGAGGCCGCGCGC
>CAMYKD010000009.1:2844-50587 GCA_947258885.1 uncultured Kiloniellales bacterium | reverse complement strand
CGCATTGAGCGCCCCGTCGGTCGCCTCGATGCGCCGGGCCGCCGCCTCGACCAGGTCCAGCGGACTGACCTCGCCGCGTTTCAGCAGGTCGACGGCCTCAAGGGCGCCGAGCCGGCAGAGTTCTGAGAGGCTTTGCGACTCACTCATGCAACCTGCGCCATGCAAATGGCGAGGTTAGCGGTTTGGGATTCGCGCAGCCAGGGTTTTCGACAAGGCGGCCGGCGGCTGAGCCGCGGATCAGCCCGAATCGAAAGCCGGGTCCTGCGCGACCAGCCACCCGGCGGCCCGCCAAAGCCCGTAGGTCAGGACGGCCGCCACGTAACCGTCCAGCGCGTAGTGCCAGGCGAGATGGACCGAACCAATCATGATGACGAGCGCGAAGAGGGTCAGCGCGATACCGAGCAGACGATTGGCGCGCCAGCCGAGCAAGGCGAAAAGCACGGCCGCGGCCACGTGTATGCTCGGCATGGCCGAAATGCCGGTGCCGAAATTGTATTCCCCGAGAATATGCGAGCGCCAGAGCCAATCATGGATCTGCAGCGCCCAGATCGGCGCCACTTCGTTGGCAGCCTGGAGGTAGTCGACAAGCGGCTGGAAGGGATCCTCGAGTCCGGTCACGCGCCCGAAGTAGACCGGACCGACAGAGGACAGCAGCGTTGCCATGAGACCGCCGAGCAGCGACCAGACGAGAACAAAAGTCAGAAGGAACTGCATGCGCAACCGCGGATCGCGGACACTGAACGCCTGCCAAAGCAGGATGCCGTAAAGCACGAATATCCAAAGGTGGTAGAAGAAATTGATCCCGCTGCTGATCCAGGGGGTGCCCAAGATGGGCTGTAGCGACTGCCAGGGATCGATGCCGCCGTGCAGCAACCTGTCCCACTCGGCTAGTAGTGGATCCCAGGTGTAGGGATTAATGATCGGTATGAGGGTCTTGAATACGGTGAAGAGGGACATGAAGCGGGGTAGAAGCAAGAGTATCAGGCAGCCGCCGGCCAAGCGTTCCAGGGTCAGCCAGTTGGTCCAAATGTCTGCGGCCAGGTATCGCAGCAGGTTGGCGGGCCGCACGAATAACATGACACACAAAGGGTAGAATATCGCGAAGGCGACCGCGAAGATGCCCGTCATCTTGGGCGCCATGGCGGAGTAGAGAGAAAAAGACATTCTCTCCGGCCTGTCGACGTACTCAAGCACGGCGAATCCGGCGGCGAAATAGATGAAGATGATCGCCAGGAGCCAGCGGTGCAGCCATAGGACTCGGGCCATCCGACCCGCAAGCCCCCGCGCGTCGATGTGAAGAGCTCTCGATTGCAAGGCGAAGTCTCTCCCGAACCCAGCGTTGCGGCGGGCTGAAATTGTGTAACAGATTGGTTAAGGCTTAGTGAGGCGTCGGCCGGCGCTTGTAGAGATGATAGGTCCCGAAATCCATCAGCAACTCATAGCGAGACCAGATTTGCGCAAATCGCGGATCCTTGGAGAAATACGCAAGATAGTCGAACCGAAGCCCGCCGAAATAGGGTTTGTCCTCGCGCACGTCGACTAGAATAACCTCCGGCGACCACTTGGTCAGGTCGGCCACCACGGCATCGAGGGCAAAGCGCCTGATCTCCCGAAGTCCTTCGGGCTCGACCGCCGCACCCTGTTGTGCCAATTCCGCGCGCCGCCGCACCAGCCCCGGTAACAGCCATTGCATCGGGAACCTAGACGCCCACCGGACCCCTGTCACGTTCACCAGCGGGAACCCCGCCGAGACATTCGAAGAAAATATGTAGATCGCGGACCCGGCCGCATGCTTGCGGACGACCGGCGCCAAGTGCTCGACGTATATGCTTTGGTAACCGCCGTTCAGGACTCCCACGCCGGCCAATGTCAGGAGCATGACGGCCGCCACCGGCGCGGCCGCGCGGCTCATGTACCCCGACCCGCTGGCCGGCGACGGGTCTGCCGCCTGCCTGCGACCGCCGGACAGGATTGCGCCCAAGGCCAGCACCAGGCTCGCCGTGGTCGGGAAGAGCTGATAGGGCCAGGCCTTCATTTGCATCAGGTAGGCCAGGAAGAAGGATGCCGCCGCCAGGGCGAAGACATCCGCCAAGGCCTTGCCGGAATGGTTCCGCCGCGTCGCTACGTGTAGGATCAGAAGCACGGGCAGGAACAGCGTTTCCATTCGCCACAGGGCCGCAGCCGGAGAGCTCATGAAGCCCTGGTGAAATACCTGCAGCGCGAACGGGACAATGCGCGTCAGGTAATCGGGCGTGAACCAGACAAGGGCGAGGCCGTAGAGCAGTCCCGCCCCCGCCAAACCCAAAGTTTCGGGCCGCAGAACGCCGTTCAGCCGCCGGCCGGCGAAGAGGAGATAAAGTTCGAGCGCGACAGGAAGCACGAGAAAGTAGGGTTTTAGCGCAAGCCCGAGCGCAGCCAACACGCCGATTGAACCCGCGGCGAACGGGCGGCACGTACCCTTGATCGCCCGGTGCGCCGCCAGAACCATGTAGGGCAGGGCGAGGATCATCATGAGGTGAGCAGCGCGGAAAACAACACGCCGCGCCGCACGGAATTGGAATGGCCGGCGTGTCGGGTCAGAAGATGGCGAACCAGCCAAAGCGAAATCGCGATCAGCCCGAAAACATAGGCGGTAAAGACGTGGGGCGCGAACAGCCCGGCGACCCGCGAGATATCGACGGGGGGGATGGTCAGATAGAGGGCCAGAGGTGGGTTGACTTCGAAAAAAATGTCCTGGTAGAGGCGCCCGCCCTCGAAAAAGGCGTCGACCGAATAGAGGAACCAGGCCGTGTCGTGATTGATGAGGGACGTGAACTGGATATAGGCGCTGGCCAGGACGACGACCGCAGCAACGGGAACGGCGCCTGGGCCATCCAGAGCCGCGCCGACCATCGATCGACCGGACCAGGCAGTCGGCGCGCCGTTCATCGTCCGGCCTTTACCCAGCAGCCACGACCGGCCCAGCCCACCGCCGCCGGCCCGGGAAGGCGGCGGAAAGCCTTGCCGCGAAGATCCGTCATGGCAACTTTCGGAATCTGGACCACCATCGCCTTTGTCCGACTCTGCTCCACGGCCGCGAAGGCGGGATTTGCCTTCACTGACCTAAGGGGTTGTAGACGGACGGGTCGCGATCAACCGCGTAAATCGCGAAAAACGAACCGACGTGATCCGACATCGAGAGGTCTGGAAAGGGATTGTCCTGATCGTCGGCGTCCAACATGGCGAAACAGTCCGAATTCCGCGTCCGGTTGCCCCAATAAGGCCTTGCGCCGCGCGACGGCCTCGCATCTTTCAGTTGCCCGGCTTGAACCGGATCGATGCCTATCTCAAGATGTTTCAATTCGAGCTGATCGCCGTCGGGCATATCGACCGTCGCATAGGCCGGCGTGGCGCCGAGCGGCTGGTGAGGCCCCGTGAAAAGATCCGGCAGGGACACGGAACTCTTATCCTGGCAATAGTGAGGACGAACGGCCGGTTTTTCGTTTCCAGACTCGTACTGGCCAGCGCCAGGCAGACAATGAGGTGCGGCAAACGGAAATCGACCCCTACAAGACTGAACAGCCACATAGGCATTGGTAAGGCCACGCCGCGCCTGTCGCCGATCTGGTTCCGTCCGAACCGCGGTCGTTGAAGTGCCGTGAAGGAACGGAAATTCTGGGTCATGAACGTGTTCGAATTGCTTGGTTGAAATAGCCGTGCGCGCAGTCGTGTCTGAGGACCCCTGCGGAGGCGGGTCGGGGATGCCGCCCCGACCCGCCCAGGAGAAACTTCCATTCAAAGCAAGAATTTTCCGTTAACGGGCTACCCCGGGCGGGGTGTTGCAGGCGGAGACCGGCTCCGACTTTTCGACCAACCGGCCGTGCCTTTGTCCCGGCATCCGTTGCACAGCGCGAGAGGTTGCCCGAAGACTTGCTGTTATCGTGCCAGCTACCGGCCAAGCCTGCGGGATGCGCACGACAGACGGCATCCGTGGAGAGTCTTGTCCGGAACACGGCGTGGTGGCGGCCTCGGACCTCATGGTCCTGGCCTGCGCGCGAGCATCAGGATCGACACGCCTATGGGCAGCCCGATTCGGCCGACCAGATGGCGCTCGCTAGCAAACACGGCGCCCAGCAAATCGTTGAGCGGAGGTGCGGGCACATCGCTGTCGTCGGCGCTTTCGATACCCAAGAGGTTCTTGCCGAAGCGCACAACGGCCACCACGGGAAACAACAGGGTATTGAAATAGGTTGCCGTCACCAGGGAAAGCTCGGCCGCCAATGCCAGCCGGACCAGCGCCTTCTTGCGGTAGCGGCGCCTGTGGTGATGCACGACGTCGTGATGGCTCCAGAGAAAGCAATACGCCGGCACCGTGATCAGCATCCAGCCGCCGGGGCGCAGCCTGTCGCGCAGGGCCTTCAGGCCGGCCAGATCGTCATCGAGGTGTTCCAGGACGTCCAGTGCGACCACCAGATCGAAGGTTTCCGCCTCGAAGGGAACCTTGGCTGGAAGACGGCCCTCACGCAATTGTATTGCCGTCTTGCGGCGTGCCAACTCGCGTGCCCGCGCGTCGGGCTCGAAAGCCGACACCTCTCCGAAGTCCTCCAACATCGCGAGATTGCCGCCGGTCCCGCACCCCGCCTCGAGAAGGCGGGCGGCCGGTGGCAGCGGCACGAGGCGGCGTATCGCCGCCCGCAGAATGCGGCGGCGCGCGACGAACCACCAGTGCGCGCCTTCGATCTCCGCCATTCGGGAATAGACTTGCTGTTCCAAATGCGCTCCGACCTCTTGGGTATCCCTGGCCCCTGAACTGACCCGCTGTCCGGCGCATCAGCTTTGCGCTCGCCAACCTAGCTCGACCGCGTGGATCACGAAAGACAAGCCCTCGTAACGCGGCCTAAGCAAGCTCGGGAAGGGTTGACCGGATTCGCCGCGCCGAACGTCTCTACCTGATCGTACGCCCGCGGCCAAGAGGCGAAGTATGCCTTGGCGCCACGGCCGGCCTTGTCGAGCCGGGCCTGCAATCTGTCCAGGATTGTTACGGAGGGCGTTAGCTCGAACATGGCCGCGTTCAAATGCTCCATCTATCCGCGCGCTCGGGCCGCGTACCCAGTTCCACGTCGAGGCGCTCCCGCCGGGAGCGGCCGCAAGCGGCAGTTGGGCAGGCGGGGCTGAAGGAACTGTTTTTCATATCGAGGATTTTCCAATAACGCGTGCGTGTTTGAGGTGCGCCATCTTTGGCCGAGGTCCGCTCGGCCCGACCGCCGAAAGCCTCCGGCGCCGCAATGGCTGCAGTCGCCAGTGGTTAGACAAATATTTACCTTATCCCCCCCAGATTGTGGCTCTCGCCCGCGGCTGCGGGAGCCGGACGCTCCGCGCAACAACCGTCTATGGCCTGCGGCAGCACCCATCGGTATCACGATGACCGCATTTCCCACGCAGGCCGCGCCTCGGACCACCTCCCCAAGATACACCATCAAATCGGCGATCTTGGTTCTCGTTCTCTTGCTGACCCTGTTCGCCTCGATATCTCTCGTGGTAGCCGGGCATTTCAGCGTCGACGAGGCCGCTTATCACATGATGCTACGCAGCTTTTCGTCGGGCGGCAGCCTCAGCGTGTGGAACGGCTACGAGGAGTTCCCCTCGCCCGAACTCGTGCTTCCGATGCTCCGCGTGCACGATGGACGGCTGTTCTCCCAATACCCCCACTTCACGGCCATCCTGGCGACCCCACTGTACTGGCTGGCCGGCTATCAGGGCCTCTATATCCTCAATGCCGTCTCCTTCATTGCTGCCGTGGGTCTGAGCTTCCTGATGGCGCGTGCGCTGTTCCAAAACCGAGGCTTAGCGATCGACGCCTGCTTACTTCTCATTTTCGGCGGATTCGCCTGGCAGTATTCTCAGGCTGCCTGGCCCCACGCCCTGTCCATGCTGTTCGTAACCGGCGCGGTTTACCTGACCGTGACCGCCCTTCGGTCCCCGGCATCGCGCAGATCTCTGGCACTGGCCACGGCCGCCGGTCTGGTCGCAGGGTTCGGCACGGGCGTGCGCCTGGATGTCGTCTTCGCTCTTCCCGCAGTCTTGCTGCCGTTCGTCTTCGCAGTTCCGTGGCGGCCCTCGCACGCCGTCGCTGCCTGCGTCGGGACCGTGCCGGGGTTGGCCTTGCTGGCGGTCACGAACCTCGTGAAATTCGGCATCGCGATGCCGTTCTCCTATGGGGTTGCCGGATCCGGCGCCGCCTCGGGTCCTTTGCCCTATCTTCCCGTAGTGCTTCTGGGGTTTGCGGTGGTCGCAGCCGCCTGGCTGGCGAGAGGATCCCGGGGCCGGTCGTGGCTGGCGAGCCACCGCTGGTCGGCCGGCCTGATTGTTGCCCTCCTCCTGGTCGCCTTGGGGCTGACACCGTTGGGCTGGCACATCATCTCCAAGTTTGCAAACGGGCTCTATCAGCTTGTCGTGGACCTACGCATTCGCGACCCGGGACTTTCGGAGCCGGCCCTCTTGCGCAGCCCGGGCGGGGGGATGGTCTATCGCGGCACTCTGAAAAAGGCGTTGCTGCAAAGCTGTCCCTACCTGACCGTGCTGATCTTGCCACTGTCGGCGCTCCTGCGCGGCAGCAAGGATAGCGCCGCCGTCGCACAACTGTGCCTTGTGCCGGCAGCCTACATCGGGGTCTATTCCTATTTTGCCTGGCACGGCGGGCAGGCTTTCAACCTGCGATACTTTCTCCCCATACTGCCTTTCACCTCGATTCTAACCGCCTACGCGTGGCGTGAGCTGCGTCGGGACCTGACACGGGCATGGCGGCGCATCGCCGTGGTAGCCGGCGCGGCGGCCGTCGCTTGCTTCCTGATCTTCGTACCGAGATCCCTTGCGACCATCGCACACCAGGAGATCGCCTTTCTCACCGTGCCGCTAGTTATTGCAGTCGCGACGTTCATTCTGGTGGCCGCCTGCGTCCATCTGGGCGCCACGGCGGGCCCCAACCTTCGGGGCGCCGCTTCCGCCACCCTTGCGGTCGGCCTGGTCTGGGCGGTGATGGTCGGGTTGCTCTACGACGCGACGCGCGCCTACGACTGGCGCAAGAAGCAGGTCGAGTTCGCGCGCGAGATCGTTCCTTTCGTGGAACCCAATTCCATAGTGTTCGTTCCCCATGGGAGCTATTTCTTCAGCCTTCTGGAGCAACCGCAGGTGAGACTTGCCGTGCCCAGTCTCGACGACTACCGGGACTTCCGAGCTCTGGTCGATTACCACCTAGAGTCTGGGCACCCGGTCTACCTCTCGCTCGACCGGAGATTCGCTGCGACAGTCGAGGAGCGGGACCTCCTGCGCGCGCTGCAAACACAACCGCTCCACGAGCACAGACTGGGCGTCCTGGTGCGGGTCGTCGTGCCGCACGAGGTGGCGCCAGGGAGCTGACCGGCCAATTGGTCTTGCGCCTCGACCAAACTCGGCCAGCCGGCCGGCGCTTCAAGGTGTTGTTAACCCAATGACGTTAACTTTTTCGGTCGATCGTGTCCTGTCCCGGGCCACCGCCGGAGCACGGCAGCACGGGCCGGAAGCGTAATCTGCACCCGGCCGCCGAAGGGCCCGCCGATGAAACTGATCGTCCAGATCCCCTGCTTCAACGAGGCGGAGACTCTGCGCCAAACCCTGGCCGACATTCCCCGCCGGATTGCGGGCGTGGACCAGGTCGAGGTTCTGGTCATCGACGACGGCTCGACCGACGGCACTGCCAACCTGGCCCGGGACCTCGGTGTCGACCACGTCGTCCGCCATAAGAGAAACATGGGCCTCGCGCGCAGCTTCCGTACCGGCATCGAGGCCGGCCTGGCACTGGGCGCCGACATCATCGTCAACACCGACGGCGACAACCAGTATGCCGGCGCCGACATCCCGCGGCTCATTGGGCCCATTCTCGCCGGCGAGGCCGACATCGTGGTGGGCGACCGGCAGACCGCGAAGGTGGCGCACTTCTCCCGAGGCAAGAAGCTGCTGCAAACGCTGGGCAGCTTCGCAGTCCGGCAGCTCTCGCACACCGACGTCCCCGATGCGGTGAGCGGCTTCCGTGCCATATCGCGCGACGCGGCGCTCCACCTCAACATCGTCTCGTCGTTCAGCTACACCATCGAGATGTTGATCCAGGCCGGGCGCAAGCAGATCGCCATCACTTCCGTACCCGTCGGGACCAACGCCAAAACGCGCAGGTCTCGCCTGTTCAAGAGCATCCCGGGTTTCATCGGGCAGTCGCTGGTCACGATGGTGCGCATGTATGCGATGTACCGGCCGCTGCGCCTGTTCTTCTATCTGGGTCTGGTCCTTTCGTTCATCGGCGCCCTGCCCATCCTGCGTTTCGTCTACCTCTACCTGAACGGCCAGGGCGACGGGCACATCCAATCGCTCGTCCTGGGCGGCGTGCTGGTCGTGATCGGGTTCATGACCTTGCTGATCGGCCTGGTGGCGGATCTCGTGAACTTCAACCGACAGCTCATCGAAATGGCCCTGGAGAAGGTGCGCCGGCTGGAGCTGGCGCAGCGTGCGGAGCTATCTTCGGAGGCTGCCTCAGGCACTGAGGTCGCCTCGCAGATCGCGGCGGTCGAGCGCCGGGCCGGACAGTGGGTGCCCGACACCCAGGACGCCACGGCGGAGGCAAAGCCGCGGAAATCCAAAACGATCAAGTCCGCACGATGAACCGAAAGGTTCGAATGTTGCAGAACCAGGGAAAGGCGAATGGCGGTGCCAAAGACATCCAAGGACGACTTCGGTTTCTTGCCCTTCCTCAAGCGCAATCAGGAACGGTTTCTCGACCTTCACGGGAGGTCCGCGAATTGGCGCCTCGTTATTTTCTCGGCAACTGCCTATGCGACATGGAAGGCAGCCAACCCCGTTATGGTGCGGCACTGCGGCGGGCGCGTCCTGGATGGCGGTGCCGGCCGGGGCGTCTTCTCAAAAACAATTCTCAAGACGGCTTCGGCCTATGAGTCGATCGATCTGGCGCCGCGCGGCGGGCACCGGCCGACCTGGACTGGCGACATCACTGAAATGCCCGAGGTCCCGGCCGGGCGGTACGACACGGTAGTCTGCCAACAGGTTCTCGAGCATGTGTCCAGGCCGTGGCGGGCCGTGGCGGAGTTCCGCCGGGTGTTGAAACCGGGCGGCAAGGTTATTGTAAGCGTTCCGCACCTGAGTCGGCGGCATGAGTTGCCCCATGACTATTTTCGCTATACCCAAGAAGGTCTGGTCAGCTTGCTGAAGGACACCGGGTACGAGATCCTCGAGGTGGCGCCCTATGGCGGCATCCTGTCGTTCCTCCACCACCAGACCAGCTTCATATTTCCGGGCCTGCTGACGGGGATCCCCATCCTTGGCACGGTGGCCCTCCTGCTCAATGCGCCATTCTCGTGGCTTTTCGCTATGCTGGATTCGGCAATCGACCGAGCGTCCCTGATCCCTTTGGGAGTCATCGCCGTGGCACGAAAGCCCGCCGCGGCCCGAAATCCGCAACCGGATGCCGCACAGAGTGACGACCAAGCCACAAATGGCTGATCGCGACACAGCACACGCCGGGCAGGTCCGCCGCAGGGCAGCCGGCGCGCCCGCGGTTCGGGGCAGCGTACTAATTGTCACGTCCAACTTCCCGCGCTGGGAAGGCGATACCACAACGCCCTTTGTTCTGCATCTCGCCCAGGATCTCTTGGCGATCGGATGGCAGGTCGGCGTGCTGGCACCGCACGCCCCCGGCTGTCGCAGACGAGAGATCCTGGGCGGCATAGAGGTAGAGCGGTTTCGGTACTTCTGGCCATCGATTCTGCAAACCCTTTGCTATCAGGGCGGCGCGCTGGTGAACCTGCGCAAGAGACCCTCGAAGGCTCTTCAGGTGCCCGCGTTCGTCCTCGCAGAGTGGCTCGCGCTGAGGCAGCGTCTTGCCAGCGGCCAGTATGACCTGCTGAATTCACATTGGATTCTCCCGCAAGGCTTCACCGGGGCCCTGGCCGCCGGGTCGTTGGGAGTTCCGCACGTCGCCACCATTCACGGGGGCGACGTCTTCGCATTGCGCGGTCGGGTGCTCAATGCCTTCAAGCGATTCGCCCTACAGCGAGCCGACGCCGTCACAGTGAACAGCGGCGCGACCGCCGCCGCTGTCGCCGAGATCGCACCCGACTTGGCGGGGGTTCACCGTATTCCCATGGGCGTTTCCAACACAGCGCCCGGGCCGAAAGCGAATCTGCGGCGGACGTACCGTCGCGGAACGGCCCCCTGTCTGATTTTCGTCGGCCGGGTTGTCGAGGAAAAGGGGGTCGCCGACCTGATCCGCGCGGTTGCACTTTTGGCGCCGGATTTGCCCGACGTGAGCGCCGCGATCGTCGGCGAAGGCCCAGACCGTCCGGCCATGGAGCATCTGGCGCAGGATCTCGGCGTTGCCGAACGCGTCACCTTCACCGGATGGGTCGAGCCGAGCGACGTGCCGGCCTACTTGGCAGCCGCCGACATCTTCGTGGGGCCATCCAGGACGGCTTCCGACGGATGGGTGGAGGCCCAGGGGTTGA
Source organism: uncultured Kiloniellales bacterium (assembly GCA_947258885.1). Taxonomy (GTDB): domain Bacteria; phylum Pseudomonadota; class Alphaproteobacteria; order Kiloniellales; family JAKSDN01; genus CAMYKD01. The sequence continues at coordinate 40,064 of CAMYKD010000009.1, read as the reverse complement.
CGTTTCTCGAGGCGATGCTGGCGGGCATTCCCGTGATCGCAACGCGCATCGGCGGCATCGTCGACTCGGTCCGCCACGAGGAGACCGGTCTCTTGGTAGAAGAGGCGGCGCCCGAGGAGATCGCGGAGGCGGTCAAGAGAATCGCATGGGATTCCGAGTTGGCGGCCCACCTGCGCCGCAACGGCGAGAGCCTCGTCCGCCGGCAATTTACCAGAGAGGTTTCGGCAAAGGCCTTTTCGGAGCTGTTCTCGAAGCAATTGCGGTGCAACCGGCGCTAATCCGCCGTTAACTCTGTTGCTTTAGCATTGCCGCCGCTCCAGCCGCCAGCGCTCGTAGAGAAAACCATGGCCGAGTACGTCTATCAGCATGGCTTTTCCGAAACCCACCGGGAAGCGATGTACGACGCTGAGCGGCGAGGCCGGAAGGCCAGAAAAGCCCTTGCAGTCATGACCGATTTCCTGATCGGCACGGGAAAGACCCCGACTGAGCTGACCCTGTTGGACATCGGCCGCTCGACCGGGTTCCCGACCCGCGCCTACGGCGAGACCTTCGCAAGGGTAACCGGCATCGATATCGACAAAGATGCCGTTGACCACGCCACAGAGACCCACGGCTCGGCAGATGTGGAGTTCTTGTGCGGGGATTCGATGGCCTTGAAATTCGACGAAGGGTCGTTCGATTGCGTCACATGTACACACATTTACGAGCATGTCCCCGATTCACGCCGGTTGCTGGCGGAGATCCATCGCGTATTGAGGCCCGGCGGATGCTGCTATTTCGCGGCCGGAAACCGGATCAAGTTCATCGAGGCCCACTACGGGCTACCGCTTCTCTCCATCGTCCCGAAAAGGTTTGCTCATATCTATGTAAGGTTGGCGGGAAAAGCGGGGCGTTATTATGAGACCCACTTGAGTTTGTGGGGGCTGAGGAAGCTGGTCCGGAATTTCGAGGTTCATGATTACACCCGAAAAGTCATTGCCGACCCGGTCAAGTATCACGCGACGGACATGATCCGCCCCGGGTCTCTCAAGCAGAAGCTAAGCGCCTCCATTCTCGCTGTAGCCTACTGGTCGTGCCCGACCTACATCTGGATCCTAAGAAAGCCGGACACCGGAAATACGAAAAGCCCTCTGGTGCGCGACGCAACGCTCTCAGGGCACCGTGCGGTAGAATAGCGAGCGAACCATGGACCGCCGCCTGTTGACTGTCCGCTCCTGAAGCAAACCATGGGCCATCGATTCAACATAGACTCCGTGAAGACCGCGGCGCTGAACCTCATGGAGTTCAAGGAGCTTCGACGGCCCCGCTACCGGCAAATCAGTCTCATGATTGCCGTGATCCTCTTGGCCGGCGGGGTTGTCGCAGGGATCCGACAACAGCCGGACATCTTCACCGGCCTGGACTGGCGCGCGGTTTCGCTCGTGATCGCGGTCACCGTGCCGGTCACGATCTTTTTCAACGCGATCGATTTCATGCTCACGGGCCGCCTTGTCGGCCAGCCCGTCTCTTTCGGGAGAGCCCTTGAAGTAACGGTCCTCGGCACTGCGGCCAACATGTTGCCCTTGCCTGGCAGCGCGCTAGTTCGAATGGCCAGCCTCAAGACCGGGGGCGCGGGATACAAGGGTGCCGCCTCGGCAGTCCTATTGGTTTTCGCTGTCTGGATGGGGCTCGCAGCGACTTATGCGGGTACGGCGATCTTGTATACGTCACCGGGCATAACAGGAGCCATTTTCCTGGCCGCCGGTCTGACCGTTATGGCGGCGACCGTGGTCGTGGCCAGGCGCTTGCGCGCCGGTACCGGTACTTACTTCCTCGTATTGGCTGTGAAGCTTGTCCTGGTGGCCGTCGATGCGGTTCAGCTGCTCTTCTGCTTGAGCGCACTCGGCTTCCCGGCAACCTTTGCCCAGGCCTCGGCGCTGACCCTCTCGGGAGTCGTCGGACATGCGGTTTCGATCGTGCCGGCCGGACTCGGGATTCGCGAGGCGGTCGCCGCAGCGCTCAGCCCCCTCGTTGGTTTGGCCATGACATCCAGTTTTCTTGCGGCGACTTTGGGTCGCGTGCTCACGATCACCACGGTCGTTCCGTTTGCACTCGTCCTTGCGATACGGGCGCGCGTGCAGGCTCGAAACAAGCAGACCGCCCCCGGATAGGCGGCCGCCTATCCCAGGAAGAACCCTATGGCTTCGCAGGGGACCGCTCGAAAACGAAGAAGCTGCAGAGGTTGTCCTTCGGATACTGATTTTCGATGGTGCGGACGAGTCGAAAATCGGCGAAGCGGCGCCCCACGTCTAGGGTAAATTCACGGTGCTGTACGTGCGGTACTCTTGTCGCCTCTGCCTTGTTCGACGAATAGACGATCACGAAGCGCCGCGACGCGGTGAACAAATCGAACAAATACCTCTCGTAAACTCGATCCTCCACCAGGTGATAGATAACGTCGAGCGATATCGTCAGATCTGCTCGCAAGAAATTGGCGACCCCCGGCGCGTCTTCCGGATCGTAACAGAGGAACGACTTGTTCGGATCGCCTTTGAACCGCTTCCGGCACGCTTTCACGGCTGCGAGGGAAACATCATGGCCAAGATAGCGGGGATACCGGGCGAGGCTGAGTTGGCGGCCGTCGCCGCAGCCGAATTCGATCACGCTCTCGACCGTGTTGTCGTGGACGAAAGCGTTCAGGGTTTCAGCCTTGAATTCGGCCAAGTGGCCCATCGAACCTTTGCCGGAGGTCCCACCCAGGCGGTAGCGCCAGTCCCAATAGGTTTTGGAGGTCGTGAAGACCGGCAGCAGAAGTGTCTGACGAAATATGTGACCCAATCGACTCAAGATAATCTCCTGAAACTTGCCTCGCCGGCCGCTCCGGCGACCACGACACGTCCCACCACCATCCCGCGAACGGCACCGGGGACTCGGCCGCCTTCGGCCCCGAACTCCGCTCAATCGAGCGAACGACGTACCGCCTCGGTATTCCGAAACAGCTGTTCGACATCGGCGATTTCGAACAGGTTGCTCTTTCGGTATCGCCAGGCTGTCCGGCGGATCGCCTCCAAGTGCAAATCAAGGGACTCGGAGTTGAGCGATATGCCGAAATCCCGAGCCACCGTTTTCGCTGCGACATCCGGCCGGAGCATTCGCAGCAGGATGAGGTCTCCGACTTCCTTCTTATAGTGCAAGGACTCCCAGAACCACTTCGTTGTTCGCCCTTCTCTTTCCTCCGGTACGACCTTCGTGGTGACGCTGTTGTACCCGCTGAAGTCCCAGATCGCCACAGCGCTATGAAATTGCGCAAGGTCTTTGTTCACCTCTTCCACCGCGGCAACCACGTCGCGCTTCCATCGCTCGAAAGTCGGAAACAAGCCGAGGACCTGTATGGCCTCGAGTTGTCGCGCATGGACCGGCGATATGAACGCGTGCACGGCAACACCCGCCTGCGCAAGCGGGGGCTGGGCAAGAAGCGTTCGCTGGCGCTGAGGGAGTTCGCGCTCGGAATCGAGGGTCTCGAGCGCTTCGTGCGGGGCGAGCCGTTGCGCCGCGTGCACGAGTGTGTCTTTGCCGTCCTGGCCCTGGAGAGCGAGCCGGTCGATCCGCGCCTCTGACCGACAGAGCCCGGTCGCTGTCAACCCTCGGCGCAGTCGACGCAGATCGGGACCGCCGGGTCGAACTCGAGGCGCCGCGCCGCGATCTCCTCGCCACAGTGGACGCACTGACCGTAGTCGCCCTCGGCGATGCGGGCGAGCGCGCCGTCGATACGCTGCAGCTCGACCTGCCGGCGCCGCTCGGTCTCGAGCGACATTGCCTGGTCCTGCAGCGCCTCCATGCGCGTCAGGCGGCCCACTCGGCTCTGGTCCAGCTCGACCGGCCGGCGCGACTCCTCGGTCGCCTCCTCCAGACGCCGCAACTCCTCGCGGCGTGCCTTGAGGCGCGCCTCGAGAGCCTCGAGGTCGATGTCGCTTCGCTTGGCCATGGCTTTCCCGATGCCGGTCCCCGGAACCAGGGAGTCTACTCCCCGCAGAACGATCGGCAAAGCATGCAACGCCTTGGCTGGATAGAGACCGCGGCTTCGGGTGGACTGGCGCCATTCGGGAACTGCAAGGGGGTGGCCGCGCGTTTCGTCCATGGCCCACCTGGGGCTGCAGCCCGCTCTCGAGCGGGGCCTGTTACCAGCGACCCATCTGCGAGCGGCTCATCGCGGCCAGATCTCTGTCCATGTGATCGCGCACGGTCTTGGCCGAGAGTGCGGCGGCAACCGGCAAGGCGCCGCTCGGCACCGGAACCATCGGGTTCTGCTCGTCCAGCGGCACGGGCGCGCGCTGCGACATGCGGTAGAGCGCGAAGCCGCCGATCGCCGCGTGGATCACGCCGAGCGCCACGAAGAAGCCGTCCGGACCCGCGAGCGCCATCATGGCCGCCGCCGCCGGCGGGCCGAGGCTGGCGCCGAGGCCGCCGACCAGGACCAGGGTCGCGCTGGCGGCGACCATCTGCCCGGGTTCCAGGTAATCGTTGGTGTGCGCGATGCAGAGCGAGTACATCGGCAGGGTCATGCCGCCGAACAGCAGGGTGACCAGCATGAGCGCCCCGACCGAGATGCTCGAGACGGACACGGCCGCGACGGCGAAGATCGCCGCGAGCAGGGTCACCGCGGTCATGACCCGCCTGCGGTCGAAGCGGTCCGACAGACGGCCGATCGGCCACTGGAAGATCATGCCGCCGAGATAGGCCGCGCCCATGAAGAACGAGATCTGGGCAACCGAAAGCCCGGTTCGATCGGCATAGACCGCACCCATCGCGAACAGCACGCCATGAGCCATGCCGGTGGCCATGGCGCCGGCCACGCCGAGCGGGGAGATGCGGTAGAGCTCGAGCAGACCGACCTTCGCGGGTGCATCGAAGGCGGGGGCGGGCCCGGCGGTGAGCGACACCGGGACCAGGGCGAGCGAGACCAGCACGGAGGCCAGCACGAACAGCAGAAAGCCGTTCGGGTCGGCCAGGTTGAGCAGAAGCTGGCCGACGGTCACGCCGCCCAGGATCATCAGCATGTAGACGGAAAGAAGTTGGCCGCGCGTTTCGTTGGTCGCCCGGTCGTTAAGCCAGCTCTCGGCGACAATGTAGAGTCCGGCATAGCAAAACCCGGTGACGAAGCGCATGGCCCCCCAGGTGAAGGGCTCGACGAAGGCCGCGTGGATCAGGGCCGCGGTAGAAGCGAGCGAAGCCAGGGCGGAAAACACCCTGACATGACCGACGTTCTTCACGATCTTGGGGGTCAGGGTCGAGCCGGCGAGGAACCCGAGGTAGTAGAACGACATGACGAGCCCGGTGGTGCCCGTGGAAAATCCCTCTGTCGTGGCCCTCAGGCCGAGCAGGCTGGCCTGCAGCCCGTTGCCCAGCATCATCATGGCGATGCCGAGGAACAGCGCCCAGGAAGACCGTACGACTAGGAACATGGGACCACGGCTCAAAGCGAATCGAAAGAGCGCTTATGCCTGATAAAGCAGGCCCGATCTATCTATTGTTGGGCCTGTTCCCTTTGACCGGAAACGACCCGTCCGGCCGGCAGGCGGATGGTGACGGTGGTGCCCGTGTCGGGGGTGCTTTCGAGCTCCAGGGTGCCGCCGTGCAGCCCGGCCAGCGCCTTGGACAGCGGCAGGCCGAGGCCGGTGCCCTCGAACTTGCGGGCGAGCTGGCTGTCGACTTGGCCGAAGGGGGCTAGCGCGGTGGCTTGGTCCTCGGGCGCGATGCCGATGCCGGTGTCGCTGACGGCGAAGGCGAAGCCGCCGTCGGCCCTGCGCCCGGCCGAGAGCTCGACGCGGCCGCCCTTGGGCGTGAACTTGATCGCGTTGGACAGCAGGTTGAGCAGGATCTGCTTCATCTTGCGCCCGTCGACCAGGAGCCGCGGCAGGTCGCCGGGTAGCGCCGCCTCGAGCGCGACGCCGGCGCGCCGGGCCCGGTCGGCGACCAAGCGCAGCGCCTGGCGGCCCAGCTCGGCCGGGTGGACCGGCGCTTCGTCGAGATCCAACTTGCCGGCCTCGATCTTGGCGACGTCCAGGATGTCGTCGATCAGCGTCAGCAGGTGATGGGCGCTGGCCAGGATATCGCCGGCATAGGACCGGTAGCGTCCGTTGCCGACCGGCCCGAAGTGCTCCTCTTTGATGACGTCCGAGAAGCCGATGATGGCGTTCAAGGGCGTACGCAGCTCGTGGCTCATGTTGGCCAGGAACTCGCTTTTCGCCCGGTTGGCCGCTTCGGCCGCGTCGACCGCGTCGAACAGCGCGGCCTCATGAGCCTGGAGCTTGGTCACGTCCTGCGCCGTGCCGCGGAACCCGGTCCACTCGCCGGTGGCATGGCAATAGACCGGCAGCCCGCTCACGCGGAACGTTCTGGGCACGCCGTCCTTGTCGGTCAGCTCGACCTCAACGTCCCGGAAAGGGGTGTGCGGTCCGGGTCGGCTCAGTGCCCCTACCTGGGCGGCGCCAGCTACCTTTAGTGTGCCGAGGGATTTTCCGAGCAGCTCGCGCGGGTGATAGCCGAGGACCTTGCTCACGCGGGGCGAGATATAGGTGATCGTCGCCGTGCGGTCGATTTCCCAGACCAGGTCGGACACCAAACGGGCGATATCGTTGAACCGGTCCTCGGAGAGTTTCAGGGCCTCCCGGGTGCGCTTCATCTCGTCGATCGGCGTGAATCCGCCGATCAGGGCGAGCGGTTCGCCCTCGACGCCGCGCACCATCTGATACTCGGCCAGGAAGCAACTGGTGCCACCGTCCAAGGGCACCGAAATCTCCCGCCTGATCGGGCCGCCGAGCGTTTCGATCGCGCGGATAAGCTCGGCGACGCCCAGACCGCCCGTCGCTTCAGCCAACGCCGGCCGGATCCGTTGATAGGCCGGGTTGGAATAAAGGAGGCGGCCCTTGAGATCGCGGATATAGAGCGGCTGGGCCGTGTCGAGCAGGTTCCGGTGCAGATGCTGGACCAAGGCCTCTCCGCCGGCCGCACGATCGAGCACCGCAACGATGCCGGACTCGGCCTTGGACCCGGCCTGGGCCGCCGTGACGGACGGGGACAATTTCCCTGGGCCGTGCGCACGGTGCCGCGTGGCCGGCGAGCTGGCCGTATTACGGCCCATCCCTGCCTTCCTCGATCCGTTCGATCGCATCCAGGTAATTGGGATCGCGTTGCCATTGCCGGAGCACGCGTTGGGCGGCCGGCGCTTCGATCCGTTCAAAATACTTGATCAGCCGTGAGGCCACGCGCGGCGGCACGGTCTCGTGACCAGGGCGGGCCCTGCGCACCAGAAGGTAGACCAGGCTGAAGTTGGACTTCTCGAACTCCAGGGCGCGGCAGGCTATCGCCAGGTCGCGGCCGCTGGGTTCGTAGATGACCCGTTGCAGGCGCGGTGCGGCCAGACCCGCGAGCCGGCCGAACAGCGACTCGAACAAGGCGACCTCGCCCTGGCGCAGCACCTGGATCAGGAGTTCCGGTGTCGCCGCATCATCCTCGTCGAGGCGCTCGGCCAGGGTAGCCGCCGGCGAGGCGGAGGGTTCCTCCCCCTTGGCCTTCTTATCCGTGGACAGCGTCCACACCACGCGCTCCAGCTGGTCGTCCAGGTCGTTCGCGTCGATATCGAAGTTTTCCAGGAGGTGCGCGCGCAGCGCGGCGGAGACCAGCCAATACATCTGGCGCACCAGCGTGGGATCCAGATCCTGGCGCCGGACCAGCGGTTCCTGATAACTGTCGACCCGCCGCGCCTCCTCGACAAGGTAGGCCATTGTGGCCTCGGTGATCTTCGCGTTCGCGTTCTGCAGCAGGGTCTTGATCACGTCCGTGTTGCCGGTCTCCACCAGCGCGTCCGACACGACCTCGCTGACCGACGTGCGCATGGCAATGGCCAGCTGATGCTCGAGCGTACGGTGGTGGATGATCTCGATCAGCTCCGGATCCTGCAGCACACCGCTCTTCAGCAGGATCGGCCGGGCCACCACGATCTCGTCGTTGGCCAAGGCCAGCACCAGATTGCGCGGAGCGCTTTTCGAGTCCGACAGGCGTTCGGCCAGCTCCTGGCGCAGTTCCGTCTCGAACTCGCTGACGAGCTTGTTCAGGATGTCCGTCATCAGGGCGTGTTCGCGCTCGCTGAGCAGGGCCTCCCGCTCGGCGAAGAGATCGCTCATCGCCGTCGCCAGCGAGCGGCGGCCCTGCAGCGAGCGGTCCTGAGCCAGTTTCAGGAGCGATTCAGGGCTGTCGTCTTCACCGGCCATCCGTCTCCAAGGCCTTGTGCTGTAACGTTTACGAACGGCCGCCCCGACCGCGCCACCGGCCGAGCGGCCACGGAACATGGATCATTGCGGTCGACCCGCCGGCCATCCCGCCCAGGCAAATCCCTAAAATGGCGCTTGTCACAAGAAACTGAAGCAAGTCTTTCAGGACGCAATTAAAACAGGGTTAACTCGGGGTAATTTCGCCTGCTACTCTTTGCCGAGGCGGCCCCCGATGACCTCGTGCCGGCCGGCGGGCGGACGGCTACTCCTTGACCACGAGGTCCTGCGGAAAGTCGGCGAAGCGCTGCGCGCCGCTCTCGGCAACTCGGAAGCATTCGCTGATTTCCACGCCCCAGTCGTCGAGCCAGACACCGGGAATCATGTGGATCGTCATGCCGGGCCGCAGAACGGTCTTGTCGCCCGGCCTGAGCGACAGGGTCGATTCGCCCCAATCCGGCGGGTACATGAGCCCAGTCGAATAGCCGATGCGCGACTCCTTGACGATGCCGTGCCGGGCGATGGTGGCGCGCCAGGCGGCCTCGACCTCCTCGCAGGTCACGCCGGGTCTGGCCGCGTCCAGCGCCGTGTTGAGGCCCTCGGCCACAACCTTGGCCGTATCGGCCAGCTTCTGCGGCGGCTTGCCCAGATGGACCGTACGGGCCATGGGGCAGTGGTAACGCTGGTGGCAGCCGGCCAGCTCCAAGATCGTCGCCTCGCCGGTGACGAAGGGCCGGTCGCTCCAGGTAATGTGCGGCGTCGAGGTGCCGATCCCGGTCGGCAGCATGGGGACGAGCCCGGTGTAGTCGCCTCCGAAGTCCTCGGTGCCGCTGATCTGGGCGCGATAGATCGCCGCCGCCGCGTCACATTGGCGCACACCCGGGCGCACTTCGTCGATGCCGGCCTGCATGGTGCACTCGATGATCCGCGCGGCCCGCTCCATGTACTCGATCTCGCGCGGCGACTTGATCACCTTGACCCAGTTGACCAGAGTGGTGGCGTCCTTGAAGGTCGCGTTCGGCAAATTGCGCCGCAGCGACTCGTAACAGGCGGCCGTGAAGTAGTAGCTGTCCATCTCGACGCCGAGGACGCGCCTCGCCCAGCCCTTCTCCTCGAGCAGATCCGCGACGAAGTCCATCGGGTGCTTGACCGTCGATTGCACATAGTCGTCGGGATAGCCGAAGATATCCTCCGCCTCGAGAAAAGTCGTGACCTTGGCGGCGTTGGCGTCCATGCCCCGGCCGATCCAGATCGGCTGCGCCGCGTCGCCGGCCAGGACCACCATCTGATGCACATAGAAGGACCAAGCGTCGTAGCCCGTCAGATAGCACATGTTAGCCGGGTTGGTGGACAGCAGGACCTCGACGCCCCGTTCCGCCATGCTCGCCTTGGTCTTGGCGATACGCTCCTGGTATTCGGAGTTTTCGAAGGCCGGCATGTCCCCCCGATCGGCATCGTGGATCCCCGGCCGAGTGTGGTCCGATTGCGGCCCGCAAGTCCAGCTTCTCCACCGGTGTTCTTGATCCAGGTCAGTGCACTGGTTGCCGTTGCGCGCAATATGCCTGCACGGTCCACCCTCGAGGAAGGATCAGCCTTGCCGGGTGCGCACGGGATATTGCCGAAAGGCCGAAGCCACGTGATCGCGGATCAAAGCGAGGTCGCCGCCTTCCTGGCCCGGCCGAAAACCCACGGCGGCGTGCCGGTCGAGCGGATCGACACCCACGCGGCCATGGTCTTCCTGGCCGGCGATCTGGCCTACAAGGTCAAGCGCGCGGTCGCCTATCCCTATATGGACTTCTCGACCCTGGTCCGGCGCAGGGCGGCCTGCGAGAGGGAGATCGAGATCAACCGACGGACCGCGCCGCAAATCTACCTCGGCGCACGCCCCATCGTGCGCGGCGCCGACGGCGGTCTGACCCTGGACGGCGCCGGGGAGGTTGTCGAATGGGCCGTGGTCATGCGCCGTTTCGATCAGGCCGGCCTGTTCGACCGCCTGGCCCAGGCCGGGCGCCTGACGCCGGCGCTTCTCCTTCGCCTGGCCGACGAGGTCGCCGAATTTCACGAGCGCGCCGAGCCGGTCCCCCAACAGGCCGGCGAGCTGGGTTGGGTGGTCGACGAGAACGCCGGCGAGTTCGCCGAGCGCCCCGAGCTGTTCGACCCGGATCGCGCCGAGCGCCTGACCGCCGCCGCGCGCACGGCGCTGGAGCGCGTCGCCGGGCTGCTCGAGGGCCGGCGTTCGCGCGGCCTGGTGCGCCGCTGCCACGGCGACCTGCACCTGCGCAACGTCTGCCTGATCGACGGCCAGCCGACCCTGTTCGACGCCATCGAGTTCAACGATGCGTTCGCCTGTATCGACGTGCTCTACGACTTCGCCTTCCTGCTCATGGACCTGGACCACCGTGGCCTGCGTCCGGCGGCCAATCTGGTCTTCAACCGCTATCTGCAGCGCAGCGGCGAACTCGAGGCCCTGGCCGCGCTGCCGCTGTTCCTGTCGCTGCGCGCCGCCGTGCGCGCCAAGGTGAGCGCCAGCGCGGCGCTCAGCCAGGACGACGACGGCGCGCGCCAGCGCCTCGAGGACGAGGCCCACGCCTACTTCGCCGCAGCAGCCGCCTACCTGGCGCCGCCGCCGGCCCGCCTGGTCGCGGTCGGCGGTCTTTCCGGCAGCGGCAAGTCGACCCTGGGCCGGGCGCTGGCCCCGGCCCTGGGCCCGGCGCCGGGCGCCCTGCACTTGCGCAGCGATGTCTTGCGCAAGGAGCTCCACGGCGTGGACGAGTTGACCGAACTGCCACAGGAAGCCTACCGGCCCGAGGTGAGCGCGCGGATTTACGGCGAGCTGCTCGCGCGAGCGCAACGCGCGCTCGCGGCTGGCCACGCCGTCGTGCTCGACGCGGTCTATTCGAAGCCGGAGGGCCGTCTGGAGGTCGAGGCCCTGGCTCGGCAAACCGGCGTCGCCTTCACCGGCCTGTGGCTCGAGGCCCCGAGCGGGGTGCTGCTCGCGCGCACCGCCGCGCGCCGGGACGACGCGTCCGACGCCACTCCCGAGGTGGTCGGACGCCAGCTCCAGGAGGACCCGGGCACAATCACATGGCACCATCTCGCAACGGCCGACACTCCGGAACAAGTCGTTTCGGAAGCGGAACGAGTCCTTGCAGGCCGCTCCCGATAGACGGGTTACTCCGGAAAGCCCACCAGGTCCTTATAGGCGTGCCAAGCCGCGTGGCCGACCAGCGGCAGGGTGACGATGAGGCCGAGATAGGCGGTCACCAACCCGGCGCCGATGAACAGCACGATGAGGCCGGCCCAGACCGCCATGGCGCCCGGATTGCGGCGCACGGCTGTGAGGCTGGTGACGACCGCGGTCAAGACGTCGACGTCGCGATCCAGCAGAATCGGGATCGAAACCGCACTGATCGCGAAGACCAGCGCCGCGAGGACGGCCCCGGCGCCGGTGCCGACGATCAGAAAGGGAATGCTCTGGAGCGAAAAGAACACCTCGGAAATGAAATTGGCCGGGTCGGGCAGGCGGTCGCTGAAGAACAGGGCGAAGATGATCATCGCGAGCAGCATCCACGCCATCAGGAACAGCACAAGCGCCAGGCCGAGGAGCGCGATCTGCGCCTCGTTCCTGCGCCAGGCGGTCAAGGCCCGGCCGAGGCCGACCGCCTCGCCGGCGTCGAGGCGCCGGCTGACATCGTAGAGGCCGACCGAGAGAATCGGCCCCATCAGAAGGAACCCGGCGGCGAGCGGCAGCACTAGGTAGAACGCGTCGATCAGCCAGATCGCGCTGGTCAGAGCCAAACCGGCCGCCGAGAAGACGATGCCGTAGACCAGGCTCACCGACGGCGCGCGGCACAGGTCCCGCCAGCCCTGAGCTAGCCATGTCCAGGGCTGTTCCGCGCCCACCTGCCGGATGATCGCGCCGGATCCGCCGGAAGCGGAATCCGCGCCGGGCGTGTCGTTCGTCTGCACCATGTGCCCCTCCCACACCGACCTGTTTGCGCCGCCTGCCATCTCGGTTACGGCTCTTGCGACAGAATCGCAGTCTAACGCGGTTGAGGGGCATTGACCTACATCAATGCGGTGTTCGCCTTATCTACTGCAATTTCCTAGTGTCTCGGCGCGGATGCGCTTCGCGGGACCGCTTCGTGGCCGGCGGAGAAACGATTGACGTTGGGGGGGGCATGACCGACCAAGCGAGCGCGAGCAGCAGCGCATACAACGAAGGCGTTATCCGGCTCCTGGTCATCGCGACGATGTTCTGGGGCGTGGCGGCCTTTCTGGTGGGCGTCCTGATCGCCCTGCAACTCGCCTATCCGGTCCTCAACCTGGACCTGGAGTGGTTCAGCTTCGGCCGGGTCAGGCCGCTGCATACCTCGGGGGCGATCTTCGGCTTCGGCGGCAACGCGCTGATCGCCACCTCGTTCTACGTGGTCCAGCGCACCGGCCGGACCACGCTGTTCGGCGGCGAGACGCTGGCCGGCTTCGTGTTCGTCGGCTACCAGCTGTTCCTGGTCATGGCCGGGGTCGGCTACCTCCTGGGCATCACCCAGGGCCGCGAGTACGCCGAGCCCGAGTGGTACGTCGACCTGTGGCTGACCCTGGTCTGGGTCGTCTACCTGCTGGTCTTCCTGGGCACCGTCATGAAGCGCAAGGAACCGCACATCTACGTAGCGAACTGGTTCTTCCTGTCCTTCATCGTGACCGTCGCCATGCTGCACATCGTGAACGGCCTGTCGCTACCGGTGTCCTGGACAGGCACCAAGAGTTACTCGCTGTTCTCCGGCGTGCAGGACGCCCTGACCCAATGGTGGTACGGCCACAACGCGGTGGGCTTCTTCCTGACCGCCGGCTTCCTGGGGATCATGTACTACTTCATCCCCAAGCAGGCCGAGCGGCCGGTCTACTCCTACCGGCTGTCGATCATCCACTTCTGGTCGATCATCTTCCTCTACATCTGGGCCGGGCCCCATCACCTTTTCTACACGAGCCTGCCGGATTGGGCGCAGACCCTGGGCATGACCTTCTCGGTGATGCTCTGGATGCCGTCCTGGGGCGGCATGATCAACGGCATAATGACCCTGTCGGGGGCCTGGGACAAACTGCGTACAGACCCCGTGCTGCGCTTCCTCGTGGTCTCGGTCGCCTTCTACGGCATGAGCACCTTCGAGGGTCCGCTGATGTCGGTCAAGCCGGTCAACGCGCTCAGCCATTGGACCGATTGGACCGTCGGCCACTCGCATTCTGGCGCGCTCGGCTGGGTCGCCTTCGTCTCCTTCGGCGCGGTCTATTTCCTGGTACCCAAGCTGTGGCGGCGCGCGCGACTTTATTCCGAGCGTCTGGTCAGCGTGCATTTCTGGATCGCGACCATCGGCATCGTGCTCTACATCACGGCCATGTGGGTCTCGGGCATCCTGCAAGGCCTGATGTGGCGGGCCTACGACTCCCTGGGCTTCCTGCAGTACGCCTTCATCGAGACCGTCGAGGCCATGCATCCCTTCTACGTGATCCGGGCGCTGGGCGGCGTGCTGTTCCTGATCGGTTCGCTGGTCATGGTCTATAACCTGATCCGCACCGCGCGCGGCGACGTGCGCGAGGAGGCTGGCGCGCCGGCCGTGGCCCCCGGCATGAACCCGGCCGAGTGAGGAGGACGACCATGTTCAGCCACAGCAAGATCGAACAGAACGTCATCCTGATGCTGGTGCTCATCCTGATCACCGTATCGATCGGCGGACTGGTCGAGATCGTGCCGCTCTACACCGTCGAGAGCACCATCGAGCGGGTCGAAGGCGTGCGGCCCTATACGCCGCTCGAGCTGCGCGGGCGCGACATTTACATCCGCGAGGGCTGCTACCTCTGCCACTCCCAGCAGGTCCGGCCGTTCCGGGACGAGGTCGAGCGCTACGGCCATTACAGCCTGGCCGCCGAATCCATGTACGACCATCCCTTCCAGTGGGGCTCCAAGCGCACCGGTCCCGACCTGGCCCGGGTCGGCGGCAAGTACTCGAACGAATGGCACGCCGCCCACATGGCCGACCCGCGCAGCGTGGTGCCGGAGTCGATCATGCCGGCTTACGGATTCATGCTGGACCGGCCGCTGGAGGCCGCGGACATCGCCGAGCGGCTCGAGACCAACCGCGCCGTCGGCGTGCCCTACAGCGACGAGATGATCGAAAACGCCGCGGCCGACCTCGAGGCCCAGGCCGACCCGGAGGCCGACACGGACGACCTGCTGGCCCGCTATCCCAAGGCCGCGGTCGGCGACTTCGACGGCAATCCCGCGCTGCTCAGCGAGATGGACGCGATGGTCGCCTATATGCAGATCCTCGGCCGCATGGTCGACTTCACCGACGTCAAGCCCGAAGACCTGCGGCAATAGGGGATGGCGCGATGGAAACCCTGCAAGCGATAGCCGAGGCGCTCCGTCCCTTCTGGGGTCTTTGGCTGATGGGCCTGTTCCTGGCGATCGTCGCCTGGGCCCTGTGGCCGAAGCGCAAGGCCGAGATGGAGCAGCACGCGCGGATCCCGCTCCGGGACGACGACGGGGAGATGTGAGGCATGCCGACCAAGATCGAGAAGGACTCCGTCACCGGGACCGAGACGACCGGCCACGAATGGGACGGTATCAAGGAGCTCAACACCCCGCTGCCCAGGTGGTGGCTCTATGTGCTTTATGCCACGATCATCTGGTCGCTGGTCTACTACCTGCTCTATCCGACCATCCCGGGCATCGCGGGCCTTATGGGCTACTCCCAGCGCGAGGAGCTGGTCGAGCGCATGGCCGAGGCGCGGGCGCGCCAGGCCGGTAGCCTGGACCGCATCGCCGC
Organism: uncultured Kiloniellales bacterium; assembly: GCA_947258885.1. Classification (GTDB taxonomy): domain Bacteria; phylum Pseudomonadota; class Alphaproteobacteria; order Kiloniellales; family JAKSDN01; genus CAMYKD01. The sequence goes on along the minus strand of CAMYKD010000009.1, from coordinate 24,994 downwards.
CGCGCCCCTGGAGGAGGTAAAGGCCGACCCGGACCTGCTCAACTTCGCCCTGACCGGCGGGCGCGCGGCCTTCGCCGACAACTGTGCGCCCTGCCATGCGGCGGGCGGTGCCGGCCGCCCCGGTTACCCGAGCCTGGCCGACGACTCCTGGCTGTGGGGCGGCACGCTGGACGAGATCGAAACGACCCTGCGCCACGGCGTCCGCACCGCGGACGACGACGACACTCGCGTGGGCGAGATGCCGGCCTTCGGCCCGGATGAGTTGCTTGACCAAGGCCAGATCGAGGTCGTGGCCTCCTATGTCCTGTCGCTCTCGACCCAGGCCGCCGGCGCGGCCGGGGAGGGCGTGGAACTCTACGCCGAGCACTGCGCCTCCTGCCACGGCGGGGCGGGCGAGGGCGGGCGCGAGTTCGGCGCACCCAGGCTAGCCGACCAGATCTGGCTCTACGGCGGCGAGAAGGCCGACATCGTCGCCCAGATCACGCGGCCGAGCCACGGCGTCATGCCAGCCTGGACAGGTCGCCTGGACGACACCACAATCAAGATGTTGACGGTCTACGTCCACGCGCTGGGCGGCGGCGAATAGCCGGACGTGCCCGGTGCCGCCGGGCATGAGCGGGAATCTGAAGCAAGACGCGATGGCCGATGCGGTCCAGGTCGAAGACGCACTCTCGGTGGAGGCGCAAAAGCGCGTGCCGCTCTACGCCGGGCGGGTCGAGGTCTATCCCAAGACCGTGGCTGGGACCTTCCGGCGGCTCAAGTGGGCCGCGCTGATCGTCCTGCTCGCGATCTACTATGTCCTGCCCTGGGTCCGCTGGGACCGCGGGCCGGGCGCGCCGGACCAGGCGGTGCTGGCCGACATGGCGCACGAGCGACTCTATTTCTTCTTCATCGAGATCTGGCCGCAAGAGCTCTATTACCTTGTCGGGCTACTGATCCTGGGCGCGGTCGGGCTGTTCCTGGCGACCAGCCTGGCCGGCCGGGTCTGGTGCGGCTACGGCTGTCCGCAGACCGTCTGGACCGACCTCTACATGTGGGTCGAGCGCCTGGTGGAAGGCGACCGCAACGCCCGCATCCGGCTGGACAAGGCGCCGTTCGGTGCGGGCAAGGCCGGCCGTAAGCTCCTGAAGCACGCGCTCTGGCTGGTCATCGCGGCGGCCACCGGCGGCGTCTGGATCATGTACTTCAACGACGCGCCGACGGTCGTCCGCGACATCTTCACCGGCCAGGCCTCGACGACGGTCTATTTCTTCACCGGGCTGTTCACGGGAACGACCTACCTGCTGGCCGGCTGGGCCCGGGAGCAGGTCTGCACCTATATGTGCCCCTGGCCGCGCTTCCAGTCGGCGATGTTCGACGAGGACACGCTGGTCGTCACCTACGAAAAACGGCGCGGCGAGCCGCGCGGCCGGCATCGGAAGGGCCAGAGCTGGGAGGGGCGGGGCGACTGCGTCGACTGCAACCTCTGCGTCGCGGTCTGTCCGACCGGGATCGACATCCGCGACGGCAACCAGCTCGAATGCATCAGCTGCGCGCTCTGCGTCGACGCCTGCGCCAGCGTCATGGCCAGGGTCGGCCGGCCGCTCGGCCTGATCACCTACGACACCGAGCGCAATCAACAGGGCCGCGCCGCGGGCCGACTCCCGGCCTACCGTGCGGTGCGCCCGCGCACGCTGCTCTACGCCCTGCTGTTCCTGGTGGTCGCCGGAGCCATGCTGTGGAGCCTGGCGTTCCGCTCGACGCTGGACATCAACGTGCTGCATGAGCGCAGCCCGCTTTTCGTGACCCTGTCGGACGGCGGCATCCGCAACGGCTACACGATCAAGCTGCTCAACAAGACGTTGGAGGCGCGCACCTTCAGCCTGCGCCTCGAGGGCCCGCCGGCGGCGGCCATGCAGGTAGTCGGCCAGGACGGCAGCGCCAGCGACCGGGTGACGCTGAGCGCCCGGCAGGACAGCGTCGCCACCTACCGCGTCTATGTGACCCTGCCGCGCGACCAACTGGCCGGCGAGTCGACGCCGCTGGCCTTCGTCCTGCGCGACGAGCTGCGCGGCGAAGTGGTCGTCTACGACGCCGCCTTCCGGGGGCCGGAACGATGACCGGCCGGCCCCGCCCGCAGCGGTCACTGACCTGGGGTCCCTGGGTGTTTTTCGCCATGTTTGCCGTGGTCTTGGCGGCCAATGGCGCCCTGGTCGTCTTCGCCTTCGGCAGTTGGACCGGACTGGAGACCCGGGGCGCCTACGAAAAGGGGCTAGCCTACAACGACACGCTGGCGGCGGCACGCAAGCAGGCGGCGCTCGATTGGCGGGTCGGGATCACGCTCGCGCCGGGCGATGACGGGCGGGTTCGGCTCGAGGCGACCTTCCGGGACGGGAGCGGCCGGCCGCCACGGCTGACCGCCGTCACCGCCCGCCTGGTCCGGCCGACCCACAGCGGCCACGACCTCGTCCTGCCGCTCGCCAAGCTGGAAAACGGCCGTTACGGGACCGAAACGATATTTCCACTGCCGGGTCAGTGGGACGTGCGGGTCCGCGCCGAGCACGCCGGCGGCAGCTATCAGGCGACCCGCCGCGTGGTGGTCGAGTGACGACGCCGGGCGCCACGGCGGCCGCCGGCGCGGCCAGGGACCTGGACCCGGAATCGCTCGGCCGACCGGATTTCACCGGCTATGCGAGACCGCGCGGCGAGGAAGAACAAAGCCTCGATCTGATCGTCGAGGGCGTCCACTGCGGCGGCTGCGTGCAGCGCATCGAGCGTGCGCTGGCCAGAAGGGACGAGGTGACCCACGCCCGGCTGAACCTGACCACGCGGCGCCTCGCGCTCGCCTGGCGCGGCCCGCCCGAGAGCGCCGAGCACTTGGCCCGGGCCGTCGAGGATCTCGGATATCCGGTGGCGCCCTACGAGCCCGCGCGGCTCAGCGCGGGCGAGGGGCGCGCCGAAATCCAGCTCCTGCGCGCCCTGGCGGTAGCCGGTTTCGCCGCCGGCAACGTCATGCTGCTCTCGGTCGCGGTCTGGGCCGGGCATTTCCAGGACATGGGACCGGCCACCCGCGGCCTGCTCCACTGGTTCTCGGCCCTGATCGCGCTGCCGGCCATCGCCTATGCCGGGCAGCCCTTCTTCCGCTCGGCGCTGCGGGCGCTGAAGTCCGGCCACACCAACATGGACGTGCCGATCTCGCTCGCGGTGCTGCTCGCCGCCGGCATGAGCCTGTTCGAGACGATGGCCGGGGGCCGGCACGTCTACTTCGACTCCGCGGTCACCCTGCTGTTCTTCCTGCTGATCGGCCGCTACCTCGACCGGCGAGCGCGCGGCAAGGCGCGGGCGGCGGCCGAACGCCTGCTCGCCCTCGACACCCGGCCGGTCACCGTGTTGACCGAGGACGGCGCGCGGATGCTGTTGCCCGCCGATCAGGTCGGCCCCGGCATGACCGTGCTGGCCGCGGCCGGCGAGCGAATCGCGGTCGACGGGCGGGTCCGGGCCGGCCGGTCGGAGCTGGACACCAGCCTGATCACCGGCGAGACCCTGCCCGCGCCGACGCAGCCGGACGATCCGGTCTTCGCGGGCACGCTCAACCTGACCGCGCCGCTCACTCTCGAGGTCACGGCGGTCGGCGAGGACACGCTGCTGGCGGAGATCGTGCGTCTGATGGAGCTGGCCGAGCAGCGCCGGGCCCGCTACGTCGAGCTGGCGGACCGGGTTGCGCGGCTCTACGCGCCGCTGGTCCACGGCCTGGCGCTCGCGACCTTCCTCGGCTGGACCTTTCTGCTGGGCGCGCCCTGGCAGACCGCGCTGCTCACCGCCGTCGCCGTGCTGATCATCACCTGTCCCTGCGCGCTCGGCCTGGCCGTGCCGGCGGTCCAGGTGATCGCCAGCGGCCGGCTGCTCGGTCGCGGCACCCTGCTCAAGTCGGCGACCGCTCTGGAGCGCCTGGCCGTGGTCGACACCGTGGTGTTCGACAAGACCGGGACCCTGACCGAGGGCCGGCCCGAGTTGAGCCGTGAGGGCCTCGACCCCGACGCGCTCAATCTCGCCGCCTCGCTGGCCGGGGCGAGCCGCCATCCCCTGGCCCGGGCGCTCGCCCGCGCCGCCCCGGGGGTGCCGGTCGCAGACGGCGTGCGCGAGCACCCCGGCCTGGGTCTCGGCCTCACGACGCCCGAGGGCGAGCTGCGCCTGGGCAACCGCGTCTGGTGCGGCCTTCCCGAGGACGAGGCGGCCGAGGGGCCGGAGCTGTGGCTGACCGGTTCCGGCCGGGCGCCGCAACGCTTCGTCTTTGCCGATCCGCCGCGCGCGGACGCGGCGGCGGTCATCGCCGCCCTCCAGGCCCGTGGTTTCGCGATCGAGCTCCTGTCCGGCGATCGCCGCGGCGCGGTCGCGCGCCTGGCCGAGGATCTCGGCATCGCGGAGTGGCACGCCGGCTGCAGCCCGGCCGACAAGGTCGCGCGCCTGGAAGCCCTGGCCGGCAAGGGCCTCCGTGTCCTGATGGTCGGCGACGGGCTCAACGATGCCCCGGCCCTGGCCGCCGCCTCGGTATCCCTGTCGCCCTCCAGCGCGGTCGACATCAGCCAGACCGCCGCCGATGCGGTGTTCCAGGGTCGGCGCCTCGGCCCGGTGCTGGAGCTCGTGACCCTGGCCCGCCGCGCCCAGCGGCTGGTCAAGCAGAACCTCTGGTTGGCCTTCGGCTACAACGCAGTCACGATTCCCCTGGCGGTGGCCGGGCTGGTCACTCCGTTGGTCGCCGCGATCGCCATGTCGTCCTCGTCCCTGGTCGTGATCGGCAACGCGCTCCGGCTTGCCCGGGCCGCCCGGCCGAGGGACCTCCGATGAGCGGCATTCTCTACCTGATCCCGATCGCACTCCTGCTCGGCCTGATCGGGCTCGCCGCCTTCCTCTGGGCGCTCAAGTCCGGTCAGTACGACGACCTGGACGGCGCCGCGCAGCGCATCCTGTTCGACGACGAGGACGAGCCGAAGTAGGACTCTCACTGTGCGCCGAGTACGCCCTGGACCGCCAGGATCACCAGCGCGTAGCGCGCCGCCTTGCCGGCGCCGACCAGCAGCAGGAACAGCCAGACGTTGACCCGGAAAATGCCGCCGACGAAGGTGAGCGGGTCGCCGACCACCGGCAGCCAGGCGAACAGCAGGGACCAGAGCCCGTAGCGCCGGAACCAGGCGCCGGCGCGCTCGAGCTGGTCCGGTTTGACCGGGAACCAGCGGCGCTCCCGCCAGTGCAGGCAGAAGCGCCCCAGCGCCCAGTTGACCAGGGCGCCCAGGGTGTTGCCCGCGCTCGCCGTGAGCCACAGGACCAGCGCCTCGTGGCCGCTGGCGGCGGTCAGCGCGGCCAGCACCGCCTCCGAAGACATCGGCAGGAGCGTTGCCGCCAGGAAGGCGCTCGCGAAGAGGCCCAGATAGCCGGTCATTGCATTCGGATTTCGATTTCCGCGGCGCGGCGGCTCTGCGGTCTCACGGGGCCGGCGGCGGGGCCAGGACCTCGCGCGGGCCGTCGACGCCGCGCAAGGCGTGCCGGCCGAGCGAGTTCCAGGCAAGCGGCAGGTGCCCGGCGAACTCGGCGCTGGCCAGCACGGGCCTGCCGAGATCCTTGGTCAGAGCCTCCAGGCGGGCGACCTCGTTCGCCGCGGGGCCGACCACGGTGAACTGCAGGCGCTCCGGCACGCCGATGTTGCCGAACACGACCTCACCCAAGTGCAGGCCCAATCCAAATTCGAGGCGCCGAAGTCCGCTGCGGGCCCGTGCCTCGTTGAGCCGGTCGAGCCGCTGCCCGGCTTCGCGCGCCGCCGCCAGCGCGGCCTCGCAGGCCCGACCCTCGTCGGCCCCGCCGTGGTGGGCGGGGAAGATCGCCAGTACCGCGTCGCCGATCAGCAACAGCACCTCGCCGCCGTATGCGAGCACCGCACCCGCCGTGCATTCGAAATAGCCGTTGAGCAGCTCCAGGAACGCTTCCTGAGGCAGCGCCCCGGCCAGGGAGGTCGAGTCCCTGAGATCGCTGTACCAGATGGCGGCGTGGATGGTCTCGCCGTCGCCGCGCTGGATCTGGCCGCTCAGCACCCTGCCGCCGGCATGCGCCCCCAAATAGGTGGCGACGACATTGCGGGCGATCTGATCCTTGATCGTGACCTTGAGGGCCACGGCGAAGCGCTGCTGGATGCGCTGCAGTACACGAATGTCCGCATCGCTGAATCCCGACGGCCGGTCGGTTGTCCACGAGCCCCAGATACCGGTCCCCATCTCCTGGTCGAATATGACCAAGTAGACAAGATAGTCCGTCGCGCCCTGATCACGGAATTCCTCCAATACCGGAAAATCGAGGACCGCTTCAGGCCCGGTCAGACGTCGGCGCAGAAAGGGTGTGCCCGTCTTGATCAGGTGGTGTGGCGGGCTTCTCAGCCAGGGCTCGCTTTCGGTCTCGTCTCGCTGGAAGGTCGAAACCGCCAGCCCCTGGTCCGGCGTCCAGTTCAACCCCATGGCATCGAACAGGGGATGCAGGGTCCGAAACGCGACGTGGGCCCGCAGCAGGGGAATGCCGGCGGCCTGCAGGCGACGAAAGCAGCCCTCCGCAAACGCCTCGACCTGGCTGTCGCCGAGGGCTTCGGTCATCAGCCAGTCGGCGAGGTCGTCGATCAATCCGGCGTCGGGCGTTGCTCCTTTGTCGCTCGTCGTCGTTCCTCCGGTTCGCGGACGTGCCCGGTTCAGCTGGCGTCGCCGTCGGAAAATCCGGCGATCTTGGCCTCCATGATCTCGATCAGGCGGGCGAAACCGTCGCGCTTGTAGACGGAGGTGTATTCCGAACGCTTGATCGCCAGCTCGCTGTACTTGGCCTTGAGGAACACGTCGACGATGCGCCAGCGCCCCTCGGTCTGGCGCATGAGGTAATTGATCGCTATGGCCTCGCCGTCGCTCTTGATCAGGTGGTTGACGACCAGGATCGTGCCGTGCAGCCCCTCCTCCTGCCCGAGGATCTGGAAGGTCTCGCCGCCGTAGCCGTCGAAACGCGCCGCGAAGGTGGCGATGCTGAGCCGCGCGAAGGACTCGACCAGCTGGGCCTGCTGCACCTCGTCCATCTTGCGCCAATAGCGGCCGATCGAAACCCGGGCCATGAAGGGAAAGTCGAAGGAATCCTCCAGCACCGGCGCCAGAAGCTCGTAGCGCCCCTCGTAGCCGAGCGTCTCGGCGTTGCGCATGGCCTCCAGAAGGGCCGCGTCGAGCTGCTCGGCGACGCTGCGCGGCGTCTCGCCGGCGGCGGCGGTGGGCGCGCCCGGCCAGAACAGGCCGGCCGCCAGGGTCAACGCGGCCGCCAGGGCCGCCGGGATCGCACCACGTGATTTGAAGATTGTCATCATGAATCACTCTATCTTGAAGGGAGGGTCTAGCAATTTCTGGCCGCCTTGTCTTCCCGTGCGACGTCTGCCATTGATGATCTTGTAGGGAATGAGGATTACCGTTTGGTTTCCGAGGGCCAGGTTTTATCTAAACGGAGCCGTGGCGAAAACAAGGAGGACACCGTGAGAGTCGCGATGCTGGGCGCGGGCGTCGGGCGGCGCCTCGAGCAGCCGGACCTGCCGCCCAAGGTACTGCTGCGGTTCGGCGGCGAGACCCTGCTCGCCCGGCACGTGCGCATTCTGCGGGCCTGCGGCGTGGCGCGCATCGACCTCGCCGTCGGCTACCGGGCCGAGGAGATCGACGAGGAGATCGCGCGCATCGGCGCCGGTGACATGGTGATGACTTACCTGAACCCGGACTACGAACGCGGTGCCATCGTCTCGCTCTGGACGCTCGGGCAGAGCTTCGCCAGCGGCGAGCCGGTGATCTTCATGGACGGCGACGTGCTCTACGACCACCGAATGATGCGGCGCCTGATCGACTCGACCGAGGCCAACTGCTTCCTCATGGACCGCGCGACCGAGGAGGGCGACGACCCGGTCAAGCTGTGCATGCGGGACGGCCGACTGGTCGATTTCCACAAACGGCCGCAACTGGCCTACGACTGGTGGGGCGAGTGGATCGGATTCGCGCGCTTTGCGCCCGCGACGGCGGCCAGGATCGCCGCGGCCGCGGCCGCCTATGTCGAGGCCGGACGCCTCGACGAGATCTACGAGGAGGCCTTCCGCGACGTCATCCTGAGCGAGCCGCCGGGCAACTTCGGCGTCGAAGACGTGACCGGCCTGCCCTGGGTCGAGATCGATTTCCCCGAGGACCTGACCAAGGCCGAACGCGAGATCTTCCCGGTTCTCGACGAGGCATGACGCAATGACCACGCTCGTCACCGGCGCCACCGGATTTGTCGGCGCGGCCGTGGTGCGGCGACTGCTCGCCCGAGGTACGGCGGTGCGGGTGCTGGCACGCGACGCCAGCGACCGGCGCAATATCGCCGGCCTTGAGGTCGAGACGGTGGCCGGTGACCTCCGCGACCGGGCCTCGCTGGAAAAGGCGGCCCGGGGCTGCGTGGCGCTCTACCACGTGGCCGCCGACTACCGGCTCTGGGTGCGCGAGCCGGAGACGATCTACCGGGTCAACGTCGAGGGCAGCCGCGACCTGCTGCGCGCCGCGGCCGAAGCCGGGGTGACCCGCATGGTCTATACCAGCAGCGTCGCAACCCTGGGCCTCAAGCGCGACGGCACGCCGGCCGACGAGACCACGCCGGTCGCTCTCGGCGACATGATCGGCCATTACAAGCGCTCGAAATACCTCGCCGAAGAGGAAGTGCGCCGCCTGATCGCCGACGAGAGTCTGCCGGTCGTCATCGTCAACCCCTCGACCCCGATCGGCCCGCGCGACGTCAAGCCGACGCCGACCGGGCGCGTGATCGTCGAAGCGGCGGCCGGGCGCATGCCGGCCTTCGTCGACACCGGGCTCAACGTCGTCCATGTCGAGGACGTGGCCGAGGGCCACCTGCTCGCCTTCGATCGCGGCCGGGTGGGTGAGCGTTATGTGCTGGGCGGCCGCGACATGACCCTGGCCGAAATCCTGGCCGTGATCGCGCCCCTGGTCGGCCGGCGGCCGCCCCGGGTGCGCATCCCCCACGACCTGATCCTGCCGCTGGCCCATGCCGCCGAAGCCTGGGCCCGGCTGCGCCGCAAGGGCGAGCCCTTCGTCACCGTGGATGGGGTCCGGATGGCCAAGAAGCGCATGTTCTTTTCCAGCGCCAGGGCGGAATCCGAGCTGGGCTATGCCGCCCGCCCGGCGGAGCATGCGCTGGAGGACGCCGTCGCCTGGTTCAAGGACGAGGGCTACCTGGACTGACCGGCATCCGGTCCCGCGTTGCCCGAAACAACGCGTCGATGACCGGACAGTCCGGCACCGCGCCACCGTCGCACTCTTCCACCATGTGCTTGAGCACCTGCTCCAGCCGCCGGAGGTCCGCCAGCTTGCGCCGCACCTCGCCGAGGTGATCGAGCGTGAGGGCCTTGACCTCGGCGCAGGTGTACGCGCCGCCGTCCACCAGGCCCAGCAGTCCCCTGATATCGTCCAGGGTGAAGCCCAGCTCGCGGCCCCGGCGGATAAAGGTGAGGCGCTTCAGGTGGACCTCGCCGTAGAGCCGGTGGCCGCCCGCGCTGCGTGGGGGGCCGGGCAGCAGGCCGATGCGCTCGTAGTAGCGGATCGTCTCGATGTTGCAGCCGGTCTGTTTGGACAGGACGCCGATCGTAAGCGGCATGGCTCGATTTATCCCTTGAACCTGTAGTTGCTACAGGTTCCATATTAGCATGGAGACGCGTTCACGGGAGCGGCGGCAGATCATGAACGACAAGAAGCTTCTGCGCACCGGGATCATCGGCGCGGCCGTGACCGCGCTCTGCTGTGTCACGCCCATGCTGGTTATTCCCTTGGTGGCGATTGGCTTGTCGGCCTGGGTCGGATGGCTCGACTACGTGCTCTTTCCGGCGCTCGCGCTCTTCCTCGGCCTGACGATCTACGCGGTCATCCGAATTGGAAGGCGGCGCGCATGACGGAGCTTCGCTCGACCTTGACCTGTCCGCGCTGCGGACACCGCGAGACCGAGACCATGCCGACCGACGCCTGCCAGTTCTTCTACGATTGCAAGGGCTGCGGGGCGGTGCTGCGCCCGCTCGAGGGCGACTGCTGCGTGTTCTGCTCCTACGGGACCATTCCCTGCCCGCCGATCCAGGACGCCCGCGCCAAGGGCGCGCAAGTGCCCGGCGGATGCTGCGGCTGAACACGCGCCCGGGCCAAGAGCAAACCGGAGGGGCGGCGGGATTGGGTGAGCGGTGTCCGCAGCTACATGCTCGCCTGGGGCCTGCCGAGCTTCACCTTGGTGGCGGCCGTGTTCATGGCCCCCTCCACCCGAACCTTCGTCTGGGCCGGTGCGCTTGCCTGGATGGGACTCGCCTGTGTTGCCAACGCGCTGCGCTGCGGCCGGCTCCACTGCTACCTGACCGGGCCGTTCTTCTTGTTCATGGCTTTGGCCAGCCTGCTGCACGGCCTCGGGATCCTGTGGCTCGGCCCGCGCGGCTGGCTATGGCTGGGCCTTGCCGTCGCCATGGTGTCCGCGTTGGGCGGCAGTCAGGAGCAGCGCGCTACGGCGCCTATCGAGCAGCATATCCCCGCGAACCCGGAGATCGTCCTGCGGGCCGACATGGAGGACCCCGGGATCGAGGCGGCGATCCAGGCCAACCTGAAACTCGCCTCCCGTCTGAGGATCACCGGCACACCGACCTTCGTCATCGGCGAAGCGATCATCCCGGGCGCGGCGTCGCTCGAAGAGCTGCGCGAGGCCGTCTCGCGGGCCCGAACGAAGAGCACGGGATCGTGATGTGCGAAAGTTGTGGTCCCTTCCGATCGGCCTTGGCTAAGCCGGCAAAAGCGGCTAGGCATAGGGATCAGGGTCAAGGCTCGGACGGAGCGGGCCGACCATAGCGCAATCAGGCGAGGTGGCCGTGGCGGTTCCGATACAGCAACAGATCAAGGTTGGCGCATACATTTTGAAGCAGCGCCTGACGGGACGGGCGCGCTACCCTCTGGTGCTCATGCTCGAGCCTCTGTTCCGCTGTAACCTGGCCTGCCCCGGCTGCGGCAAGATCGACTATCCGGACGAGATCCTGAACCGGCGACTCTCGGTGGGCGAGTGCCTGGAGGCGGTCGAGGAGTGCGGCGCGCCGGTCGTCTCGATCCCGGGCGGGGAGCCGCTGCTGCACAAGGAGATCGGCGAGATCGTCGCCGGGATCGTCGAACGCAAGCGCTTCGTCTACCTCTGCACCAACGCGCTGCTGCTCGAGAAGAAGCTGGAGCTGTTCAAACCGAGCCCCTATCTGACCTTCTCGGTGCATCTGGACGGGCTGGAGGGGGAGCACGACCGGGCGGTCGACCAGAAGGGCGTCTTCCAGCGCGCCGTCAAAGCGATCAAGCGGGTGCAGGCCGAGGGCTTCCGGGTGAACATCAACTGCACCCTGTTCAACAACGCCGAGCCCGCGCGCGTCGCCGAATTCTTCGACTACGCGACCGAGCTGGGCATCGAGGGCATCACGGTCTCGCCCGGCTACGCCTACGAGCGGGCGCCCGACCAGGCGCACTTCCTGAGCCGGCAGAACACCAAGAACCTGTTCCGCGAGGTGTTCCGGCGCGGCAAGGGCAAGAAATGGCAGTTCAGCCAGTCGAGCCTGTTTCTCGACTTCCTGGCCGGCAACCAGAGCTACCGCTGCACGCCCTGGAGCAACCCGACGCGCAACATCTTCGGCTGGCAGCGGCCCTGTTACCTCCTGAACGAAGGCTATGCCGCCTCCTTCGCGCGGTTGATGGAGGAGACCGCCTGGGACGCCTATGGCACCGGCAACTACGAGAAATGCGCGAACTGCATGGTGCATTGCGGCTACGAGGGCACGGCGGTAGAGGATACGGTGAAGCACCCCCTGAAAGCCCTCAAGGTCGCGCTCAAGGGCATCGGGACCGAAGGCCCCCTGGCCCCGGAGATCCCGCTCGACGGGCAGCGTCCGGCCGACTTCGTGTTCGACAGCGTGGTCGCAAAGGCGGTCGAGGAGACCACCTCGGAGGCCGCGGAGTAGCCGCCCCCTCAAGGACCCCTCGGACAGGTAGTGAGCACCGGGCCAATCGCCCGGGTCAGCCTGCCGAGCGCGCGGAGCGCAGCATCCGTATCCTGGCGCAGCCGGTTCACCTGCGGCGCCTCCCAGGGGCGCAGGACGAGGCGCGCGGTCACCAGCCCTTTGCGGGCGCGGCCGTCCGGGGCGATGCTGCCATGCACCGCCTTCGGCAGCGCCCGGTCCGCCGGGTCGATCACCGCGCGGACCACCAGGAAGGGCACGCCGGCCGCTTGGGCCGCCAGGGCCACCGCGTGGCTTTCCATGTCGACCGCGACCGCCCGGCTCGTCTCGAACAGGGCCCGCTTGCCGGCCGCCGTCGCGACCACTTGGTCGCTGCCGGCCAGCCTGCCGCCCGTCGGCCGGAGGCCCTCTGCCGCGGCCAGGTCCAGCAGGCACCGGCGCCAGGCCGTGTCGGTCGCGACGGCCCTACCGCCGGGCACGACGACCGCTTCGGGCAGCACGGTGTCGCCGGGCGCTAGCGCCGGGTCGAGTCCGCCGGCGATGCCGAAGCTGACCAGGGCGCCCGCACCGGCTTCGAGCAGGTCCTCGGCCAGCTGCCGGGCCCGCAGGGCGTCGGCCCCGGCGCAGGCGATCATGAGCGCGATGGCTGGATCGTGCGACGCCGCATGCCGGCGCAGCACGCCCGCCTCGACGGCCAGCCCGGTGACGAAGCCGGCCCGGACCATCAGCCCGCGCTCACCCTGCGCCGCACACCGAAACAGAAAGACGGACCCGTGATCTGCAAGACCCTCGGGAGAAAGCGGGCGCCGCCCCCGATCCCAAGGTCTGCGTTTGACGCGAAGCTGGACCGCAGGTTGATCACGCCGACAGGATACCACAGGCCGAAGCCGACACGGCAGTCCTTGCCGGCAGTCCGGCCGTAGCGCCAGACCGTCAGGCCTTGACCGCCTTGTGGCGTGCCACGATCCCGCCCACCTCGGCTCTGCTGGAGACGCCCGAGAACCCGATATGCCGGAGCAGCTGCGTGATTTCCCGCGCGGAATAGAACATCTCGACACAGCGCACGAAATAGTCGCGCAGGCTCCAGGTGTCCGGACCGCTGCCGAACGCCAGTCCGGTCACCGGCAGGCAGGCCTTCAGATAGGCGCTATAGAGCGTCTGCACCACGCGGCTTTCCGGTCGCAGCATGTCGCAGTGGTAGAAACATCCCCCCGGCTTCAGAACCCGTCGGATTTCGGAGAACGCATCGACGACCCGCAAATGCCTGGTCGCCCATTGCAGGGTAACGACGTCGAAGTGGCCGTCCGGAAAAGGCAGGTGGTTCGCATCACCTATGACGGACTTTATCTTCAGACCGCGGGCTCGCGCACGGCCCTGGCCGACACCCTGCATCGCCTTGCTTCGGTCTATCGCGCAGACATGTAGGTCCGGCTGCCGGCGCAGGAGCCCCATGCCGACCGCGTTGGTGCCCGCGCAGACGTCCAGGACCTTGTCGCCGGGCCTGAGGGCGATGCTGGAAATGAACTGCTCGCGCCATCTGCCGCAGAGGCCCAGGCTGGCCAGATTGCTCGCGAAATCATAATACGGCGCCAGATCGGAAAAGGCGTCGTCGAGGTTGCTTTCCCATATCCCCGCGAATTCGTACTTACGCGCCCACTCCCGACTCAAAGGATCCAGCGCAAGGCTTCCTGTATTGGTGTTCTCCATGTAATCCGCCCCCTCCAGCTTGCAGAAAATCCATTCCCTCAGCGAACCGGCGACTTGCCGTTTGGACCGGACCCCCCGAGGCATCGCGTTTCGGAGGGGACTTCTATCAATGACCGGCACCACGCGGCATTGATCCAAATCATATTCTCGCGCGTCGCGTTGGCGCAACATGGTATTGTAAATGGATGCCCGCCGGCATGGTGTTGCGGAAATCCGTTGTCGATGAAGTCGGCGGCGATGCCGGGTGCGCCGGCAGGGCGCATGAGCCGCCCGGGCAATCCCAAATTCGCGATCTTTCCGCGCTCGCGGGCACGTTGCGCGCTGGGCCGTGTCGGACCCGGAAGCCGCAGACCGCTCACATGCCCAGGGCGACGCGCCGCGCGTTGCCGGAGATCAGGTTGCGGTAGCGCGCCAGCGCCCAGAGCGGAAAATACGCGCTGTAGCCGTCGTAGCGCAGATAGAAGACGCGCGGGAAACCGATGCCGGTATAAAGCGCCTCGTCCCATTTGGCGCCGTTGCGCGGCGCCGCCTGCAGATGCGCGATGCCGCGCTCGACCGACTCGCTGTCGACCTCGCCGGCGGCCATCAGTCCGAGTAGCGCCCAGGCGGTCTGCGAGGGCGTGCTGGCCTTGGACTCGCCGCGGCGTTCCTGCCAGTAGGTCGCGCAGTCCTCGCCCCAACCGCCGTCCTCGCGCTGGAAGCCCTCGAGCCACCGGACTGCCTTGCGCACGTGAGGCTCCTGTAGATCCTCGCCGACGGCGTTGAGGGCCGAGAGCGCCGACCAGGTGCCATAGACGTAGTTGGTGCCCCAGCGACCGAACCAGGAGCCGTCCGTCTCCTGCTCGCGCTTCAGGAACTCGACGGCCTTGCGCACCGCCGGATGATCTCGTGGATAACCGAGCTGCGCCAGCATCGACAAGCAGCGCGCCGTCACATCGACGGTCGGCGGATCCAAGAGCGCGCCGTGGTCGGCGAAGGGGATGTAGTTCAAATAGGTGTACTCGTTCTCGGGATCGAACGAGCCCCAGCCTCCGCTCTTGCTCTGCATGCCGATGATCCATTCGGCCGCGCGCTCGATCACCGGCCGACAGCGCGGGTCGTTGGTCCGGTCGAGCGCCATGACCACGACGGCTGTGTCGTCGACGTCCGGATAGTAGTCGTTCCAGTACTGGAAGGCCCAGCCGCTCGGCTTCAGGCCCGGGCGGCGCCAGACCCAGTCGCCGTAGGTGCCGGTGATCTCGCGCTCGAGCAGCCAGTCGATGGCGTTCTGCACGGCCGGCCCCTGCGGGTCCTCGCGGCTCTCGAGCAGGGCGTGCAGCGCCAGGCAGGTATCCCAGATCGGCGACAGGCAGGGCTGGCAGTAGGCCCGGTCGCCGTGGAACATCAGCAGCTTGTCGATCGCGGCCCGGGCGGTTGCGAAGTCCGGGTCGTCGCGCGGCGTGCCGAGCGCCTCGTAGGCCATGACCGCGTTGGCCATGGCGGGAAAAATACCGCCCAAGCCGTCCTCGCCGTTCAAGCGCGGTACGATGAAGTCGAGCGCCTTTTGTATCGCCAGCTTGCGGCCGCGCTTGGGAAAGGCCGGCTCGACCGAGCGCAGCACCTTGTCGAGCGCGGAGAACGCGGCGCCTAGCGCGGTGCCCGTCGCGTTCATGGGATAGGCGCAGTGCTCGGGGTCCTCGGCGAACAGCTCGCGGACGTCGACACCCCGCGGGTTCTTGGCCCGGGGCTTGAGGGCCATGAGGATCAGCAGCGGGACGATCACGGTACGTGACCAGTAGGACACCTTCTCCAAATGGAACGGGAACCAGCGCGGCAGCAACGTGATCTCGATCGGCATGACCGGGACGGCGCGCCACGGCACCTGTCCGAACAGGGCGAGCGCGATGCGCGTGAACACGTTGCACCGCGCCGCGCCGCCGCGCGCCAGGACCGCCTCGCGGGCACGCCGCATATGCGGGGACTCTGCGTCGTCGCCCGCCAGCTTGAGCGCATAGTAGGCCTTGACCGTGGCGCTCAGGTCGAAGTCGCCGGCGTGGAACAGCGGCCAGCCGCCGTGCTCGGCTTGGCGGTCGCGCAGGTAGTTCGCGATCCTCGGCTGGATGTCGGCGGCGAAGGCACCGTCCACGGTGCCGAGGAAGTGCTGCAGCATGATGTATTCGGCGGGGATCGTCGCGTCGGCCTCGAACTCGAAGATCCAGTGGCCGTCGTCGCGCTGCCGGTCCTTGAGGGCCTCGCGGCTGTCCCGGACCAAGTCATCGAGACCGCCCTCAAAATCCGTCTGCGTCGCGAGAACACCCATGCACCACTCCTGTGAATAGCCCGCGGCCCCGAATCCTGCCCGGGGCCGCTTTCGCTAGCGGCCCAGTCGACCGCAAGTTGCTGAAACCTAGTATTTCGTACCGGGTCGCACAAGATGGCGAATGGTAACCTTATTGTGTCAATTCTCCGGTTCCGCGCGCGGCGGCCTCGGCGGCCCGGCGACCCGACCTGACCGCGCTTTCGATGGTCGCCGGATAGCCGGTGTCGGTCCAGTCGCCGGCCAAAACCAGGTTTCGCCAGACGGTCCCGGCCGGCGCCCGGCGGGCGAGCGCCGCGGGCGTCTGGGCGAAGGTGGCGCGGCGCTCCTTGATCACCCGGACCGGGGGATCGAGCGCCGGGTCGAGGCCGAGCGCGCCGGCGGTATCCGTCCACATTTTCGCCGCGATGGCCTCGGCCGGCTCCTCCGCCAGGGCCGCGGCAGCGCTCACCGTCAGGCTGGCGATGTCGCCGCGCAGGAAGAGCCAGTCCGCCGTGCCGCCGACCAGGCCCAGAAAGGGCAAGCCCTCGGGCAGCGCGTGCGCGGCCGGCAGGCGAATGTGCGCGTTGACGATCGGCCGGCTGTCTTCCGGCACTTCGAGCCCGGGGACCAGGCCGCCGGCGACGCTCGGCGGCAGGGCCAGTACCGCGCCGTCGCCCTCGGCGAGCGCCACCTCGTCGTCCGCGAAGGTGAGACAGGCGAGCCGGTCGCCGACGAAATCGAGCGCCCGCAGCCGCGTATTGAAATGGACCCGGGTCCCGGCCGCATTCAGCAGGGCGAGCGCCGGATCGACCAGGCTGGCGCTCAGGCCGTCGCGCGCGATCAGCGGCCGGCAGGCGGCCTCGCCCTTCGCGAAGCTCTCGCGCAACACGAGCCAGAGCAACCGCGCCGAGGCCTCGTCCGGCTGGGTGTTGAGCGCCGCGACGGTCAGCGGCTCCCAGAAACGCGGCCACAGGGGGTCGGACGGGTCCAGGCACTCGGCCACCGTTCGTTCGGCCCCGGCGAGGGCCAGCTTGAGCCCGGCGAGATACGACCCCGGCCGCGTCCCCGGAATGCGCCGCCGCGGATCGAGGATCCACCAGGGCACAGGCCCGGCGTTCGGCCGCACGGTCCAGCGCTCGCCGGTCGCAAGGTCGACGAAGGGAAAGGCGGCATGGTCCGGTCCCACCAGGGTGTCCCGCGCGCCGATCTCCGCGACGTAGGAGAGCGCCGCCGTGTTAGCGGTCAAGAGCAGGTGGTTGCCGTTGTCGATGGAGCAGCCGAGCTTGGCGTCGTGAAACGAGCGGCAGCGCCCGCCCGCCTGCGCCGCGGCCTCGTAGAGCACGACGCGACGCCCGGCGCGCAGCAACGCGACCGCCGCTGCAAGCCCGGCGATCCCCGCGCCGACGACATGCACGACAGACATGATTCTAAGCTTCGCTCCAGGACATTCCGGTCCCCGGGATAGCGCTGAAAGACATCGGTGTCAGTCCTGGATCTGCTCCGGACAGCCGGGTAGCCGCCATATGTCTGGCTGGATCACCAGCGCCAGATAAAGCGAAGACCTGCATCGCTCACTGCGCGCCGGTCGCGCGCAGGGCGCGGAGGCCCTCGGCGAGTTTGCGCGCGGCGTCAATTGCTTTCGTCGAGGCGCCGGCAACCGGCGGCTCTTCGCCGGCGAGGAGCTGCGCGGGCTCGAAGGCATGGACGGTGCCGCCCACCTCGCCGACACCCTCGTAATGCTGGCTGTGCCGCGTTCGCGTCGCCTCGAACGGCAGCGTCACCGCCTGCTCGGCCGCATCGGTAACGAGCACATAGCGTTCGTGGCCGACGGCGCTTTTGAGCAGGCGGTGCGCAACGATGACCGGAAGACCGCTCAGCTCCTGTTGACCGCGCAACTCGTAGAGCAGGAGCCGTCCACTGTGCACGACTGTCTTGAGCTCCAGCTTGTCGACGGCGCGGCAGGCCTCGCAGTGGCAGGCATTGGCACAGCGCAGCTCCGCACGCTTGCGATAGAAGGCCCCGATGACGGCACAGACCGCCGCCCCCACTTCGGCGCCGGTCAGGCCGCCCTGCCCGTCGACCGAACCCTGCCTGCCATAGAGCAACACGGCGTCGCCCTCGATCTTGGCGGTCGCAAGTACGCCTTCGGCGGCATCGATCATGCCGTTGAGCAGCGCGGAGATGACGTATTGGGCGTGCGCCAGGGCGAAGGCGCTCATCTGCATGAACTGCGTGTAGCCGCTGATGTCCGGAATGACCAGGACCCCCTCGACCTCTTCGCTCGGCGCGCCAGCCGCGCGCCGAGCCGACGCTGCGGGCACAAGGTCGAGACGGCGCAGAGCCCCTTCGCGGATCGCGCTTTGCGGATCGCCTGTGATCACCCGGCGCAGCAGCAAAACGACAACGACGGTCGCCAGAACGGCAAGCACAAGCCCGAGGTTCATGGCGATCATGCCGCCACCCATGCCCCAAGCGCCCTCCATGCGACTTGCTCCGCCCATTGGCCGCCCTACCCGCGCATCGCCCCTTGTTAGCCCCCCTCACCCGCGCCCGATGAAGGGCATCTTGGTCGCCATGATGGTCATGAACTGCACGTTCGCGTCCAGGGGAAGGCCTGCCATGTGGACCACGGCCTGCGCCACGTGCTCCGGGTCCATGGTCGGCTCGACGGCGATGGATCCATCGGCCTGGGGCACGCCCTCTTTCATCCGTTCGGTCATCTCGGTCGCCGCGTTGCCGATGTCGATCTGGCCGCAGACGATGTCGTGTTTGCGCCCGTCCAAGGATGTCGACTTGGTGAGGCCGGTGATCGCGTGCTTTGTGGCCGTGTAGGGCGCCGAATAGGGGCGCGGAACGTGGGCCGAGATCGAGCCGTTGTTGATGATGCGCCCGCCCCTGGGCGTCTGCGCTTTCATCAGCCGGATGGCCTCCTGGGTGCACAGGAACGCCCCGGTCAGGTTGATGTCGACGACCGCCGACCACTGCTCGAAGGTCAGCTCCTCCATTGGCACCGGAGGCGCGCCGATTCCGGCGTTGTTGAACAGCAGGTCGAGCCGGCCGAAGGCCTCGCTGGCCTTGGCGAAGAGCGCCTTCACCGAGGCCGGATCGCTGACGTCGGTCGCGGCGGCCAGCGCTCGTGATCGGGCGCCGCCCGCCATCTCCGCGGTCTCGTTCAAAGGCTCCACGCGCCGCCCGGCCAACGCGACCGCATAGCCCTCTCGCAACAGGGCCAGCGCGACCTGCCGGCCGATGCCCGTTCCCGCGCCCGTAACGACGGCGACCTTGTCGAACGCGCCCATGGTTTAGTCCTCCCGCAAGTCAAACATCCGAACCAAGTACCACGTCTGCGCGCTCGTGCAAGTCACCGAATGGAGCGACCGCTCAAGACGGCGGGTCCGTTGCCGTGGCAAGGCCCAGGTAGGCCTCGATTAGCGCCGGGTGCTCGCGCGCTTCGGCGGCCGTGCCGGTCCAGACCGGGCGGCCGGATTCCAGCACGCTTACCCGGTCGGCCACGGCGAAGGCCTTCTGGGTGTTCTGCTCGACCAGAAGGATCGCCAGGCCGCGCCGCTTCAGCTCGGCGATCGCTTCGTAGCACAGATCGACGTTCTTCGGCATGAGCCCGAGCGATAGCTCGTCGACCAGCAGCAGCTTCGGCTCGGCCATCAGCGCCCGGCCGATCGCCAGCATCTGCTGCTCGCCGCCCGAAAGCGACCCGGCCCGCTGCTCCAGGCGCTCCGCCAGGCGCGGCATGAGCGCCAGGACCGTTTCCTGGTTGGCCGGCGTCCGCTCCCTCGGCCGGGCGTAGCCGCCGATCAGCAGGTTCTCGCGCACGCTGAGGTCGGCGAAGAGGCGCCGGCCCTCGGGCACCAGGGCAATGCCCGCGGCTACCCGCCGGTGCGGCAAGGCCGCGGCGAGGTCCCGCCCCTCGAATCGGACCGCGCCGTCCTGGACCTCGACGTGGCCGGCGATGGCCATCAGCGTCGAGCTCTTGCCGGCGCCGTTTGCGCCCACCAGGGCGACGACCTCGCCGGCGCCGACATCGAGATCGAGGCCGTGGACCACGCGCATCGGCCCGTAGCCGCAGCTCAAGCGCTCAAGCCGCAGCATGGTCCGGATCCTCGCCCAGATAGGCCACGCGCACCGCCGGGTCCGCCATCACGGCTTGCGGCGCGCCCTCGGCGATCCTGACGCCGTTGTCGAGCACGACCAGCCGCCGGCAGCTGCGCAGCACCTCGGCCAGATTGTGCTCGATCAGGACGACGGTCAGCCCGTCGTCGGCGTTGAGCGCGGCGATGGTGTCGGCCAGGGCCCGGGCCTCGGCACTGTTGAGCCCGGCCAGAGGCTCGTCGAGTAGAAGCAGCCGGGGCGCGAGCGCTAGGGCGCGGGCGACCTCGAGCCGCTTGAGCACGCCCAAAGGCAGGGTCGCCGGGCGGGCCGCGGCCGCGTCCTCGATGCCGACGCGGCGCAGCAATTCGAGGGCGCGCGCCCGCTCGCACCCACGGTCGTTCTGGACCAGCGCGCGCAAGGGCCGTGCCGTGCGCGCAAGCCCCGCCGCGAGCATGACGTTCTCGGCCACGGTCATGGAGCGGAAGGGCCGCACGAGCTGCTGCGACAGCCCGAGGCCCAGGCGCACCCGGGCATGCGGCGGCAGGCCGGTCAGGTCGCGCCCGTCGAGCAGGACCCGGCCGCTGGCCGGCCGGAGGGCACCGGTGATCGCGCGCAGGCAGGTCGTCTTGCCCGCGCCGTTGGGGCCGATCAGCCCGACGAGCTCACCCTCGGCCACCGCGAACGAGACGGTGTCGAGCGCGCGCACGCCGTCGAACTGCACCGAGACCTCCCGAACCTCGAGCAGCGCCGTCATGGCGACCTCCGCGCGGGCCGCGCCCGGCGCAGCAGCTCGGCCAAGCCGCCAGGAAAGAACCGCATGACGATAAACAGCAGGCCGCCATAGAGCAGCAGCTTGTAGTCGTCGATGAACTGGAACACGAGCGGCAGCAACGTCAGTACCACAGTCGCGCCCAGCACGCCGAAGGTCGAGCCGATGCCGCCGACCACGACCATGGCGAGGATCGTGATCGAGACCACGAAGCCGAAGGCGTCGGGCACGATGATGCCGCTGTACTGGGTGTAGAGGCCGCCCGCCACGCCGGCCAGCGCCGTGCCGAGCGCGAAGGCCGTCAGCTTGTATCGGGCGACGTCGATGCCGACCAGCCGGGCGGTGTCCTCGTCGTCGGCCACGGCGTCGAAGGAGAAGCCCATCCACGAGCGCTTGACGTACAGGCTGAACCAGACCGTGGCCGCCGCCAGCGCGGCGACGAAGAGCGCGAAACCCAGGCCGCCGAGACCGTGGCCGGCGGCAATCGTCAGCCCGATCTCGCCGCCCAGCGGCTCCTGCTGGCGCACGATTCCAAGGAACAGGAAGCCGACGCCCATGGTCGTGATCGCCAGGAAGTCGTGACGCACCCGAAGGCTGGCCAGCCCGACGACGAGTCCCACGGCCCCGGCCACGAGACCGCCCACGGCCAGGCCGGCGTAGAACGGCAGGCCGGCCTGGCTGATCAGCGCGCAGGCATAGGCGCCGGTGCCGTAGAACGCGGCGTGGCCCAGGCTGATCTGGCCGCAGAAGCCGGTGATCAGGTTCAGGCTGAGCGCCAGGATCACGTTGATGCCGACCAGGGTGACCAGGCTGAGCTCGTAGGCGCCCATCGCTCAGGCCTTTCCGAACAGGCCCTGCGGGCGGACCATCAGCACCAGGATCAGGAACGCGAATGCGATCGCGTCGCGGTCCAGCAGCTGGCCCAGATAGATCGTGCCGAAGGACTCGATCACGCCGAGCGCCAGCGCCGCCACCAAAGTACCGCGCACGTTGCCGAGCCCGCCAAGGACGATAATCGCGAGCGCCTTATAGCTCGGCACGCTGCCCATGGTCGGCTCGACGAAGTTGTTGAGCACCGCGACCAGACAGCCGGCCACCGCGGCCAGGGCCGAGCCGATGAAGAAGTTCAGATAGCGGACCTTGGCGACGTCAACGCCGAAGCTCTCGGCCATGGCTGGGTCCGAGACCGTGGCGCGCCAGGCGACGCCGATGCGCGTCCGGGCGACGAGGAGGCCCAGCAAGGCCAGCAGCACGACCGCCGCGG
>CAMYKD010000009.1:0-2767 GCA_947258885.1 uncultured Kiloniellales bacterium | reverse complement strand
AGCAGGGCGAGCGGCAGGCTCCCGGTGGCATTGGTCACCAGCACGCCCAGATAGCCGCCCAGAACGAAGAGGCCGGCGTGCGCGATGTGCAGGATCCGCAGCAGGCCGTAGACCAGCGTCAGGCCGACGGCGATCAGCGCGTAGATCGACCCGGTGATGATCCCCTGGATCAGGAGCTCGACGAAGAGCATCGCGGGTGGCCGCCGTTCACGGGCTCATACGAAAGGGCAGGGGGCCGGGGCGCCGTAGGCCCACGGCCCCCCGGCCGGAGTCCTGAACGCCGCGTCACTCAGACGGCGGGGCCAGCAATGCCGGATCGTCGATCACCGAATGCCGGTGCCACTCGCCGCCACGCACGACCTGCACCTGCACCGCCTTGCGCACTTCGCCCAGCGCGAGGCGGCGAGCTTGGTCCGGGCGACGGCGTCGCGGATCGCCTTGGGGTCCTCGGTCCCGGCGGCCCTGAGCGCGGCCACGGCGACCTTGACCGCGGTATGGGCGGAGGCCGCGACCATGTCGGTCTTGAAGCCGGCCCGCTCTTCGAACGCGGAGATGAAGCCGCGCGCCTCGGGACTGTCGGAATCCCGGTCGAGCGAGGTCGTGATGATGATCCCCTCGGCGGCATCGCCGGCGATCTCGATGAACTTCTCGGAATCGTAGCCTTCCTGGCCGATCACCGGCACGCCGACGCCGGCTCCGCGCAGCTGCTTGACCAGCGGCCCGGCGGTAAAGAAGTAGCCCGAGGCGTAGATCGCCTCGGGATCGTCGGACTTGACCTTGGCAACCACGGGGCCGAACTGCCGGTCCTTGATCGAGTACTGGTACTCGCTGACCACCTCGATCCCGAAGTCTCCGGCCGCCTCCTTGAAGCCGGCGGCCAGGGACTTGCCGAAGTCGTTCTGCAGGGTGATCAGGCTGACCCGCTTCTTGCCCAGGGTCTCGCCGATCAGCTTGGCTCCGGCCCGGCCCTGGACCTCGCCGACGAAGGAGGTGCGGAAGACATAGTCGCCGGCGCGCGTGATGTCCGGGTGGACCGCATAGGCGGAGATGAAGGGGATTCCCGCGTTCTGATAGACCGTCGCCGCCGCGCGCGTGGCGCCGGAGTAGCTGCCCGAGATGCCGATCTCGACCCCGTCGCGGCCGATCAGCTTGTGGGCGATCGGCACCGCCTGGTCGGGCTTGGCCTGATCGTCGTAGACCACAAGCTCGACCTTGCGGCC
Source organism: uncultured Kiloniellales bacterium (assembly GCA_947258885.1). Classification (GTDB taxonomy): domain Bacteria; phylum Pseudomonadota; class Alphaproteobacteria; order Kiloniellales; family JAKSDN01; genus CAMYKD01. The sequence continues at coordinate 1,547 of CAMYKD010000009.1, read as the reverse complement.
GTCGATGCCGCCCTCGGCGTTGGCCTGGTCGACCGCCAGCTCAGCGCCGATCTTGGCCGAGTTGCCGTCGGCCGCCGCGAAGCCCGTGAGCGGCGCGTTGAAGCCGATCTTGACCGTCTCCCCGGCCGCCCAAGCCGAGTCGGCCAGGTGCAGGGCCAGGGCCGCCACGGCCACAAGAGTCACGAATGAACGCCGTTTCATTGCTCTCTGCCTCCCTGTATGGAATGTTCTTGCTGCTGTGTTGATCAAGCGGATGCTAGCACAATTGGTCCGGACGGCGAACCGGTTCCCGACCCGCACCGCCGTCACCCGAAGCTCGCGCAGACCTTGCCGAAATGCCCGCCCTCGGCGAAGGCCTTGATCGCCTCCCCGACCCCTTCGAAGTCAAAGGTCCGTTCGTCGATCGGGGGCACCATCCGGTGCTCCTCCATCTCCCGGGCCATCTCTTCGAAGACCTCGCGGCTGCCGACCGTAACGCCCTGCAATCGAATGTTCCGGGTCACGACCGGACCCAGATGCAGGGTGCCGGAGCCGCCGGAGAGCACGCCGATCAGGCTGATCGTGCCGCTGGCGCGCGCGGCCCGAATGGACTGCTCCAGCGTCCCGGCTCCACCCACCTCGACGACATGGTCGACGCCGGCGCCGGCCGTGATCTCGCGGACGCGCGCAGACCATTCGGGCCGCTCCGTGTAATTGACCAGGTGATCGGCACCGAGCTCTTCAGCGCGCGCGAGCCGCTCCCCGCCCGACGAGGTGATGATGACCTCCGCGCCCCGCAGCTTCGCGAAGAGGAGCGCGAAGAGCGACACCCCGCCGGTCCCTAGAATCAGCACGGTGTCTCCCTTTTTCAGCTCTCCCTGGGATACCAGGGCGTTCCAGGCCGTCACGGCGGCACAGGGCAGAGTGGCGGCCTGAACGGGCGTCATATGCCGCGGCGCGCGCACTACGCCTTCCTCGCTCAGCACCATGAAATCCTGCATGACGCCGTCGCGCGGCCCGCCGAGCAGGCCCTCCCAAAGCTCGTCGCGGAACGAGCCGGTCAGCCAGGTCTGCCCGAAGATCGGACAGACCAGATCGCCGGGCGCGACACGCGAGACGCCCTGGCCCACGGCGATGACCTCGCCGGCCCCGTCCGACACCGGCACCAGCGGCAGGGTCCCGCTGCGCCGCCCGTAGCCGCGGTTCGCCATCACGACGTCCCGGTAGTTGAGCGAGGCCGCCCGCATGCGCAGCAGCACCTCGCCCGGCCCGGGTTCCGGATCGGGGCGCTCGGCCGGCACGATGTTGTCCGGGCTCCAGTCCCCCCGGAGCTCCATGACCCTCATGCGTCGTCACCTCCCCTGGCCCGCCGTGGGCACCGAACGGTTCACCCCAACAGCCCGTACCTCAGCGCGATCCACAGCTTTTCGGCCCTGGAGACGCGCACCGGCTCGCGCGGGCGGTGCCAGCCGCGGGCCTCGAGGCGGGCGAGGATGCGCTCGTAGACCTGCATCATGAGGAGGCAGGGCTTGAGCGGGCGCGGATCGCAGGATCCGATCAGCTCGCGC
>CAMYKD010000008.1 GCA_947258885.1 uncultured Kiloniellales bacterium | reverse complement strand
TCAGGCCATGTACTGGCCGCCGTTGGTCGAGAGGGTCGCGCCGGTGATGAAGCCGGCGTCGTCGGCGGCCAGGAAGACCACGCATTTCGCGACCTCCTCGGGCTCGCCCAGGCGGCCGACCGGGATCAGCGGCAGGATCTTGGACTTGAGCACCTCCTCGGGCACGGCGCGCACCATCTCGGTGCCGATATAACCCGGGGCGACCGCGTTCACCGTGATGCCCTTGGCCGCGTTCTCCTGGGCCACCGCCTTGGTGAAGCCGATCAGGCCGGCCTTGGCGGCCGAGTAGTTGGCCTGGCCGAACTGCCCCTTCTGGCCGTTGATCGAGGAGATCGAGATGATCCGGCCGAAGCCCTTCGCGCGCATGTTCTCGATCACGTTGCGGGTCATGTTGAACAGCGAATCCAGGTTGGTGCTGATGACCGCCTGCCACTGGTCGACCGTCATCTTGTGCAGCGTGGTGTCGCGGGTGATGCCGGCGTTGTTGACCAGCACGTCGACCGGCCCGAGGTCCGCCTGGACCCGGGCGACGCCCGCACTGCAGGCCTCGAAGTCCGAGACGTCCCACTTGTAGACCGCGATGCCGGTCTCGTCCTTGAACTTGTCGGCCGCCTCGTCGTTGCCGCCATAGGTCGCCGCCACCTTGTAGCCGGCGGCGTTCAGGGCGACGGAAATCGCGGCCCCGATGCCGCGCGTGCCGCCGGTGACCAGAGCTACTCGCGCCATGCCTTTTCCTCCCAAATATTGTTGCCCCTAGCGTCCTTTGTCGCGCCGGAGCCCCCCGACAAGCCGGTCCGCCATCAAACCATATTTCAGCCGCTATCGCCAGTGGTCACTGCGCCGGACCGATTAGTACATTCCGCCGGGCCGCCCAGGGGAGAGGCGGCCCGCTCGGTTTCCGAGGACCCGGTCCGGTGGACCGGTCAGTCGCGCTCGACGCACATGGCGATGCCCATGCCGCCGCCGATGCACAGGGTGGCCAGGCCCTTCTTGGCGTCGCGCCTGGCCATCTCGTGCAGCAGCGTGACCAGGACCCGGGCGCCCGACGCGCCGATCGGGTGGCCCAGCGCGATGGCGCCGCCGTTCACGTTGACCTTGCCGGTGTCCCAGCCGAGGTCCTTGTTGACCGCCAGCGCCTGGGCGGCGAAGGCCTCGTTGGCCTCGATCAGGTCGAGGTCTCCGACGGTCCAGCCGGCCCGCTCCAGCGCCTTGCGGCTGGCCGGAATCGGCCCGGTGCCCATGATCGCCGGATCGACCCCGCAGGTCGCCCAGGAGACGATCCGCGCCAGCGGCCGGGCGCCGCGCCGGGCGGCCTCGTCCGCCTTCATGAGCACGACCGCCGCGGCCCCGTCGTTGATGCCGCTGGCGTTGCCGGCGGTCACCGTGCCGTCCCTGTCGAAGGCGGCGCGCAGGCCGGACAGGCTCTCGGCCGTGGTGCCGTGCTTGGGGTGCTCGTCGGTGTCGACCACGGTCTCGCCCCGGCGGCTCTTGATCGTGACCGGCACGATCTCGTCCTTGAACGTGCCGGCCTTCTGGGCCGCCTCGGCCTTCTGCTGCGAGGCCGCGGCGAAGGCGTCCTGCTCCTCGCGGGTGATCTGCCACTGCTTGGCGACGTTCTCGGCGGTGTTGCCCATGTGGTAGCCGTTGAGGGCGCACCACAGGCCGTCCTTGATCATGGTGTCGACCATCTTCAGGTCGCCCATCTTGGTGCCGTTGCGCAGGTGCGCGACGTGCGGCGCCTGGCTCATGGACTCCTGGCCGCCGGCGACGACGATCCCGGCGTCGCCCACCTGGATCGCCTGGTAGCCGAGCGCGACGGTGCGCAGGCCGGAGCCGCAGAGCTGGTTGATCTGATAGGCGGTCTTCTCCGCCGGGATGCCGGCGGCCAGAGCGGCCTGGCGCGCCGGGTTCTGGCCCGTGCCTGCGGTCAGGATCTGGCCCAGGATGGCCTCGTCCACCTCGGCGGCGTCCACCTTGGCGCGCTCCATCGCCTCCTTGATGGCGACGGTGCCGAGGTAGGAGGCGGCAACGCTGGCAAGCCCGCCGTTGAAGGCGCCCACCGGGGTCCGGGCGGCGCCGGCGATCACTACGTCGGTCATGGTCGAATTCTCCCTAAATCTGCCGTTTGCGGCCTGTCTGCGGTTGCGGCGCGACCCTCGGCCGGAGCGGGGCGCCAATGTTGCACTGCACAATAAACCATAGACTTATAGTAATCCGGCCTGCATTTGCAAGCGCCTATTGCCATGGTCGCATGGCGCCGGGCCGCTGGACAAGCGTCACCTTGAGGATTCGAGTCCGATTAGCCGGGCTGGCGGGCCGCGAGCCAGTGGGCCAGGGGCCGCCAAACCTGCTTCGGGGCGCGGGCGCTCGCCACCATGCCGATATGCCCGGCGGCCGGGGTCAGGCTCTCGGCCCCGGGTATCGCCGCGGCCAGGGCGGCGGCGGAGCCCGGCGGCACGATCCGGTCCTGGCCCGGGATCAGGCAAAGCGTGGGCAGGTCCAGCGCGCCCGGCGCGACGGCCCGGCCGGCGACCCGCCAGCGGCCCTGGGCAGTGGTGTTTTCGCCGTACCACCCCGCCAGGCATTCGCGCGCCACCGGCGCGGCGAGCGGCACGCCGTCGTTCAGCCAGTCCTCCAGCGCCACGAAGGCGGCGGCCTTGGCCCCGCCGGGGTCGAGGCGCGAGAAGGCGAGGAACTTGCGAATGACGAGCTGCGGGTCGAGCGCCGCGAAGAGGCCCTGGATCGCATCGACCGGCAGCTCGCCGAGCGCCTCCAGCAGCGGCGAGAAGGACGTCAGGCTGGCGGCGACGAACCGCCCCTGCGCAACTTGGCCGGCGTGGAAATCCCAGGGCGTGGCCAGGAGCGCGAGCCCCGCGAGGTCGCTCTGGCGGCGCAGGGCCAGGGCCAGAGCCAGCAACCCGCCCATGCAGTATCCGACCACCAGCGGCGGCCGGACGGCCGTCGCGAGGACCCAGTCCAGCGCCCGCTCCAGCCGGCCGGCGATATAGTCGGTCAGGGCAAAGCAACGCTCTTCCGGGCCCGGCCGGCCCCAGTCGACGAGGAAAGGGCGGAAGCCCTCGGCTCCGAGCCAGCGCAGCAGGCTCGTTCGTTCCGTCAGATCGAGAATATAGGCCCGGTTGATGAGCGAGGGCACGATCAGCAGGGGCATGCCCCGGCCTTCCGGCCCGCCGTAGTCGAGCAGGCGGCTGGACCCCTCGCTCCAGACCTCCGGGGGATCCGGCAGGGTGCGCCGAAAGGGATGGGCCCGGTAGACCTGGATGCCGGCGATCAGGTCGCGCATGCGCCCGCGCGCCGCGCCCTCGACCGCCCGGGCCATGGCGTCAAGTTCGACGTTTTCGAGATCTGCCCTGAATGTCGCCGCGGTCTCGCCCAAGGCCGGATTCAAGGACAGCGACCCGTTCCTCAAGAACGGCAAGGCGCCGAGAGAGCTCGACCATGTCAGCGCCGCCATGCCCAGGTGCAGCGGCAGCGGCCTTGGCCCCAGACGACCCCGGCCTCGCCCCGGAGCCAGCCTTGCCGGCCTTGCCGGCGGTGCCCGCCTGTTCTTCGTCCTTGTCATCGCCCGCCTGCCTGCCCGCCGCTCCCGGAACCAGCCCGGCCAATGCGGCCGGCCACGCGGCCCAAGCCGCCGCCCCAGGCATCGCCCCGGGGCTCGAGCCCATCAGCCGGGTCATCATGTCGGCAAACTCCGGCTCGCCGGCCAGGGCGCTCAACTGGTCCTGCCAAAGGTCCAAATAGCGCTTTGCCAGCTCGTCGATATCCGGGGTGTCCGACATTGCGGGCGAGTATAGCCGCGCGCCCGGGCGAAGACCAGCGGGGGGCGGGACGAGAGCCTCCTACCGCGGCGCAGCGTGTTTTCAATGCAGTGCAAAAAACGATGGACACAAAACGCTGGCAGGGTGGTAGGCTAGCTGCCACCCGATGACCGAAGACGAGAGACAAATGGATGGGTGACAAGAAAACGGCCGACAAAAGCGGGCCGATCACCATAAAAAAGTACGCCAACCGCAGGCTCTACAATACGGCGACCAGCAGCTACGTGACCCTCGATCACCTGTGCCAGATGGTCAAGGACGGCATCGATTTCGTGGTCTACGACGCCAAGACCGGCGAGGACATCACGCGTCCGGTGCTCACCCAGATCATCGTCGAGGAGGAGTCGAAGGGCCAGAACCTCTTGCCCATCAATTTCCTGCGCCAACTGATCAGCTTCTACGGCGACAACCTCCAATGGGTCGTGCCGCGCTATCTGGAGCATATGATGGGGGCCTTCGCCACCAATCAGGACCGCATGCGCGAATCCATGCGGGAGACCTTCGGCGGCATGTTCCCTTTCAATAATCTGGAGGAAATGGGCAAACAGAACCTGGCGCTCTTCGAAAACACCATGAAGATGTTCTCGCCCTTCGCCGAGACGCCGCCCGAGACATCGAAGAAACCCGAGGACACGGGGCAACCCGACGGGGGGCCGGCGATGGACCAGGAAACCCTCGGCCAACTCAAACAGCAGGTCGAGTTGCTGCGAAAGCAGCTGGACGCGCTGACACAGGACGACAGGAAAGGCTGAAGGTCCGCCGCCGCTGGTGCTGGTCACATCCTGCCCGGCCCGGCGTCGATGGCGCCCCGGCACGTACTAGGGCCTGCCGCGACCGTCCGCCGTTACCTGGCGGCGAGTTGGGGCGGCAGGCGATACGGGAGTTCGCTCTCCGCCTCGGCGTAAAGAGCGTCCTCGGCTTCCAGCTTCCACGGCGGCCTCATCTGGGGCTTGCCGAAGTAGTATCCCTGAAGCAGATCCACACCTTCACGCAACAGATAGGACGCGTCCTCGGCGGTCTCCACGCATTCGGCCACCGTGACGAGGTTGAAAGTCCTGGCGAGGCTCAGGAGGTTCCGGACGAAGATCTGATTCTCCGTGCTACTGCTGATATTGCGAACGAAGGACCCGTCGATCTTGACCACATCGACGGTCAGGGCCTTGAGATGGCGGAAGGTCGTGTACCCCGCGCCGAAGTCGTCGACGGCAACCTGGCAGCCGAGATCCCGAACCGCGGTCACGAACTTGGCCGATTCCTCGATATCCTGCAGCGCGGCGGTCTCCGTGATTTCGACGATCAACCGCCGCGCCAGCTCGGGCCGGCCCTTGAGGCGGGCGACGAGCGTGCGCAGCCAGGAGCGGTCGGCGGCGGTCAAGCCCGAGATGTTCAGGGCCAGCTCGATTTCCGGATAGGTTTCGAGGTCGTGGATCGCCAGATCGAGTGCCCGCCGGTCGAGGTTGCGCATCAGCCCGAGTTGCTCGACCACCGGCACGAACCGGTCAGCCGAAACCAGCGCGCCACCGGGCGTGCGCATGCGTAGCAGGCACTCGTAGAAGCGCACTTGCTCGCTGCCAGCGTCGACCACCGGCTGGTAGGCGAAGCTGAGCCGGTTGTCCTTGATGGCCAACTTGACCTCCTCGCCGACCGCCATGTTGTCGAGGTGCCCGCGGCGCTGCTCCTCGGTCATTTCATAGACCCTGATGCAGTCGCGGCCGGCCGCCTTGGCGGCCATGAGCGCACCCTCCGCCTTGGTGATCACGTCGAACGAGGTTCTGGCATGGGCCGGAAAGAGCACGACCCCGACGGAGGCCGAGACGTGGACCTGTCGGCCGCCGATCTTGACCGGCGCTTGGCGCACGGTTTGGAGCACCCGTTCGGCCGCCCGGTGGGCTCGTTGGTCTCCGCAGGCCGTCAGCACGATCCCAAAGCGGTCGCTGTCCAGACGCCCGATCACGTCCACGCTGCGCAGGGAGCGGTCGAGACGCTGGGCAATGTCGAATAGGACCCGGTCGCCCGCCTCGTGGCCGTAGGCGGCGTTGATCCTGCCCATTTGGTCCAACCCGAGCGCCAGGAAGGCGCCGTCCTGGCCGAACCGGAGGCCTTGGGCCAGGGCCTGCTCGAGTGCCTCGCGCAGGCGCAGTTTGTTGAAATGTCCGGTCAGGCCATCGAAGTTCGCGAGATACTCGAGGCGCGCCTCGTGCTGTTTGCGCCGGGTCACCAGGCGTAGCACCCCGACCATTCGCACCGGGGTTCCTGTCGCCGAGAATTCCGCCGCGCCCCGGTCATGCACCCATTGGAACCCGCCCCCCTCGCTGCGGATCCGGTACTCGCAATCGTATTCTGCAGCCCCGGTGAAGTGCGCCGAAAGCGCGTTCATTCGCCGCGGCACATCCTCGGGATTGATGCGGCCGTTAATTTCGTCACCGCTTTGAGGCACGTCTTGCGGTATTTCACCGAACAGGCCGCCGGCCGCCCCGGCCCACTGGAGGCGGTCGGTCGCCAGGTCCCAATCGTAGAGAACGTCGCCCGCAGCCTCTATGGCGGTTAAGATACCAGCCAATTCGGATAGACTGTCTTCCCGCTTGGCGGACCGTAGCACGGCCGGGCTCTCCTACCTGAAGTGCGGGCTCTCTGACCGAGGAGCCCTGCTCGTTGGCCGGCCTTTGTGCGGCAGCCTTGAGAAGACGATACACAGATGACTATTAACAAATTCTGAAATCCGTCATAAATACGATCTTTATTATTAACATAGCAAATGAAAATACAGTATCGCCAAAACAATTAACCATTAACGGTCACATTTCTTCTGGTTAATCGATATAGTTAACGCAAATTTCTGCGGATTTCTGGCGTTTTCATCTAATAGATGCAATACATATAAAATTTTATGCGATGTTAAATGCTTCCTGCAATGGTCCTGGTGATATGAGCAACCCATCCGAATTGACGCCCCTATCAGGGCCATTGCCGCCCTCCCGCGCCGCCCGACCAGGCGCACCGGGGCAGGAAATTGCGACGCCTCGGAAGCCCGCACCGCCTGAGACGGCACCGCACCGGTTCCAAGCGCCCCCCCGGCGCCACGAACTTGGCCGTTCCGACCGCGACCCGGTGCCAAGGGCCGATCGACGGACATCAAACCCGCACCTCGAGGCCGCGACTGCGCAGGGACCGTCCGGCCCCTCGGCCGGCTTCATGGCTCAGGTCTTGAACCAAGCCTGGGGCGGCGGCCTATCCGCTGGACTGCCGGGTCATCGCGACGGCGCGGTTCTGGGCAGCGATGCCTATCGCCGGGCAGGCGGCGAGCCTGCCCTCTATCCAACAAGCGCGACGTTATTCCGCCTGATCGCCTGACCCGCTCCGCGCTTGTCGGTAGGGGGTCCCAATGCCCGGCCGGCCGGTACTCCGATGTTCGAAGCCGTACGGTAGCGACCTGCCTATTCGGAGTTCCGTCGTTCCCAAGGCCGATCACCTCTGCAAGCCAGCGACGAACTGTGCGACGTACCAGGGGATCAAGAAATCAATGTAAATTTCATAATATGTACTTTAATAAATAAATTAACTGAATAAATATTGTGCGGCAATATAGTGTATGCGCATTCATGATGTTGTTTGATTTATTAATCCATCAATTTAACTATACATTTTTATTGCATTTAAATTAGAATCTGATCTAATAGATTGGCTTGAGAGATTTGAATACAACCTTGGCAACTAGCGTGGTCGAACCTGTGAAAAAATCTCCTCCCGAATATCAGCAGGTCGAACGGCATGTCGGCCTGAAGATCCGCCAGTTGCGCACTCAACTCGGCCTGACACAGCAGCAGCTCGCCGAGATGATCGGCGTCACCTATCAACAGGCCCACAAGTACGAACGGGGCATCAACCGCGTCTCGGCCGGCCGGCTCTACGAGATTGCCCGAGTCCTGGGTGCCGACGTCAGCTACTTCTTCGAAGGGCTCGAAAACGGTGGCGAGACACGACTTACCGGACGCCAGCGTCTGTGCCTGGAAGTCTCGCGCAATTTCTCGCACATCGAAGACGAGCGGCACCAGGAGGCGGTGAGCCAGCTGTGCCGGAGTCTGGCGGCGAAGGCCTGGCAACGCCCGACGGGACCTAGCGGCAAGAGTTGATCGTCGGGCCCGGGAAAAGGGGCGGCACCCGCCGTTCCACGCGCCGCCGCGCGTCAGCGGCGACGCAGGTAGGTGAGCAACACGTAAATCAGCCAGAGCGGCACGATGACGGCGGCGCCACGGATCACGAAGGTCCAGGCCCAGCGGAACAGCCGCGTGCCCAGGTCGACCGCGTCCTGCGACAAGGGGCCGAGCCGTCCGACATAGGCCCAGGGGTTGACGTCGAAAAGCGAAAGCACGAACCCCACACCGAGTGAGGCCACCAGCAGCTTGATGATGATGTCGAGCAGCTTGCCCGGCATGGCGCCCCCTCATGCGATGTTTTCGGCCCCCGGTTCCGCGGCCATCATCATCCGATCGCCCGGTTAAGGCAACCACTCCCGGCCCGGCGAGCCATGCCACCCTGACAGCACACCGGAGCCGGCCGGGGCGATGGGGGCGCGGTGTCCGGATTCGCCACCCGCGCCTTTCTCGGGCTTCGGGTGGTTGAGGCACCGAGCAATTCCATCTACTTTAACCATAGGAACCATGACCCGATGCGCGGGTCAGCGACCGGCGTGACCGGCAAAACCGAAAGGGATCGAAAAATGTTGGGTTCGACCAACACAAGGATCGGCCTGCTCGCCGTGGCCGCCCTGCTGTCGCTGGCGGCAAGCAGTGGCGCGCTGGGCCAGGGCAGCCTGTTCGACAAGGCGAAGGAGACCCTCGGCGACTACGGAAAGTCGCTGCCCGGCTCCGAGGCCCTGGGCGGCGACCAGATCGCGGCCGGCCTGCGCGAGGCGCTCCAGGTCGGATCGGAACGGGTGGTGCGGCAGGTCGGCGCGCCGGACGGATTCAACGCCGACCCCGAGATCCATATCCCCCTGCCCGGCGCGCTGAAGGACGTCCAGTCCATGCTGAAGCGCGTCGGCATGGCGGAGCTGGGCGACGATCTGGAGGTCAAGCTGAACCGGGGCGCCGAGGCCGCGGCGCCCGAGGCCAAGGCGATGTTCTTGCGGGCAATCAGCGAGATGACGCTGGACGACGCCGAGAAGATCTACAAGGGGCCCGACGACGCCGCCACGCAGTACTTCAAGGATAAGATGTCTCCGCCGCTGGCCGAGCGCATGACCCCGGTCGTCGACAAGAGCCTCTCCGAGGTCGGCGCGGTCCGCTCCTACGATGAGATGATGGGCCGCTACGAGGCGATCCCTTTCGTGCCGGACGTCAAGGCCGACCTGACGGCCTACGTGGTGGGCAAGGCGCTCGACGGCATATTCTTCTATATCGCCAAGGAGGAGGCCGCGATTCGCAGCGACCCGGCGGCCCGCACGACGGATCTGCTGAAGAAGGTCTTCGGCGCCAACTGAGCGCCGGCCCCGCGGCCGAGACGACGGTCGGTAGAACAGGGTCTGTCCGACCGCATTGCGATTTTTCGCCGCCTATCCAGCCGGAGAGAAAGTCCCGCCCGCGACCAGAACGGCGCCTTCGCGGCCGTGGTAGAAGCCATTCGAGAAGGGCGCGATGTCGACCAGCTCGCCGAGCCGAGCCTCGGCCTCGGCCGGGTCGTCGCGGCCATCCAGGACGCCCCGAAAGATCCCGGCGACCGCGACCATGTCGACGGACTGCGGCCACAGGCGGAAACAGCCGATGCCCAGATCCCGAAGCGCCTCGAGCTCGCGCAGCAGGCAGCAGAGGGTATGGGACAAGGTCTGCGTGCCGTTGACGGCGAGGAAACCATCGCCGTCCAGGGTCTCGAGCGCCATACCGTCCGGGTCCTCCTCGCAGACGTAGCGGCAGCCGTCCTTGTGCACGTCGTGGGCGCGGGCATGGTAGCAGCGCGCGGAGAGCGCGAGCGGCAGCCGGCCGAAGACCTGGAGCTCGAGCTCGGCGCCCCCGGCCGCCCGGCCGAGGACCTCGAGCGAACCCACCGGCAGCTCGCAGGGCAGCACGATACGGTCCGCGCCGCCCCGCACCAGGACCTCCAGGGTGCCCTCGTTGTAGACGTTGACGAAGGGGCCGATGACGTGCGGCCGGCCGGCCAGGAGCGCGGCGCCCGAGATGTCGTTGGCCTCGACCCGCAGGTCCGGCGCCGCGGCCAGCGCGCGGACCGTCTCCATCTCGCGCTCGTTCATGATCAGCGCCAAGGTCGAATGCACGACGTCCTTGCCGGCGCGCGCCAAACGCTCTGCCACCTCGGGGACATAGGGACCGAAAAAGGACGAGCGCTTGGAACAGACCACCTCGCCGAGATAGACGACATCGACGGCGGCCTCGTCGGCGATCCGGAAGTAGAAGTCGCGCTTGACCTCGGCCGGCCAGTTGTACAGCACCGGACCGAGGGTCAGTTTGGCCGCAGGCGTCATCGCCGTCCTCACCGCCAGGTCTTCGTGTAGGCGCCGGTCGTCTTGCGCAGGCCTTCGGTCATGCCGCCGAGGCCGAGGGGCGGCACGGGATCGCCGCGCGCCGCCGCGTCGACCGCGCGCCGGAAGGCCGCGACGACCTCGGCGATATAGGCGCGGCCGCGCTGCCGGCCCTCGATCTTCAGCGCCCGGACCCCGGCGGCCATGAGCTCCGACAAGACCGCGCTGGCGTCCAGCGAGGTCGGCTCCTCGAACAGGTAGCCGGCGCAGCCGCCGGTCACAAAGCGGCCCTTGCACAGGGTCGGATAGCCCGCCGGCTCGCCGTCCGGGAACTCGTTGATGGTGAAGCGGCCGAGGCGCGAGACCATCCCGCCCACTCCCTGTTCGTAGCGGACGTGGCTGGCGGGGGAGCAGACGCCGTTCATGTTGGGCGAACGCCCGGTGGCATAGGCGGAAAGCGCGCAGCGCCCCTCGGCCATGACACACATGCCGCCGAAGGCGAAGACCTCTGTCTCCACTGGAATCTGCGCGTTGAGCCGGGCGATCTCCGTTACGGTCAGGACCCGCGGCAGCACCACCCGCTGCACGCCGAAAGTCTCGTGGTAGTAGGCGATGGCGGTGGGATTGGAGGCCGAGGCCTGCACGGAGAGATGGCGCCGTGTCTCCGGATGCCGGCGCCGGGCGTAGTCCAGCAGGCCGATATCGGCCAGGATCAGCGCGTCCGCTCCCAGCTCCGCCGCGTCGTCCACCGCCCGGTGCCAGGGACCCGGATTGCCGGCGGTGGCGAAGGTGTTGACGGCGACATAGATCCTACAGCCGCGCTCGTGCGCGTAGGCCAAGCCGTCGCGCAGCTCCGGGCGGCTGAAGTTGAGGCCCGGGAAGTTCCGTGCGTTGGTCTCGTCGCGGAAGCCCAGGTAGACCACGTCCGCGCCCGCGTCCACCGCCGCGCGAAGGGCGCCGGGCGTTCCCGCCGGACAGACCAGCTCCAAGGGCGTTCGGCTCACAGCCGTGCCGCCCCGTGTTTGGCAGCGCGCGTGCCGGACACGTTCGCGCGCGGCATCCGGGTCCGCAGGTCTGCCAGATTGTCCTCAAGATCGCGCAGCCGCGCGGTCTGCGTATCGCACCGCCCCTCCACGGGAGCGACAAAAGCCGCCCGGACCGTTTCAAGGTCCCGTTCGGCGCGTGCGAAAAGCGCCTCTGCCACGCCCAACGCCCGCCTGGCCGGCCCGTTCAGAGGACCGAAAAGCGACAGCAGGTCCTCGGCGAGGTCGATCCCACCGCTGTCGACCGCGTTGCGAAGGGTCAACACGGCCTCCATGTCGCCCTCGACCGCGAGGTCGCGGGAAAAGAACGCCGCATCGCCGTCCATGCGTCCCTCGAGCAGCCGGATCAGCACCAGGAGCGGGCCGCGGAGGGCGGCGCTGGGCGACTCCATGTCGTCCGCCGTCCCGACCGCCGAGAGGCGCGGCGCGGGTGGGCCCAGGCGCAGCGCGAAACAGAACGGCAGATCCACGGGGTCGATCAGGAAGGATGCGTTCTCCAGAGTATCCAGGCGTTCGAAGACGTCCGAGTGCCGCCGCCGCATCAGACTCATCGCGAGATCCAAGGCCGGCTGCAGGAGGACCGGCGGCAGCGGACGCAACACGAACCCGGCCAGCAGGACGGGCGACAGAGACATTGTCCCGCGATTTGGCTCGTTCGTCATGGGTGCACCAGCGCGATTGCCAACCTTTCCGGCAACGGCCGGGGCGGCTAGAATGCAACATGCCGCGGCCCGGAACATTGATACAAGTCAAGTATGACCGGCGCAGCCCGGCGTTCAAGCCTCCCAAAAACCCTCGCGGCGGACGACCGCCATGGCGCGGTCCATGCCCACGCGCAACAGGTCCACAAGGCCGTCGACCTGCGCCTGACGATCAGGGGCGGCCAGAGCACGCACATGTTGAATAGGGCGCGCGCGAACAGGCCCGGCACCTGACAATACGCGTCGATCCGGAATCAGCGGATCCTGGCTTTCCTGGCCGATCACGCACTCGACGCAGGCCAGCAGCCCCGTGCCGCGCATGTCGCCGACAATGGGAATGTCGCGCGGTTCGGCGGGTGATTGTCCCTTGCGGCGTGTGTCGTCTAGACTGGCGCCAATACGGCCCCCTGCGCAGGCGGGCCCCGGCCGCGCCTGAGGAGGGGGACTATCGATGATCAAAGGGCTGCACCACAACGCTTACCGCTGCCGCGATTCCGAGGAAACGCGCCGCTTCTACGAGGACTTCCTGGGCCTGCCTCTGGCCGACGCCTTCGAAATCACGGAGACGAAGACGGGCCGCAAGACCAGCGTCCTGCACAGCTTCTATCGGCTCGGCGACGGGTCGTTCCTCGCCTTCTTCGAAGCGCCGGGCCGCCCCTTCGAGTTCAAGGCGCAGCACGACTACGACCTCCACATCGCGCTCGAGGTCGACCGCGAAGCCCAGCATGAACTGTTCGAGAAGGGCAAGGCGGCCGGCATCGAGACCCGCGGCGTCGCGGACCACGGCTTCATCCACTCGATCTATTTTAGGGACCCCAACGGATATGTGATCGAGCTGGCCGCACCCACGGACTCGGCCGCCGGTTATGCCGCAGAGGCCGAACAGAACGCACACGGCGCCCTGGCGCGGTGGCAGGAAACCAAGTCGCCCCCGAAGTGAATCCTTTCGGCGTTGGATCAGCGGGTCACGGATTCGCCACGGGCGGTCAGTTGAACGGTGCCGCACGCTCGAGCAGTTCGTCCAGGTTCGGCTCGTTCGGGTTTCTCGGCTTGCCCGGATGGATGATGCTGACCTGACAGCTTTCGGCCGCCTCCACCAGCTGCCGATAGGGGCCTGCGTCCGGATCCGCGATATAGGCCTGCATGTTCTCGTCGTAGGCGAAGAGCTTGCTGTTCAACTCGGTGCACTCGTTGCAGGTCGTGCAGCGGGGTGTTTCGACGTAGGGCTCGTCCGAAGGCGCTTCGGCCGCCGCCTCGACCTCGATCGTCGTTTCTACGGGCGCAGCGGGCGGCGGCGGCGCGACGGCAGGCGATGCGTCGCCGGCCGGCTCGGCGCGCTTCGCCAGCTTCGCGAGCTCCTCGCCCTTTTCCTGCTCCCAGACCTCCCGTTCCCGGTCGAGCAGCTGCCGGGCGTGGGAGTTGTTGATCCCGCCGAGCTCCTGGAGGCTGTGCCACATGGCGCCGCAACGACGCGCGGCGCGGATCAGCTTGTCGTCGACGACGACCCTCTGAAGCCGGTCGTTCTCGTCGACCATGAGCACATAGGGGATCTTGTCCGGTGCGTGCCCCTCGGCCAGATCGAGATGTTCGACCACCGGAATCATGTCGTCGTGCCAATCGCCGCGGGCGACCGGCACACGATCCGCACCATGGCGCCCGTCGCACAAGGCGAAGTCGACGAATGTGAAGGCCGCCTTTTCCGAGGTGCCTTGGAGATCCCGGTCCTCGTACATCATCCTGTGGACCGGCCAGTCGGCCTCGGCCTGCGGATTGTCGTCGATGCGGAACCGCAAGGCCCAATCGGGGCCCGCGGCAGGGTCGTAGGCGAAGACCGGGAAGGCGCGCGACTCTTCCGCCGCGCCCGCCAGAAGATAGGGTGTCACGCCGGCGACGCGCGGCATCGCGCCCGAGAATACGCTGAACAAGGCGGGGCCGTCTCGTCTCAGCCCGTTCACGATCTGCTCTCTCTGCTTGTACAAGCTGGCATTGGTGGCCTGGAGAACGAAGGCTTTGTTGAGGCCGAGGGCCATGGTCCCGAGTTCCAGACCGCCGACCGACGATGTCTGGCCCGCGCTGAGCGACAAGTTCCGCAACAGGTCGTCCGTTTGGACCAGGATCTTCGCCGGCAGGTCCGAGTTGAGCAACTCGAAGATTCGCCCGGCCTCCGCCGGGTCGATGCGTTCGTCGCGCAGGCAGATAAGATAGGATGGGAACAGCGCCAGATCGTCCGGTCCGAGCGCCCCTTCGTCGAAGCGCTCGAAAAACGGCTCGTGCCTGGACTCCCGATACAGGTTCTGGATTTCCAGCTCCGCGATGGACATGGCCTTAATGACCTCGACCATCTCGGGCAGCCGGCCCCGGAACGCCTCGAGCGCCGCCGCGCAGCTGTCGAAGACAAAATCATAGAGCGGTTGCCGGACGACCGTCTGCTCGAAGTCGTGCAGCGGCGCATGGAACCTCTGCGCCTGGAGAACCGTTAGGGCCGCCTGTACCCGCTGCCGGCGACTGTCCGGCAGCAGGTCTCCGGCGCGTTCCTTGGCCAGGATGCCGGACATCGCGGAGAAGTCGAAGGCCTCGTCGTAGGCGGTTCCGACGGACGCCCTGAATATCTCCGCGGACCGCGCCTCCTCCGTCTTCATGTAGTCGGCCCTCAAGATGTCGGAGAGCTTGAGGACGAGGTGCTCGATCCGTTTCTTGACCGCATGGATCTTGGCGGCCTGGACCACGTTCCAGCCGCGGGTGATGAACCGAGTAGGCGTCGCTTCGTCACAGTCGAGGACCTCACCGTCGACGTGCAATGCGTTGCGGGCACGCTCCAGACTGTCGCGCAGCAGATCCCGGGCGGCCTTCTCGGTTCGGGTGAGCAGGCTCTTCTCCGCAGCGTCCCAGAGATCGAGGAGTGAGGCGCCGTCTTTTTGCGAGACGAGGCCCCGCAACTCTTCCTCCAGCTTCAGGACATGCTTCCTCAGACGTTCGCCGGCGGCGCCCTGGGGGGCGATCTCTCTCAGAATCCCGTCGACGACATCCGAAAGCGACTGCGCGAATTTGCTACCGGCAGCGCTCTCGACCAGCACCACGGGGTAATCGTACCGGAGTTTCGTCAAGTCGCCGTATCCGGCGAAGAGCGCCGGGCGAAAGCTCCGCTCCCCGGCGTCTTCCGCTTCGAGGGCGGGCTTTATCCCCGTCACGTGAAAGCTGGTAAGCTTCGAAAGATTCCCGTTCATGTCGTCGTCCGATTCATGCTCTTTCCGTCCGGCCTCGAAACCTTGCCCGCGGGCCATTCCTCCCGGGGGTTCCAGGCGCATCCGATCCAGCCAACGCCGCGAGTCACTCCGAAGGCCAGATCGTGAACTTGTCGAACTCCTCCTCGAGCACCCCCTTGATCACGTCGGGTGTATGCAGCCGGTCCACCATGCGCACGTCCTCGTAGCAGGGGACATCGCTGTCCCGGTACAGGATCCCCACGGGGATCTGTTCGGACAGCGAGGCGATCTCCCGGGCCCGATGCAGGTCGCCGGGGTCGTGGGCCTCCTGCTTCCGATAGACCTTGGAGAGGCCGGCGCTGAGCTGGACGCCCTTCTCGTGCGTCAGCAGAAGCATCTTATCCGGATTCTGCACCCAGGGATCGAACTGGTGCGGCATGAACTCGGGACACCTCTGCAGTATGCGCACGAAGGAGAAGCCCTTGTGGTGGTACGCTTCGGAGATGATGTCGTAGAGCAGCTCGGGAATCCAATCGGCCGCCTGGGCAACGAAGGACACGTTCGCGACCCCCAACGTGACGCTCAGCGGATTGAGCGGATCGAGGTATGTGCCCCTGGGCGTGGTGTTGCTCTTCACGCCGCGCGGCGATGTCGGCGAGGCCTGCTTCTTGGTCAGACCGTAGATCTGGTTGTCATGCATCAGCACGGTCATATCCATGTTGTAGCGAATCGCATGAATCCAGTGCGCGGCGCCGATGCTGCAACAGTCGCCGTCGCCGGTCGACACGAAGACATGGAGGTCGGGCCGCCTCAGCTTGACCCCTTCGGCGACCGGCAGGGCCCGGCCATGCAAGCCGTGGAATCCATACGCGTTCATGTAGTGCGGGAACCGGCTCGAGCAGCCGATCCCCGACACGAACACGGTCCGTTCCGGCGGCAGCTGCTCGTCGCGGCACAGGCGTTGGACGGCCGCGAGGATGCCGTTGTCGCCGCAGCCGGTGCACCAGCGCGGCGGTATGTCGCCCCGGTAGTCGTCGAGGGTGTAGCCCTCGGCCATCAGCTTCAACAGGCACTCGCTGACGGGAATTCCCATGATCGTCACCTCTTGTTACGGCAGCCGCTCGAGAACGGCCCGCACGATTTTCCCGGGCTTGATCGACTGTCCCTTGACCTCGCCCCAGCAGTCGACGTCGACCAGGAACCGCGCGCGCAGGAGCAGGGCCAGGCCCGCATAGCGGCGGCTGTCCTCGTCGAAGACCTCGCTGTCCAGGCTGTCGCTCCAGGTGTTCTCCACCGTCATCACCTTGTCGAACCGGCGGAACATGTCCTTCATGCCCGAGGGCATGGGCTGGAGAAACTTCAAGTGCAGGGACGACACCCGCTTCCCATCCGCGCGCAGGCGTTCGACAGCCTCCTCGATGGCGCCCTTCGTGCTGCCCCAGCCGACGATCAGCAGATCGCCGTCCTCGTCGCCGAAGATCGCAGGGGCCTTCAAGGTCTTCTGGAAGGTGGCCAGCTTCAGGCTCCGGTTGCGGATGCCCTCCTGGTTGATCTCCGGGTCGTAGGCGACGTGGCTCAGACGGTCGTGCGCCAGGCCGGTCAGGCAGTGCATGCCGTTGGGCTGTCCGGGAATGAACCTGGGGGCCAGGCCGGTCCGAGGATCCCAGTCGTAGGGGCTGGCACCTTCCGGAACCGCGCTCTGGTCGATCGGCGGGGCAAGCCACTGCTCGTTGAAGTCCGGCCGCGGGAACGGCTGCTGAGCGGTCGCCAGGCTGGCGTCGGTCAGCACCATGACCACCATGTTGAAGGTCTCGGCGATCTTGCGCGCCATGATCACCGAGTAGAAGCAGTCCTCGATCGTCGAGGCCGCCATGACCACCTTCGGCGCGTCGCCGTGGCCGCCGAAGCAGGCCGACAACAGATCGCCCTGCTCGGCCTTGGTCGGCTGCCCGGTGCTCGGGCCGCCACGCTGCACGTCGACCACGACGAGCGGGATCTCGCTCATCACGGCCAAGCCGATCCCTTCCTGCTTCAGGGACAGCCCCGGGCCCGAGGTGATGGTCACGGCGCACTTGCCCGCATAGGAGGCGCCGATGGCGAAGGCGCAGGCGGCGATCTCGTCCTCCGCCTGATGCACCACGCAGCCGACCCGCTCGAAGATGTCGCTCAGGTAGTGCGACGCCGAGGTGGCCGGCGTGATCGGGTACATGGCGCAGACCTCCATGCCCGAGGCCAGGACGCCGAGGGCGAGCGCGGTGTTGCCGTTCATCACGATCTGGGGATCCTTCGGCTTGGAGGCCGGGATCGCATACTTGATGTCTAGGTTCTCCTCGGCCCAGTCGTGGCCCGCCTCCAGCAGCTCGAGGTTCAAATCGATGACCTTGGCGTCCTTCTTCCGGAAGACGAAGCGGATTTGCTCGCGGGCCATCTCCAGGTCGAGGCTGTAGATGCTGCAGAGCAGACCGAGGACGAACATGTTCTTGCCGCGCCGCGGGTCGGGGACGTACTTGACGCACTCGCTTTCCATCGGAATCTCGTGGACCTTGTAGCCTTCGGCCACGAGCTCGTCATAGACATGGGCGTAGGAAACGGCGATGTCGGCGTCGGGATCCGTGCGCCACTTGTCCTCCAACAGGATTACGCAGCCCGGCTTGAGCTCCTTGGCGCGGTAGCGCCCGAGCAGCACCTGCTCGTTGAAGGCCACCACCAGGTCGGCCTCGTCGCCGCCGTTGGTGACCCGCTCCGAGGCCACGCGGATCCGGTTCCCGCTGGCCCCGGCGATGCTGCGCGCCGGGGGCTGGATCTCGGCGGGAATGATCTCGACGGTCCAGATGCCGTTGCCCATGCGCGCCGCGACCGACCCGAATGACTGGCCGCAGCGCTGTGCGCCTTCGCCCGAGTCGCTGACGATCTCGACGACGTGCTCCTTGAGCGTCACCGCTTGCTTGGGCGCTGCGCGCGGCCCTCGGCGTTGCCCGGTCTTGCGAGTCGACACCGCTTTGGGTTTTGCGACCCGCGCGCGCCGCACTTGCTCTTGGCGGGGTTCTTTGAGCGTCTGTCTGTCCATTGGGGGGCCTGTCCTGATTGATCTAGGCGAGGCGGATGCGGGCGAAATTTCTCTCTGCCGCGGGGATGCCGAACAGCGTGCCTTCGCTGCCGCTCCGCTCCGAGAGATAGACCGCCGCGGTGTCGCGGATTCCGAGGTAGGCCTTCATGCTCCGCGCGGCCTTGCGTCCCGCGCCCATGGCCAGGATGACCGTGGCGGCGCCGGTTACGATGTCGCCGCCGGCGAAGACACCCGCCAAGGAGCTGGCGAGATTCTCGTCGGTCTCGATATAGCCCCACTTGTTGAGCTTGATGTTCGAGGTTTGGCCGAGGATGGGATTGGCGTTGGTGCCGATCGCATAGACCACCATGTCGGTCTCGAACTCGTACTCGCTGCCCTCGATGGGGATGGGGCGCCGCCGGCCCGAGTCGTCGGGTTCGCCCAGCTCCATGCGCAGGCAGCGCATCGCGCGCACGTTGCCCTCGCCGTCGTCGAGGATCTCGACGGGTGCCGTCAGCCAGTGGAACTCGATGCCTTCCTCTTCGGCGTGGTGCAGCTCCTCCAGCCGCGCCGGGCTCTCGTCCCTGGTGCGGCGATAGACGCAGTAGACCTTCTCGGCGCCCAGCCGCAGCGAGACCCGCATCGCGTCCATCGCCGTGTTGCCGGAGCCGATCACCGACACGCGCCTGCCGAGATCCAAGGGCGTGTCGTAGTTGGGGAATTTCCCCGCGTTCATCAGGTTGCAGCGAGTCAGGAGCTCGTTCGCGGAGAGCACGCCGTTCAGGGACTCGCCCGGAATTCCCATGAACTTCGGGTAGCCGGCGCCGGTCCCAATGAAGACGGCGTCGAAGCCCATTTCGTTGCGCATCTGCTCGATCGTGAACAGCCGCCCGACCAGCGTGTTGCACTCGATCTTCACGCCCAGCTTCAAAATGTTTGCGATCTCGGCGTCGACCACGTCGTTCGGCAGGCGGAATTCCGGAATGCCGTAGCGCAACACGCCGCCCGGCTCGTGCAGCGCCTCATAGATCGTAACGTCGCAGCCTGCCTTGGCCATGTCCGCGGCGCAGGCCATGCCGGCGGGGCCCGAGCCGATGATGCCGATCTTGAAGCCGTTGGGCTCGACGTAGGGAACGTTGCTCCAACCCTTCTCGATCGCCTCATCGCCGACCCAGCGCTCCAGCCTGCCGATGGCGACCGGCTCCAAGGTGTCGCCGACCGGGCAGACGCCCTCGCACTGGTCCTCCTGGGGGCAGACCCGGCCGCAGATCGCCGGCAGGAGATTGGCCTCGCTGAGGATCTCGTAGGCGCCGTGATAGTCCTTGTCGATTATCTTCATGATGAAGGCGGGAATATCGATGCCAACGGGACAGCCGTCCACGCAAGCCGGCGCCGGACAATCGAGACACCGGGCGCACTCGATGAGGGCGTCCTCCAGGCCAAAGCCGAGGGCGACTTCCGCGAAATTCTCGACCCGCTCCGCCGGGTCCTGCACCGGCATGGGCGCACGGTTTTGCGGAATGGTCCGTATCGTCTTCTTAGGCATCTCGTTGTCCCCGCTCGGATCGCCGCTAGCCGGCGACTCCCTGATCTCTGCTCAGCTCGGTCGCCCGGTCCCGGCTGCCGCGCTCCCGCTACCGCCGCGTTCTGCGACGGTGTCGGGGGTGTAGGGCTCCTGGTTCAGGCGCTTGCAGTTTTCCTGCCACTTCTCCATCGCGCGCTTCTCCTCCGAGACGAAGCGCCGCAAACGGTTCATGAGGTCGTCGAAGTCGACGTCATGGCCGTCGAAGTCCGGGCCGTCGACACAGGCGAACATCACCTTTCCGCCGACCTTTACCCGGCAACCGCCGCACATCCCCGTGCCGTCGACCATTATCGGGTTCAGGCTGACCATGGTCTTGATGTCGTGGGGACGCGTCGCCTCGGCACAGGCCTTCATCATGACGGGCGGGCCGATGGCAACCACTTCGTCGATATCCGGGTGCTTGTCTATGGCCGCTTCTATGCCCTTGGTGACGAGCCCCTTGATACCTACGGATCCGTCGTCGGAGCAGATGATCAGCTCGTCGCAGCAGGCTCGGAACTTGTCCTCCCAGAACACCAGGTCCTTGTTCCGGAAGCCGACCACGCCGATGACGTAGGCGCCGCCCTCCTTGAACGCACGCGCCTGAGGATAGACCGGCGCCACGCCCAGTCCGCCGCCCACGCAGATCACCTTCTTGGCGTCGCCGATATGGCTGGGCAGGCCCATGGGACCGACCACGCCGTGGAGCGCGGTCCCGACCCGGCAGATCTGCTGCATCTCCTTGGTGGTCTTGCCGACAGCCTGAATGACCAGGGTAACCGTTCCCCTGTCGCGGTCGAAATCCGCGATGGTGAGCGGAATGCGCTCGCCGTGCTCATGCGTGATGACGATGACGAACTGCCCCGGTCGTGCCGCTTTCGCCATCGCTGGATGACGAACTTCGAGCAGGAACGTCACGTCCGAGAAATCCTCTCGGGCGACGATCTCGAACCCCGGCGTGCCTCTTGCCTCGTGTCCGGGCTCGGGGCTCTCGGGCTGCTCTTCGGTCTTGGCTTTGGGCTTACCGCTCTTACGTGCCAAGAGCAGCCTCCATCTGTATGCGAATTAACGCTAAGGGATTCTGGCTGAGGAACCTTACTGGCCGGTAAATTACACTCCTCTATCGGCCATATTGGCCAAAACAGTCCGACCGGCAATGACATAGATCAAAAACCGGGCGAAGACAGATGCCTCCTCTCCGGAGTCCCGCCAACGCAGGTCTCTCTGCGTTTCAAAGCCCCGGTTGCGCCTTGTGACAGACCCGACCTGGCGGCGGCGAGGGAGATTTGTTCCGGACGTCGGGATTTGTCCTGTTGCGTTCACGCAACGGGCCGTTTACTTCCATTCGGCCGGTGCCCTATGGCAGTCGACACGGGGAGACATCGCCGCCATGAAAGCAGCCGTGTGCCACGAGTTCGGCAAGCCGCTCGTCGTCCAAGAGATCGAGATCGCCTCGCCACAGGCCGGCGAGATCAAGGTCAAGCTGGCCGCCTGCGCGATCTGCCACAGTGACATACTCTATATGGACGGTGCCTGGGGCGGTGTCTTGCCGGCGGTCTACGGGCACGAGGCGGCGGGTGTCGTCGAGGAGGTCGGACCCGGCGTCACGGGGTTCGATTCCGGCGACCACGTCGTCGTCACCCTGATCCGCTCCTGCGGGTGCTGCCACTTCTGCTCGCAGGGCCAGCCCGTCATGTGCGAGACGACCTTTCGCCTGGACGAGGACGGACCGCTTCGCTCGAAGGACGGCGACACCATCCATCAGGGCCTTCGAACCGGCGCCTTCGCCGAGCGTGTCGTCGTGGACGCCTCGCAGGTCGTGCGGGTCCCCGAGGACCTGCCGCTCGACAGCGCCTCCCTGCTCGCCTGCGGCGTCATCACCGGGCTGGGTGCCGTCGTCAACACCGCCGAGGTCCGCCCGGGCAGCACCGTGGCGGTCGTCGGCACGGGCGGCGTCGGGCTGAACAGCGTGCAGGGCGCAGTCCTCGGCGGCGCCAGGACCGTCATCGCCATCGATCTGTCCGACGACAAGCTGGCCGCGTCCAAGAGCTTCGGCGCCACCGACACCGTCAACCCGGCCAAGGAGGACGCGGCGCAGGCCGTACGCGCACTCAGCGAGGGCCGGGGCGCCGACTACGTCTTCGTCACCGTAGGCGCGAAGGCGGCAATCGAGCAGGGCTTTGGCTTGCTGTGCCGTGGCGGCACCCTGGTGATCGTGGGCATGCCGGCCTCGGGCGTGACGGCGGCGTTCGACCCAGCCACCTTCGCCAACGAGGGCCAGCGTGTCCTGGGCAGCAAGATGGGCTCGGCGCGACTGCAGGTCGACGTGCCGAAGTTGGTGGACCTCTACCGGCAGGGCCGTCTCAAGCTCGACGAGCTCATCTCCGGGCGCTATCCGCTCGAGGAAATCAACGAGGCCGTCGCCTCCGCGAGGCGGGGCGAGGCGCTGCGCAACGTGATCCTGTTCTGATCTGCGGCGGAGGTCCCGTGAGAATCCGGAGCATCGAGACCTTCAGCAACGAGTTCGTCGGCATGGTGCGGGTCAGCACCGGCGACGGCGCCGAGGGCTGGGGGCAGGTCTCGCCCTACAATGCCGACATCACGGCGCTGGTCCTGCACCGCCAGATCGCGCCGCACGCGCTCGGCCGGGACGCGCTCGACATAGACGCCCTCGTCGACGCCATCCCCGAGAAGGAGCACAAGTTTCCCGGCTCCTATCTTCGCCGGGCGCTGGCGGGCCTGGACACGGCGCTCTGGGACCTGCGCGGCAAGCGCGAGGGCAAGAGCGTCTGCGAGCTGCTCGGCGGCCGGCCGCGGCCCTTCCCGGTCTATGCCTCCAGCATGCGCCGGGATATCACGCCCGAAAACGAGGCGGAGCGGTTCGTCCGTCTCCGGGACGCACAGGGATACGGAGCCTTCAAATTCCGCGTCGGCAGGGAGTGCGGCCACGACCAGGACGAATGGCCAGGCCGCAGCGAGGCGATCGTCCCGGCGGTCCGCGAAGCCCTCGGCGAGGACGTATCCCTGCTGGTCGACGCCAACAGCTGCTACACGCCCAAGAAGGCGATCGAGGTCGGCCGGATGCTCCAGGACAACGGCGTTTGCCATTTCGAGGAGCCCTGCCCCTACTGGGAGCTGGAGTGGACCCGTCAGGTCACCGAGGCGCTCGACCTCGACGTGACCGGCGGCGAGCAGGATTGCGACCTGGCGACCTGGCGCCGGATGATCGAGCTGCGGGCCGTCGACGTCGTCCAGCCGGATATCTGCTATCTCGGCGGCCTGACCCGCACCTTGCGGGTGGCGAAGATGGCAGAGGCGGGCGGACTGCCCTGCACCCCGCATTCCGCCAATCTGTCGATGGTCACGGTCTTCACGCTGCACATGATGGGCGCCGTAGAGAACGCCGGACCCTACGTCGAGTTCTCGATCGAACCGACCGAGTACTACCCCTGGCAGGAAGGCCTTTTCTGCCCGGCCTTGCAGGCGCGCGACGGCAAGGTGCAGATCCCCGACGCACCCGGTTGGGGCGTCGAGATCAATCCCGCGTGGCTCGCCTCGGCAGAGCACCGGATCAGCGAGCTCGCCTGACGGAGCGTCCAGGGCGAAGGGAAGGACGGGACAACCGCTCATGAAGATCACCGACGTCAAGACCTATGTCGTGGGAAACCCGCCACCCCATTTCGGCGGCCAGTACTTCATCTTCCTGAAGCTGACGACGGACAGCGGCGTGTCGGGCGTCGGCGAGGTCTACACCGCGACCTTCGGCCCGCACACGGTCGCGCGGATGATCGAGGACGTCTGCGAACGCCATGTGATCGGCGCGGACCCTTTCAAGATCGAGCGGCTCTGGCGCGCGGTCTACAGCCGGGGCTACACCCAGCGCCCCGACGTCTCGCTAGTCGGCGTGCTCAGCGGTATCGAGATGGCCTGCTGGGACATCATCGGCAAGGAGCTGGACAAGCCGGTCTACGAGCTCCTCGGCGGGCAGGTCCACGATAAGCTGCGCGCCTACACCTACCTCTATCCGAAGGAGGGGGACAAGGCGGACGTCTACGCCGACCCCGACCTGGCGGCCGAGCGCGCGGCCCAATGCGTCGAGCAGGGCTTCACCGCCGTGAAGTTCGATCCGACTGGACCCTACTCCGCCTACGATCCCCGGCAGCCCTCTATGGAGGTGCTGGAGCGCTCGGAAGCCTTCGTGAAGAAGATCCGCGCCGCCGTCGGCGGGGCCGCGGATCTGCTCTTTGGGACCCATGGCCAGTTCACGGCCTCCGGTGCGATCCGGCTGGCAAAGCGCCTGGAGCCTTACGAGCCGCTTTGGTTCGAAGAGCCGACGCCGCCGGAAATGCCGGAGGAGACGGCCAAGGTCGCGCGCCAGACCAGCATCCCGATCGCGACGGGCGAACGGCTCGTCACCAAGTACGAGTTCGCCCGCGTGCTCGAGACCGGGGCGGCGTCGATCCTGCAGATGGCGCTGGGGCGGGTCGGCGGCCTGCTGGAGGCCAAGAAGATCGCAGGCATGGCCGAGGCCCACTACGCGCAGATCGCGCCGCATCTCTACTGCGGCCCCATCGAAGGCGCCGCGAATGTCCAGATTAGCGCGTGTTCGCCCAACTTCCTGATCCTGGAGAGCATCCAGACCTGGGGCGGATTCCACGGCGAGATCCTGACGAAGCCCATGAAGTGGCAGAACGGCTACGTCATTCCGTCGAGCGACCCGGGCCTGGGTGTCGAGTTGAACGAGGAGGTGGCCGCAAAGCACCCCTACACCGGCACAGCGCTTCATTTGGAATCGCTGGAAAGGCCGGTCGGCGTCACCGGCGAAACCTGACGGCACTGAAGCCCGCCCGAGCGGCCCGATACAAGGGAACATGCGGATGAGGTATGCGTTCATAGGCCTTGGCAATCTCGGCAAGCACCTGGCCGCCAGTCTGCTGCGCGCAGGGTTCGCGGTCACGGTTCACGACCTCGACAAGCAAGCGGCGGAGAGCTTGATCGAGATGGGCGCCGGCTGGGCGGCTTCGCCGAAAGACGCGGCCGAAGCGGCCGACAGCGTGATCACCTGCCTGCCGTCGCCCGCCGCCGCGGTCGAGGTGCTGACCGGCGCGGCCGGCGCCTTCGAGGGCCTCGGCGCGGGCGGCACCTGGATCGAGATGAGCACCAACGACCAGCACGAGGTCGAGCGCCTTGCCGGGATCGCCGCCGGACAGGGCATCGCGACCCTTGAGGCCCCGGTGACGGGCGGGGTTCACAAGGCGGCCTCCGGCGAGATCACGGTCCTGGCCGGCGGCGACACGGCGGTCTTCGAGGCGCACCTGCCGGCGCTGCGGGCGATGGGCGGCGCGGTCTTCCACATGGGACCGCTGGGCAGCGCGTCGGTGACCAAGGTCATCACCAACATGCTCGCCTTCATCCACTTGGTCGCCGCGGGCGAGGCGCTGATGCTGGCGGAGAAGGGCGGCCTCGATCTGAAGCAGTCCTTCGAGGCGATCAAGGCGAGCTCGGGCAACAGCTTCGTCCACGAGACGGAAAGCCAGGTGATCCTGAGCGGCAGCTACGACATCGGCTTCACCCTGGATCTTGCCTGCAAGGATCTCGGCTTCGCCCGGCAGTTCGGCCGCGAGTTCGGCGTTCCGCTCGAGCTGGCCGGGTTGACCGAACAGATCTTCAGGCGCGCCCACGCCCGCTACGGAGGGGCCGCCTGGTCGCCCATGGTGGTGAAGCTTCTGGAGGACGCGCTCGGCACCGAGCTGCGCGCGCCTGGATTTCCGGAGGTCTTGGAGGCATCGGACGACGGAGCCTGACCTTTCGATCCGGCGTGCGGTCGAGGGCCCCGGACACGACGAACGGTCAGGCGGGATCGATCGGCTTGATCAGGACCAGTTGTTGCGCTGGCGAGAATCCGTTCCGGCCGAGAAAGCCCAAGAGCGGAAAGTTGTTCCAGGTGACCCTCGTCCGGACCCGCTCGACATGCAGCACGTCCAGATTGGCGAGCAGTTGGGAGAGCAGGGCCGTACCGACGCCGTGATGGCCAAGCCCCGGCTCGACGCCGATGGTGTCGATGACGGCCGCCGACTCCGCCCGGCCGAACTCCCCGTAGTCGACCCGGGCCATGATGAAGCCGGCCACCTGTTCATCGACTTCGGCGACCAATGAGATCCGCACGCCGGTCTCGCTCATCACCTCGCGCAGCTTGGCCTCGAAATAGGCGCGGCGATCTCGCCCGGTCAGCTTAGCGTCGATTCTGACGATGGGATCGAGATCGTCGTCCCTTAGAGAGCGGACCGGGATCCGGTCCCGCGACAGCGCCTCGAAATCGTCGCCGTTCGTGTCGCTGTAGTCCGGCACGCCGGCGTCCAGACGGGGCGTCGTGATCCCGGGATCAGGTGTCGTCGCCATGGGTCTCGCCTTTCCTCGGGTCGATGCCGTTTCAAAGGTTGCGCGCCGTCGCGCGTTCGAGCACCTGGCTCGGCGCCAGGACAAAGCCGGACGCGCCGAAGAACTCGATCAGCCCGCCCTCGCCCCAGTCGACCTGGGTGCGCAGCTCGTCGATGCCGCGCTTGCGCGCGTATCTGGTGATTTCCTCGAGCAGCAGCGTCCCCTGCCCGTGCTTCCGGCTGTCGGGATCGACCGCGATCACGTCGATCACGGCGACGTGCCGGTCGTCGCCGAACTCGCCCGACTGCACGCGGGCGATCGAGAACCCGATCAGCGCGCCGTTCCCGTCCTCCAACGCCACCGAGATGAACCCGCCGCTGTCGGCGAGCGCCGCCGCCAGCCGCTTTTCGAAGAACACCCGACGCGACCGGCCGGTAATCCGCCTGTCGATCTCGACCACGGGCTCGAGGTCCTCCGGCCTCAAAGGCCGAAGGCGGGAGTCCTTATCTGCGTCTGCGCCCATGGGCCTGTCTCCCGGGCTTTGCGAGTTCTTTTCGCCTCGCGTGGCTGGACTAAAAGAATATTTCGGTACTATATTACGCATTTGGGTAGGGGTCAACGGATACGGTGTGCCGGTCGTGATGGTGGCCGCAGTGTTCGTGGCTTACAATAGAGCCGCACCGGGGCAGGCCGAGATCGGCGCCGGACTCCCGGGCGGTCCAAGGAGGGGCGTGCCGTGGCGAAAGACAATAGGGGGCCGGCGAATTCGTCCGCCTTCAACCTCACGCGAAAGGTCAAGTGGGGGGACTGCGATCCCGCCGGCATCATCTACACACCGCGCGTTCTCGACTACGCCATGGAAACCTTGGAGGCCTGGAACCGCGAGGTCCTCGGCATCACCTGGATTAAGCTGAACCGCGAGATGTCCCTGGGAATGCCGACGGTGCGCGCCGAAATGGATTTTCTCGACGCCCCGGGCCCGGACGACGACGTGGTGACCGAACTCCGGATCGACCGCGTGGGGCGCAGCTCGATTACCTTTGGCATCACAGGCAGATACGACGACGGCCGGGAATTGTTTCGGGTCAAGGTGACCTCTTGTCTGATCTCCAGACCTGCGTTCAAGCCCACACCGATCCCCGAGGGGATTCTCGAGCGTATCCGCGACTACCAGACGGCCTGCGGGGAAGCGTGATCGCGGCCCCACAGCGCCAAGCACGAAAGGGTTTTACATGGAGAAGGAACAGTTTCGATCGTTGATGAAACCGGTCATGGAGGCGATCGCCGGCCGCGCCGTCGATCAAAGCCTCGCCGAGGATCTCAACCGCCGCTTCTCGCCCGAGGGCGAAACCTTTGGGGCAATCGAGGCGGCTTGTCACGAGGCCATCCGGGACGGCTGGATGTGCAGCCAGGGCGGCGAGGGGCGGCGGTTCGGCCGGGTCATCGAGCCCGGTCCCGAAACCCACGACTTGAGCGTCGATGTAGTCCAGCTCCGCGACATCGTCGGACCGCACCATTCCCATCCCGCGGGCGAGATCTGCATGACCATGCCGGTAACGCCCACGGCCAAGTTCGATGGGCAGGGCGCCGGCTGGTGCGTGAACGAACCGGGCTCGGCCCACCACCCCACCGTCTCGGAGGGAGAGGCCCTGGTGCTCTACCTGCTGCCCGGTGGAAAGATCGAGTTCACACGGTGATGGGTGATCAGACACCCAGATATTTCTGGTGAATTCCGGGGTTCTCCTTCAGCTCCGCGGAACTGCCGCTGTAGACCACGCGGCCCTTGGCCAGGATCAGGCAACGGTCGCAAACCGACAGCAGCGCGCTCACGTCCTTGTCCACGATGATCGTGGCGATGCCGGCGGTCTTGATCCGCCGGATCACAGACCAGATCTCCCGTCGGATCAAGGGGGCCAGGCCCTCGGTCGCCTCGTCGAGCACCAGCAGGTCCGGGTTGGTCATCAGCGCCCGGCCGATCGACAGCATCTGCTGCTCCCCGCCCGAGAGGTGGTCGCCCAGGCTGCGAAGGCGTTCGGCCAAGCGCGGAAATATTTCGAGGACCCGCTCCAGGGTCCAGGCCATGGATCCGCCTTGGCCGGCGCGGGCCGCCATGATCAGATTCTCGGCCACTGAAAGGTTCGGGAAGATGCCGCGGCCTTCCGGGACGAGGGCGAAGCCGTTTCGGGCGATGACGTGCGGAGGTGCACCGGTCGCATCCTCGCCGAAGATCCGGACCTCGCCGCGCCTCGGTGGCGTGAGTCCGAAGATCGAGCGGATGGTCGTCGTCTTTCCCATGCCGTTACGGCCCATGAAGCTCACGGCCTCGCCACGGTGAACGGCGAAATCCACGCCGTGCAGGATGTGGCTGGAACCATAGTAGGTGTGCAGACCATTGACTTCGAGAATGGGAGCCTTGGCGTTCACGCCTTGCCCTCCCCGCTGCCCAGGTAGGCGTCCTGGACTTCCGCGTTGCTCCGGATCTCTTCCGGCGTGCCCGTGGCCAGAACCCTGCCGTCGACCATCACGGTCAGGAGATCGGCGACGGCGAAGACCGCATCCATGTCGTGTTCGATCAAGATCAGGGTATGGTCCCTCGCCAGGTCGTTCAAAAGCCTGACGACGGCCTCCGACTCCTGGGGTCCCATGCCGGCCAGGGGCTCGTCCAGCAGGAACACCTCCGGCTCCGTCGCCAGCATCATGCCGATCTCCAGCTGGCGCTGCTCGCCGTGGCTGATCTGGGCCGGCGGCAGATCACGGCGGTGGGTGAGTCCGCACAGGTCGAGGGCGCGCTCGGCGCGGGCGTGCACCTCCGCATACGCGGCCGCCGGGCGAAAGAACTTCATCGATGTCTCGAGCCGCGACTGTGCACCGAGCCAGCAGTTCTGAAAGCAGGTGAACTGCGGGAAAATGTTGGTCTTTTGATAGCTGCGCCCGAGCCCGATCCGCGAGATCTCGAATGCCGGCAACCTGGTAATGTTCCGGCCCTTGAAGGTGATGCTTCCGCCGCTGGGCGGCAGGTCGCCCGACAGCAGGTTGATCAAGGTCGTCTTGCCGGCTCCGTTGGGACCGATAATGGCGTGCACCCGCCCCGGCGCGAAATCCAGCGTCACGTTGTTGACCGCCACCAGTCCGCCGAAGGACTTGCTGAGATCGCGGGTCGTGAGGATCGGCTCGATCATTTCGTCCGCTCCCCGTTGGGCTCGGCGCCCACTTTGTGCTCGTCGTCGTCCGCGACCCGGGTTTCCTCCGTATCCAGGTCGCGCGCGCGCCCGAACAGGCGGCCGACGAGTCCGGCGATGCCACGGGGCAGGAACAGGACCACGAAAATCACGAAGACACCCTGGACCAGATGCCAGTGCTCGGTCACTTCCTGCACCTGATCATGCAGAAGGCCGAGGATGAAGGCCCCCAGGATGGGGCCGTAGAGAGTGCCCATGCCGCCGAGGATGACGTGCATCATCACCAAGCCGCTGTTGTGCCAGTGGAGGTGGCCCGGGCTGACGATGCCGGTGGAGACGGCCTCCAGATAGCCCGCGAACCCGGCCATGGTGCCGGCGATCACAAAGGCCACGAGCTTGTAGCGTTGCGTGTCGTACCCCAGAGCCCGGGTGCGGTGCTCGTTGGCGCGGATCGCTTGGATCACCTGGCCGAAGGGCGCCCTGAGCATCACCGTGAGCAGCAGGTAGCACACGACCAGCGAGGCGAGCACGAAGTAGTAGACGGTGGTCGGGTTGGCGAGGTCGATGATCTGCCAATCGCCAAAGCCGACGAACGGCTTGGAAAAGATGAAAATTCCGTCCGAACCGCCGAGCGCTTCGTTCTCGTTGAAGTAGTAAAACAGCATCTGGGCGAAGGCGAGGGTGATCATGATGAAGTAGATTCCCGACGTGCGCACCGAGAACCAACCGATCACCAGCGCCGCGAGCGCAGCGCCGGCAAGACAGACCGGCAGCGAAAGCCAAAGCGCAACGGCCTCGTCCTGCGGCGTGACGATGGCAAGCAGGTATCCCGCAAGGCCGAAGAAAGCGGCATGGCCGAAGCTGACCAGCCCGGTATATCCGATCAACAAATCGAGGCTCATGGCGAAAATGCCCATGACCATGAGATGCGTAAAGAATTCCAGATAGAACTCGTCGCTGAAATGCGGAAAGGCCGCCAAGCCCGCGACGGCGATCAGCAGAAAGATCGTCACGGGGGTCTTCAAGGACATGGCGGCGGCTCGCTCATGCCTTGCCGAAAAGACCCTGCGGGCGCCACAACAGAACCAGCGCCATGACCGCATAGACGACGACCGACGCGAAGTCGGGCAACAGGACCTGGCCGAAAGTATCGACCAGCCCGATCAACATGGCGCCGACAAAAGCGCCCTTGACCGAACCGATGCCGCCGATCACCACGACGACGAAGGAGATGATCAGGATTTGGTCGCCCATTCCCGGATAGACCGAGCTGATCGGCGCGCCCACCATGCCGGCGAAAGCGGCGAGCGCGGCGCCGAGGCTGAAGACGATGGCGAACACACGCCCGATGTTGATGCCCAGGACCTGGGCCATCTCGCGGTTGGAGGCCCCGGCCCGGATCATCATGCCGAGCCGTGTACGGCCGATCAGAACATACATCCCGGCGGCAATGGCCATGCAGATCAATGAGATGAACAGCCGATAGACCGGGTAGACCTGCGTTTCGGTCAGCGGGACGCTGCCCCCGAGCAGCGACGGCACCGGCACGCTGTAGAAGTCCGTCCCCCAGAAGATCTTCTGCAGTTCGTTGAAAATCAGGATCAGGCCGTAGGTCAGGAGAACCTGATAGAGGTGATCGCGGTTATAGAGATACGAGATGGCGAAGCGTTCGATCAGATAGCCGACCGCCAACATGATCGGAAGGCCCAGCAGGACCGCGACCAGCAGATTGTCGGTATAGCCCATCAGCCAATAGACGATGTAGGCGCCGAGCATATAGAAGGCGCCGTGGGCCAGATTGATGATCCCCATGATCCCGAAGATCAGGGTCAGCCCGCTGGCGACCAGAAACAGCAGAAACCCGTACTGCACGCCGTTGAGCGTCTGGATAAGGAAGGTTGTCAGGTCCATGGCGCGGGTGCAGCGGATTGCTCAATGACGGGACGACGACAAAGCAGCCGGCCCCCATGCCCCCGGCGGGACCGGCGGCATGGGGACTTGGGAAACCGCTTTCCGTCAGCCCATCGAGCATCCCGTGGCGGGGTCCTCGAGGTCCTTGGCTGCAACGCCGAGGACCAGGTTCTCGCCGCTTTTCACCCGCCGGAGATAGATGTCCTGGATCGGGTTGTGGGCCTTGGACATCTTCCACGCGCCGCGCGGGCTGTCGGCAATTGTGGCGCCCTCCATGACCGAGATCAGGTCCTTGGTCGCACCCGTATCGCCGCCGACCGCGGCCATGGCCTGCAGCAGAAGCGAGCCGGTGTCGAAGCCCTGGACCGAGAACACGTTGGCCGATGTGCCGTAGGCCTTCTCGTAGTCGGCCCGGAACTTTCTGTTGGCGTCGTTGTCCAGGTTCGCGGCGTAGTGGAGCGTCGTCTTGATGCCCTCGGCCGCCGCCCCTTGCGCCTTGGAGACGCCTTCCGTCAGGAAGCCCGGACCGTAGAGCGGAATGCTGTCCTTGAGGCCCGCGGCCGCGTAGTCCTTCACGAACTTGACGGCGCCGCCGCCCGAGAAGAACGAGAACACGGCATCCGGCTTGATCGAGGCGATCTCGGACAGGAAGGCCTGGAATTCCACTTTCGGGAAGGGGACCTGGATGTCCTTGACCACCTTGCCGCCGTGTTTCTCGAAGTTCTCCTTTCCGGCGGCCATCATCTGGATGCCGGCCCCGTATTTCCAGGCGATCGTGACGCAGGTCTTGTGGCCGTCGTCGGCCATGACCTTGCCGCCCGGGAAGGCCGGTTGCCAGTTGGAGAACGAGGTGCGGAAGATGTTCGACGCGCAGAGCGACCCGGTGATGCCGTTGTGCCCGGCGTTGGGAACGATCATGATCGGGGCGTTGCGCGGGCCGACGATCTTGGCCATCGCAGCGGCGATGCCGGAGTGGACCGGACCGACCAGGAAGTCGACTCTTTCCTTCTTGATCAGCTTGTTGGTGTTGGTCGGCGCTTTCGGCACGGACATTTCGCTATCGAGCGCCACATACTCGACCGCGCGGCCGGCCAGCTTCCCGCCGGCCTGATCGATCCGCATCTTCAGCGCGTTGGTGATCGAATTGCCGAGCATCGCATAGGTGCCCGAGTAGGGCAGCAGAATGCCGACCTTGACCGGTGCCGCGGCCCCGATGGCGAAACGCGTCGGTACGAAGCTGCCGGCGGCGGCCAGGCCGGCCGTCGCCGCGGCCCCGGCGATAAAGTGCCGGCGCGAGTTCTCTGATTTCTTGGTCATTGTCGCATCTCCCTTGTCCATTAGTCTCCCAGCGGGTTTGGCGGTTTCGCTCTTGTTTTGTCGGCAAGCCCCGTCAAGCCTTTCCGAAATGCTATGCGAAACCTGGGGCTTCTGTCATCTCATGCGGGTCATCTTCGCCAGAATCCGTCCTTGTCGATTTCATGCAGCGCCGCGAGCTCCTCCGCCGTGGGCGGTGGCGTCTCGTCCAGATCGGGCAGGACCTTCAAGTCCCATCCGGTCTGCCCGCGCACCTCGTCGACGTCGTGGCCCTCGTGGACCGAGGCCAGATGCAGCTCGTTGTCCGACCCGTGAGGCCTGAGAATAGCACGATCGGTGATGACCGCCGCGGGTCCGCCGTCGAGGCCGGCTTTCTTGCGGGACTCGCCGCCGTCCAGGTATCCCGGCGACGTGACGTAATCCACCCTTTGCACCAGGCGGCGTTTCTCGTGGTTCATGATCGCCAGCAGGCGCTTCGACATGGCGGCGATGTCGGCGGCGCCGCCGGAACCCGGCAGCTTGATCGTGGGGTTCCCGATGCCGCCGATATAGGAGGTGTTGATATTGCCGAATCGGTCGATTTCGGCGCCGCCGATGAAGCCGGCATCGACCCGGCCGCGCTGCAGCAGGCTCATCACCTGGACGAGACCGGTCGCCCAGGCGGCGCCCAGCTGGTTCGGCGGATCGCCCATGGTGTAGAGCATGCCGTCGGCGGGTCCGTAGCGCACGATGCCGCATTCGAACAGACCGACGGCGTTGGGCGCGTGGGTCAGCCGCGCCACGCCGTAGGCGGTGATCGGCAGCCGCATGCCGACGAAGACGACCTCGCCATCGCGAATCTCGCGCGCCGCCGCGACGATCATGAGCTCCTGGATCGAGTAGTCCGCCATCGCCTCAGGCCGCCGCGAAATTGGTTTCGGCCGCCGGTGCGGCGCCGACGATCCGCAGGCGCTCCAAGCGCGCGCCCAGCTTCTCGCGGTAGGCGGCGTGGTCGGGCAGGCTCAGCACCCACTCGTCCAGCCATTCCAGGAAGCCCTGCCGGCTGCGGGACTGGCGGTGGTACTCGTTGAAGAACTCGTTGTCCCGCTGCCACCGTCCGGTCATGGGGGAGGGATGCATGCCCGCGGGCACATGGCAGACAGCGCTCACCAGGTAGCCGGGGATAAGGACCCGACTCGGGTCCGAGGTGATGACCTCGGGCTCGACGATCTCGTCGGCCAGCAGGATGACCTTTTCCGCCGCCATCGCGGCCTCGAACACCAAGCCCCGGCTGCCCCAGTGGTGGTGGTTGCCGAAGCGGTCGGCCCGCTGCACCGGCAGAATGGCCACATTGGGCTTGAGCGGCGGCACCAACACGACCGGCTCGGCGGCCTCGGAGAAGGGATTCTCGGCTAGGCGGAACTCCGGGTTCGAGCGCAGGATGTCGGAGCCCAGGATCGAGCGCATCGGCGCATAGGGCATGCCGTATGCGCCGGCCATCAAGGCCATGCCGATGGAGAAATTGGAATGGTCGTGGACCGTAAGCTTGTGCGGTTCCGCCGTCTCGTAGGCCCGGCGATAGTTATGGCCGAGCCCGCCCGACACGTTGCCGACCCACGCGCCGGTGACCTCGGTGCAGCATCCGGCGCCGATCAGCATATCCGTCGAGGCATCGGAGATGGGCGCGATGACGTTCAGGTCCCGAAGGTCCTGGCGAATGATCTCGTGGGTGGCGGCAAAGGGGACGTCCGGTTCCAGACAGGCGCCCAGGACGGCCTTGTCGCCGGCGCGCAGGTGTTCGGCGATCGCATCGCGGAGGTCCACCAGCTTTTCGATCATCCTCCCCCCTCCGCGCCCCGGTTTCCATCCATTCCGTCAGCGCAGCTTATAGCGCTGGATCTTGCCGGTGGCAGTCTTCGGCAACTCCTCGACGAACTTGAACCACCGCGGATATTTGTACTTGGCCAGCCCCGCCTTGCAGTGCTGCGACAGCGCCTCGGCCGTCGCATCGCCGGCGTCCGCGGGATCGTTGAGGACAACGAAGGCCTCCGGCTTGACCAGATCGTCGTCGTCGGCCCGGCCGACCACGGCGGCCTCCAGGACCTTCGGGTGTTCGATCAGCTTGGCCTCGATTTCGAAGGGCGAGCACCAGATGCCGCCGACCTTCATCATGTCGTCGTTGCGCCCGCAGTAATGGTAGTAGCCCTCTTCGTCCCGGATGTAGGTGTCGCCCGTGTCGAGCCAGCCCTCGACCATGATCTCGGCCGTCTTCTCCGGGTTGTTCCAATAGTACTTGGCCGTGGACTCGCCCCGGATCATCAAGCGGCCGCTCTCGCCCGCCGGCGCCTCGGCTCCGGTCTCGTCGAGGACCCTGGCCTCGTAGCCGGGCACGATGCGTCCGCTGGTGCCTGGATTGATGTCGCCCAGCGTATTGGAGATGAAGATGTGAAGCGCCTCCGTGGAGCCGATTCCGTCGAGGATCGCGGTCCCTGTCTTCGCCTGCCAGCGGCGGAAGATATCGGCCGGCAGCGCCTCTCCGGCGGAGACGCAGGCGCGCAGCGAACCGAGGTCGTGATCGTCGCTCTCCAGCGTCTTGAGCTGCGCCGCGTAGAGCGTGGGAACGCCGAAGAAAATGGTCGGCCTGTGACTCTCGATCGCCGCGAACACGCTGTCGGGCGTCGGCGGCCCGGGCAGCAGCACCGCCGAGGCGCCGACCCAGAGGGGAAAAGTCATGCCGTTACCGAGGCCGTAGGCGAAGAACAGCTTGGCGGCCGAGAAGCAGACATCGTCCTCGGTAACGCCCAGGACCCTCGCGCCATAGTGCTCGCTGGCCACGACCATGTCGCGATGGGCGTGCACGGCGCCCTTGGGCGTCCCCGTGGTCCCCGAGGAATACAGCCAGAAACAATCGTCTTCCGCCTTGGCCGGTGCGGGTTCGAGCGCGGCCGAGGCAGCGGCCATCCGCGCCTGCAGGGCCCCGTCGCCCCCTTCCGTGCGGAAGCTGTGCGCCGGCTTGCGCGATGCGGCCTCCAGAGCGGCCTCGACCTCCGCCGCAAACTCCGGCGAATAGACCACGGCGGCGCAGCCGGAGTCCTCGATCATGAAGCGGTAATCCTTGGCCCTGAGCAGGGTGTTGATGGGCACCGGCACCACGCCCGCCTTGATGGCGCCCCAGAACAGGTAGTAGAACTCGGGGCAATCCTTGACCATCATCAGGGTCCGTTCGCCCGCCCCGATGCCGAGGCCTTTCAAGGCGTTGCCGGCCCGGTTGACGTTCTCCGCGAGCTCCGCGTAGGTCACCTCGCCGCCGGCGACCGAACGGACGACGGTCTTGTCGCCCCGCCCCTCCTCCAGGTGACGGTCGATAAAGGAGACGGCGACGTTGAAATTGGGCGCGAAAGTCAACGCGGATGGGGACGTCGACCGATCTACCGATACGGTGTGGTCACGCATGAGCTTCTCCCCCGGTCCCCCTGTTGCCGCGCGGTCACGTGGTCGATTCTTCTAACCGCTTCAATTACCAGACATTTTTCTTACCGTCATTTTCCTTCTCCGCGGCGCCGGCGTCCAGTGGATAGAACACCCGCGATATCGCCCTTCAATTGAAACGTACGTACTCGAACTCTCGCGGCTGACCGTTGATGCCCTTGGCCGGCGGCGCGATCCAGCTCGCCATCTTGCCGGGTTCGGTTACGGCTTTCATGAGGGAGACCACGTGGGCCTTGTCATCCTCCGTGGGCAGCCAGTCCGCGTGATGGTGATCCCACTCCGCCTCGGTGATGATCCTGCCGTCCGGCGTCGCCTTGATGTCGGCGAAGGTGCCGATACCGCGGTGGAAGGCGCGGTGCGGCAAGATCAGCTCGAAGTCGATGCCGGCGTCGCGGATCGTGCGGTTCCATTTGTCCACGCCGCGTTGGCAGTCGCGGATGTAGTCGTCGCGCAGGCGCTCGTTGACGGCGGTCAGCGCGCTCTGCTCGGTGAACACCACCTTGTCGCCCCTGATCTCGGGGACCTGGTAGGTGCCGTTCTCCAGCAGGTGGTCGTCCTCGATCCGCGTCTCCCGAAACCGGCCCTTGAGGCCCATGGTGAAGTAGTTGGCGGCGTTGGTGGAAAGCTCCTGACCGAACAGGTCCACCGACACGCTGAAGTGAAAATTCAGGTACCTTTGGATGGTCGGCAGGTCGATGGCGCCGTACCTGCGCACGTCGTCGGTCCTGTGCTCCTTCATGAGCTCGCAGGCCCTCTGCACCACTCTTTGCACGCCGGTTTCGCCCACGAACATGTGGTGCGCTTCCTCGGTCAGCATGAAACGGCAGGTGCGCGACAGCGGGTCGAGCCCAGACTCCGCGAGCGACGCCAATTGGTACTTTCCGTCCCGGTCGGTGAAGAACGTGAACATGAAGAACGACAGCCAGTCGGGCGTCGCCTCGTTGAAGGCGTGAAGTATGCGCGGCTTGTCCGGGTCGCCCGAGTGGCGCTCCAGCATGGCCTCCGCCTCCTCTCGGCCGTCGCGGCCGAAGTGCGCGTGAAGCAGGTAGACCATGGCCCAGAGGTGCCGGCCCTCTTCGACATTGACCTGGAACAGGTTGCGCAGATCGTAAAGCGACGGGCAAGTCAGGCCGAGATGCCGCTGCTGCTCAACCGACGCCGGCTCGGTGTCGCCCTGGGTCACGATCAGGCGCCTAAGCTCGGCCCGGTACTCGCCCGGCACCTCCTGCCACGCCGGCTTGCCTTTGTGGGCCCCGAAATTGACCTGGCGGCCTTGCTCAGGCGGCGACAGGAAGATACCCCAGCGGTATTCCGGCATGCGCACATAGCCGTAGTTGGCCCAGCCGCCCGGATCGACGCTTACCGCCGTTCGCAGATAGACGTCCGTGCTGGCGCTCTCGGTCGGCCCCAACTCGGCCCACCATTGCTGGTAGCCCGGCTGCCATTTCTCCAAGGCCCGCTGTAGCCGCCGGTCGTCGGCCAGATTGACGTTGTTCGGGATTCTTTCCTGATAGTCGATACTCATGCTCGGTGCCCGCTCCCCAATCCTAGACGCGCTTCACGTCGAACGATGCTTTCAGGCCGGTCCCGAAGCGCTTGAGGGCGCCTTCCTCGCTGACCGCGTTGGGGCGCTGGAATATCCAGTTCTGCCAGGCGGTCAGGCGTCCGAAGATCTTGCTCTCGAGGGTCTCGGGTCCGGCGAATCGGAGGCTCGCCTCCATACCCGTCAGGGAGTCCGGGGAGAAGCTGGACCGCTCCTCGATGGCGATCCGCACCTCGTCCTCCCAGTCGATGTCGTCGGGGATGAAGGTCACCAAGCCCAGCTCGTCCGCCGCAGGGGCGTCCAGGTCCTTGCCGATCGCCGAGCGCAGCTCTTCGACACGGTCGGGGTCGTTCAGGAACCGGGACTCGAGGCGCGTCAGGTCGTTGCACATGGGCAGGGGGCCGAAGTTCATGGCGGTCGCTCGGACCGTGGCCGGCGGCCGGTTGTCGCCGTCGAGGACACCGTCGAGCATGTAGCTGCGG
Source organism: uncultured Kiloniellales bacterium (assembly GCA_947258885.1). Taxonomy (GTDB): domain Bacteria; phylum Pseudomonadota; class Alphaproteobacteria; order Kiloniellales; family JAKSDN01; genus CAMYKD01. The sequence goes on along the minus strand of CAMYKD010000008.1, from coordinate 16,000 downwards.
TCAGCCGCCAAGGCCAGCTCCAGGAGCGTCCCCGTGAAGCAGCTGCCCGGTTCGATCAAGGCGATAAGACTGCGCGAGGTCACGTCCAGGCGCTTGAGCACCCGCTTCAGGTAAAGCGTGATTTCCCGGACCAGCCAATCGTCCGCGTTGGCGACGAGCGCCTCGTCGGCGGCCGCCACCATGTCGGATTCGCCGCTGGTGGAGATGACCCAGGTGCCCAGCTCGGGCTCGTTGGTGCGCAGGTGCAGGATCGCGTCGTCCAGCTCGCGGGCGAGCGCCAGCGGCCAGAAGGCGGCGCCCTCAGCGTGGATCGCTCCGACATCCCGCGGCGGCGCCTCGGCGGGCCCGGCGATGTTGATCCTGGCGACCCGGCCTTCCCGGTCGAGCTGAACGGCCACGTTGTCGTAGGTGATGCCATCGGCCGTGATCTGGCGCCCAAGGGGCGTCAGCTCGATGCCCTTGGCGTCGCTCGGCCGGTCCGAACGCTCGGCGAACTGCTTCGCCCGGGCGGCCACGGTCTCCTCCAGCTTGGAGCGCGGCACGACCTCGTCGACCAGCCGCCATTCGACGGCGCGCTTGCCCTTGATGCCCTCGGTGACCGTGCAGAAGAAATCGGCGCGGTCCCGGCGGACGCGGCGCTTGTCGACGACGCGGGTGAGTCCGCCGGTGCCGGGAAGCACGGCCAGGAGCGGCACCTCGGGCAGCGAGACGGCGCTGGACCCGTCATCGATGAGAATGATGTGCTCGGCGGCCAGCGCCAGTTCGTAGCCGCCGCCCGCGGCCGTGCCGTTGATGGCGCAGATGTAGGTCTGGCCCGAGTGCCGCGTGGCGTCTTCGATGCCGTTCCGGGTCTCGTTGGTGAACTTGCAGAAGTTCACCTTGTGGGCGTGGCTGGACCGGCCCAGCATCGTGATATTGGCGCCGGAGCAGAAGACGCGGTCCTTGCCGGAGGTGATGACCACGGCGCGGACCTCCGGATGCTCGAAGCGAAGCCTCTGCACGGCGTCATAGAGCTCGATGTCGACGCCGAGATCATAGGAATTGAGCTTGAGAGCGTAGCCCGGCTCGAGCCCGCCGTCCTCCTGGACGTCCATGATCAACGTGGCCACCGGGCCCTCGGTCTTCAGGCGCCAATGCTTGTAGTCGTCCGGATGGGTGGCGAAATCGATCATTGTCCTCCCGATGGTCTTCCTTGGGCATTTTCCTGATGCGTGATCGTGGCATCAGGGTTCAGCGCGACGTAAAACTTAAATAGGTACCAAATTACTTATTTACATTTTGCGGAAGCAGCGACATTCTGTCAAGAGCGATCGAGGGTCGGCGGGGTACGGAGGGGCCATGCCCGAGGCGGTGGGAACGACCGAGCTTGCCGGTGATCTTGTCATCCGGGCCGCGGCCGTCGCGGATGTCCCTGCCGTGACCCGGCTCGATTCGCGCATCACGGGCATGACCAAGCCCGATTATTGGGCAGACATGTTCGAGCGCTATGGCAAGCGTCCCAATCGTTTCTTCCTGATCGCCGAAGGCGAGGACTCGGGGGTCATAGGCTTCATCATTGGTGAGGTCCGCGCCTGGGAGTTCGGCTCGCCGCCCAGCGGATGGATCTTCGCGCTCGGCGTCGACCCGGCGGCGCGCCTCAACAAGATCGGCAGCCGGCTTTTCGAAGCCATGTGCCGTTGCCTGGCCGAGAGCGGCGTCGATACGGTACGCACCATGCTCGCCCGCGACGACGAGCTCAACATGGCTTTCTTCCGTTCGCAGGGGATGATGGGAGGGCCGTTCATCCAGTTGGAGATGTCGCTCGATGGTTTCGCGGGCAGTCACGGGTAGGCGGACGAGGCCGTGAGACTGCAACAGGCAACCCGCTGCGCGCTCTTTGCGGTCCTCGAGCTGGCGCAGGACCCGGATCGCCAGATCTCGGCCCCCGACATTGCCGAGAAGTACGGGATCTCGGCCAACCACCTGGCCAAGGTGCTGCGCGATCTGGTTCGCGCCGGGCTGGTCGAATCCATGCGCGGCGCCGGCGGCGGCTACCGTTTTTCCGGCAACGCCAAGCGGGTCACGCTCTACGAGGTGGTCCACATGTTCGAGGATATCGGACGCAAACCGGGCCGGCACCCCGAAGGCGGGGACGGCTCCGACATCGGCCGGGCCCTCGGCCAGGTCATGAACGAGATCGACGAGACCGCCGTCTCGACGTTGAAGTCCATCACCCTCGCAACGCTGCTCAAGCTGATACACCGCAACGCCGCCGGCAAGAACGAGCCCGTGAACGCCTGATCAACTGTGCAGGGCGTCGTACTTCGCCTGCAGTTCTTCGCGGCTCTCCTCGAAATCCGGGTTCGGCACGATGCAGTCGGCAGGACAGACCAGCTCGCACTGCGGCTCGTCTTCGGCCCCCACACACTCGGTGCACTTGAAGGCATCGATGACGTAGATCGGATCGCCGAAAGCGATCGCGTCGTTGGGACAGGGATCGAGGCAGGCATCGCAGCCGGTGCAGTCGTCGGTGATCATCAAGGCCATTTAGAGGGTCTCCTGATCGGCGCGCGCCTAGGATGCTTTCGCGAGCTGGCCGAGGCGCGCCAGTTTCTCGTGGCGGAATCCGCCCCAGATCGCGGCGCCGATTGCGCCGGCGTAGATCGAATCGGGGTGGTTCAGGCCTTTGACGGCGATTTTCTGCTCCGCCATCGCCTCGTTGAGGGCGGCCAGGAGCCCGATGTCGAGGGCGAGGCCGCCGGTCATCAGGACCGTACCCTCCCGCACCTTGATGGCGCGCAGGAGCTTGACCAGCCGCATCGCCATCGACTGATGGATGCCCTTCAGAATGTTCGATGCCGATATCTGACGCGAGACCATGTTGATGACGTCGGTCTCGGCCAGGACGGCGCAGATCGACGAGACCTTTTCCGGGTTGTCCGCCTGCTTGGAGAGCTCGCCGATCTCCTCCTGCGTGATGCCGAGATACCGCGCGATGTTCTCAAGGAACTGCCCCGATCCAGAGGCGCACTGGGAGGTCATGCGGTAGCCCAACACCTTGCCGCGCTCGTCGATGATGATGGCGCGGCCGTGGAGCGCACCGATATCCAGGATGGCCCGGGCCGAGGGTTCCAGAAAAATGCCGCCGCGCGCGTGCGTGGTCATGGAGTAGAAATGACCGGTGGCGAAGGTCAGGCTTTCGGCGTCGCCCGTGGTGGCGATGTAGGCGATATCGTCCTGGTCGACGCCGGCAATCTCCGCGGCTGCCTCGAAGGCCTCGCGCGCCAACTTCAAGGGGTCGCGCTGCCGGACCTTGGCGGTATGACGGCCAAGCCACCTGGTCTCTCCTGCGCCGCCGTCGGCCACGTCGAAGATCACGGCCTTGACGGCGCCTGTGCCGACGTCGATCCCCGCGGTGATGGTCATGGCGCCGTCTCCCCCGCTCCGTTCTCGACGGCACGCCGGGCGAAGGCGGCGGCCCCGAGGGCGCCGGTGTAGATGGACGCCGGGTTGATGTTGATGGTGATGTCGCCGTAGTTCTCGTGAATCAGCTTGCGCAGCTCCTTGACCGCGGCCTCGTTGTTGGCCACGCCGCCGGTGAAGGTGAACTCGTCGGTGACCCCGCCCGAGCGCGAGATGATCGACATGGCGCGGAGGATGATGGCGCGGTGGAGACCGGCCAGGATGTCCTCGCGCTTCTCGCCCAGGGCGAGGCGGTCGCGCAGCTCGGCGCCGGCAAAGACGGTGCAGGTCGAGTTGATGCGTACCGATTTCGTGGCCTTCATGGCCATCGGGCCGAGCTCGTGCAGCCCCATGTTCATCTCGTCGGCGATGTAGCCGAGATAGCGCCCGCAGCCGGCGGCGCAGCGGTCGTTCATCTGGAAGTTCTCGACGATGCCCTGCGGGTCCACCTGGATCGCCTTGGTGTCCTGGCCGCCGATGTCGAGGACCGTGCGGGTCTCGGGGTACATCATGTGCGCGCCGAGGCCGTGACAGAGTATTTCGGAGCGGATGTGCTCCTTCGGAAACGGCAGCGTGACCCGGCCGTAACCGGTGCCGACCACATAGGTCTCCTCCAGCTCCAGCGCGACGGCCTTGCTCATGGCGTCCTGCGCGGTCGCCTCGTCCACTTTCAGGTGCGGATCGCTCTCCACCACCCTATGCAGCGCCCGCCGGTACTTGGCCGCCATATCGCCTTCCGGCGGGCGGTTCTCGACGTCGATGATGGACTTGTCGTAGAGGTTGAGCAGCGTTTCGAAGGAGACGCCGGCGGTCTTCGCCACCTCCTCGCCGATGTGCATGACGCGGGAGCCCGCGATGTCCCGGAAGAAATCGGACCTGCGCCTGGCGCCGCGCTGGAACATCCCGGGCGCCTCGGCGTTGATGCGCTCGAACACCTCCGTCAAGGCCTCGAGCACGCCCGCCTGGCCGTTCCGGATGTGGCTCGCGCAGGTCGCGCGCAGGTCCTCGAGCTGCTCCAGGAACTGTTCCAGGCGGATGTTGAGCTCCAGGTCCTCCATCAGCTCGTTTGCGTTCTTGCCGGTAACGGCATCGCCGAGGCCGCGGCGGAAGAGGGTGAGGCGGGCGCCGATATGGGCCTCCTGCTTGGCCACCGCGGCCGCCGTCTCGTAGTTGGAGCGGGAATTCGTGATGCCCTGCCCGAGGACCTCCATGCCGGCGTCCATGAGGACCGCCTTCGTCGTGGTCGAGCCGAGGTCGATGCCGATGTAGCACTTCATGGCGGTCTCCTCCGGCCGAGTCAGGCGGCCCGGGCCGGCGGGCCGCCGCCGCGCCGTTTCTGTTCGATCATCTGGAAGTAGCTTTCCAACCGGTTCTTGACGTTGGCCGGCGAGAAGTAGCGCGGGTCCACAAGATCGGTCTCGATGAAGGCGGCCGGCTTTCCGGTGCGCTTCTCGACCTCGCGCATCATCATCAGCTGTCCGGCCGAGAAGCTGTTGCAGCTCTTGATCGAGTTCACGAGGAAGCCATCGGCCTCGTACTGGTCGATATAGCTCTCGATCATGTCGACCCTGGTGGGCAGGTTCCGGTTGGTGTAGCAGCCGAGGCAGTAATCGGCGAGGCTCTCCAGGGGCTTATCCGGGTCGTGGCGGAAGCCGTCGTAGTCGTAGACGCCGCCGACCTTGGTATAGGTGCTGGCCACGACGACGGCGCCCTCGTCGTAGAACATCTTCCAGAAATCCCGGAAGCTGGTCCAGTTGGGCGGGCCCTCGACGACCAGGCGGTACTTCTCCTCGCTCATGTCGCCTTCCGGCGTGACCGGCCCTTCGCCGGCCGCCAGCCGGCCCTCGATCTCCTTGCGCAGGATCTCGTAGTATTCGACCGCGTCGTCGGTGCCGCGGAAGGCGGTGAAGATGGGACCGATGTAGAAGACGCCGCCGAAATAGGCGTCGATCGGGCTCGGCTTGCTCTTGGCGCTCTCGAGCACCCAGACGAAGTTGTCCTCGGCCTCGGCCGACTTGCGCAGGTATTCGCGCAGGCGATCGATGTCGAACTTGACCCCAGAGACCTCCTCGAAGGTCGGGATCACCTCCTCCTTCAGCTGCTTGACGACATAGTCGCGCATGTTCTGGGTGATCTTGCCATCGCCCTCGTAAGGGACGTGCAGCATCACGGTGCGGCAGCCGTACTGGTCGCGCAGCAACTCGAACCACTTCATGAAGGTGAAGCAGCCGGTGTAGGAGAGCAGCAGCAGGTCGGGCACCGGCATGGGCTTGCCGTTCGGGGCGATCGCGCCCTTGGCCATGTTGCCGATGTCGGCCTTGACGTAGGTGCAGACATCCTCCGAGTGGCCCATCTTCTCGGCGTCCATGATCAGGCCGCCCGATTTCTTGCGCATGCCGTTCTGGATCGCGTTGATCTCGGGCAGGTTGTTGAGCATGTCGAAGCACATGACGAGCTCGTTGAGGTTGCCGGGAACGTAGGTCGACGAGACCTTCAGGCCGAGCTCCTGGGCGCGGGTCAACCTGTCGTAGTTGTCGGCGATCATCTCCTTCTGCTTCAACATCGAAGGCTCTTTGACGACCTCGTCCCGTTCGGTTGCGGTGCTCATGCTTCACCCCACAGTTTGATGGTGTCGGCGAATGTTCCGGCCTGCGAGCGCCGGGTCGCAGAAGCTGGGCGCGGCGAAGATCACGCCCTCGGCGGCACGCGTGCGCACCGCGTCGACCAGGTACTTGCCCTTGCGCGCGCCGTCGGGTTCGTACTTGGCCGCCGTTTCCGTGGAATGCTTGATGAAGGCCTGCGCCAGGTTCCGGATCGGGTCGCCGTCGCTCGGCACGTCCTCCAGCAGCCAGCGCGTGACCAGCATGTAGTCGTCGTCGACGATGTAGCAGCCGGCGAGCTCGATGGACTTGATCAGGTTCAAGGGCGGCTGCTCGCAGAACGAGCCCTGCAGAATGATACGGCAGTTGTCGCGCATGGGCCGGTCCTCGGCCTCGGCCGCGGCGAGGTACTCCTCGATGAGCTGCGAGTGCGCCTCGACCGGCAGCACCATGCCGGCGCGGATCAGGAGATAGACCTCCCAGGACGGCGCCTTCCAGGGCTCCCTGGTGCGGAAATCGTAGACCGCGTTCACCAGCCGGCGGTTCTCGTTGTAGACCGCAATCGAGCGCCGCAGGTCGTCGTCGCCGATCTTGCGGCCGCAGACGCCCTCGAGCCCCTGCTTCAGCTCCATCAACTCGTGCTCGTAATAGTTCCCGCCGATCTCGTCCTTGTAGTTCTGCGGCACGTCGAAATAGCGGGTGTAGACCTCCGGGAACATCATCTTCCACATGCCCGAAAGGTTGCGTATGACGTCGCAGATCGAGGGGAACAGCATGCCGTCGACGAAATCGAGACGCTTGGTCACGGCGAGCTCAACGGTCGAGCGCGGGATCCGGCAGATGTAGCTCTGATAGTAGGCGTCGCCGTGGATGACCTCCAGGTTGTCGCCCCCGCCGAGGATTCCCAGCGGCAGCATGCCGCCCGCGTGGATCAGCTCCCGCGGCACGTAGACGGGCATGTAGCCGACGACCTTGCGGCCCGGCTCGGCGTCCTTCCACTCGCGCGCGGCCGCGAAGGTCAGGTCCTCGCAGAGCTCCTGACAGAATTCGACGATCTCGGACACCTTCCTCATGGCTCAGCGATGCTCCCATTTGGCGGCGCGCTTCGCGACGAAGGCATCCAGCCCCTCGACGGCATCTCGGGTGTTCATCAAACCCTCGAGATACAGCGCCTCGACACGGTCCAGGTCGGCGCCGATCTCGTCGCGGAATCTTCCCCGCGCCGCGTCGATCGCAAAGCCCAGTGTGCTCGCCGAAAGGCCCGCCAAGTGCTCGTCGAAGTAGGCGAGCGCGGCGCTCTCCGGGTCCGGGTCCACCTGCAGGACGAGGCCGATCTCGGCCGCCCGCGCGCCGGTGATGCTGCGCCCCGAATAGAGCATATCCTCGGCGTGCTGGCGGGCGACGAGGCGGGGCAGCAGACAGCTCGCCGCCGGCGCAAAGACGGCCAGCTTGATCTCCGGCTGTCCGAGCATGGCGTCGGGAGCGGCGAAGATCATGTGCCCGGCCATGGCCACCTCGAGGCCGCCGCCGAGGCATTGACCCTGGACCGCGACCAGGATCGGCACCGGCGCGGCGAGCATCCGCTTGATCAGCGCGTGCAGGCCCCTGAGCATGCCGGCGCACTGGCCGGGCAGATGCTCCTCGACACTGGCGCCGAAGCTGAAGTGCGGGCCCGCGTGGTCGAGCAGTACGGCCTGCGCGTCCCGGTTCTCTTCGAGGCCGGCAAAGGCGGCGTCCAGGGCCGCGATCATCTCGGCGTCGACGATGTTCGCCTTGGGCCGGTTGAGGCGCAGGCGCAGAAGCCGGCCGTCGCGCTCGCGCCAGACCTCGAGCGGCGCCTCAGTCATCGCGGCCGGCTCCGGGCATCAGGCTCTCGATCAGCTCGGGCGTCCAGGGCGTACCGACGGCGAGCGCCTGGCGCAGCTTGACGAAGTCGATCTCGCGGCCGGTTTCCCGGGTGCCCTCGTTGAAGGCCCGGAAGCCGGTGCGCGCCTCGTTCATCATGTTGAGGGCGAGCCACGAGCGCGAGTTCTCCTTGTTCTTGTTCCAGGCCTCGAGCTTGGGCTTGCGCAGCTCCTCCAGGCTCTTGGTCATGCACTCGGGGAAGGTCCCGAGGAGCTTCGCGCAGAGGGCCTCGACCGCCTCGTCGAGCTGGCTCAGGTCGGTCTCGCCCGCCTTGATCGTCTCCCGCCCGGCCTTGAACTCGGCGCCGGCCTTGAACTCGCCGTGCACGATGCGCCCGAATTCGTCGAACATGCGGTCGGTGACGACGGTCGGATTGGGAACGAATGCGCCGTCCACCTTCAACGCCGGAACGATGCCGGAGACGATGCCGAGCCGATAGGCCTTGTGGGCCGAAAAGGGCTCGCAGAGCGTGCCCGAGACCATGGCCTGCTCGCAGCCGATCATGACCGGCAGGAAGTCCGTCGAGCCACCGATCGCGGCCGAGCCGTGCTTCGGGCCCGCCTGTCCGAAGTTGGCCAGGTCCTGGGCGACCGAGAAGTCGCAGGCCATGCCGATCTCCTGCCCGCCGCCGATGCGCATGCCGTTGACCCGGCAGATCACCGGCTTGTCGCAGCCGAAGATGGCGGAGACCATGTCGTTGAAGAGCCGCATGTACTGCCGGTACTCCTGCGGATTGCCCGCGTAGTACTCGGCGTATTCCTTGGTGTTGCCGCCGGTGCAGAAGGCCTTGTCGCCGGCCCCGGTAAAGACGACGGCGTTGACCTCGCGGGCCACCGAGGCGCGGCGGAAGGCGAGGATGGCCCCCTTCACCATCTCCGTGGTGTAGGCGTTGTATTGCTTGGGATTATCCAGCGTGATCCAGGCGTTGTAGAGGCCCTCCGCCACCGACCCGTCGGGCCGCCTGGCGGCCCGCTTTTCGTACAAGATGCCGGGGACGACGGTTTCCGCCTCGGGGACCAGGTTGTGGTCGACCAGGGTCTCCGGCTTGGAGCTGGCGATGACGGTGTCTGGATCAGGCATTCGGTGTCACTCCTCGAAAGCGCGTTCGATCGGTGTCAGGGCACCAGGATGGCGCGCCGTGTCAGCTTATGGGCGTGGGCGGCTTCGAAAATGCGGTTGATCTCCTCCAGCGGGTGCTGCTCGACGAAGGCAAGCACTTCGACCTTGCCGTCGAGCACCAGGTCCAAGGCGCCGGGATAGAGGTCGGGCGTGCAGCCCCAGTTGCCCAAGGCCCGGGCGTGAAAGGCCATGAGGTTGGAGAGCCGCATCTCGAGCTTGTCCATGGTGAAGCCGACGACGCTCAGGGTGGCGCCGTGGACCAGCAGCCCGAAGGCGGTCTGTTGACCGGCCGCGCTGCCGGAGCATTCGAAGATGAACCATTCGGTGGCGGGAAGACCGTTCTCCTTCGCGAAGCCGCCGACCGCCTTCTTGAGGTCGCGGCCCGAGATCTCGCGGGCGTTGAAGGTGGCGGACGCGCCGTAGCGGGCAATCGTCTCCAGCTTGGCGTCGTCCACGTCGACGGCGACCACCGTGGCGCCAAGGGCGCTGCAGACCTGGGCCGCATAGCCGCCGACGCCGCCGACGCCGATCACGACGGCGAGGCTGCCGGGCGCGACCTCCGCCTGCATCGCGGCCTGGTAGGGCGTGGTGACGGCGTCGGCCACGACCGAGACATCGGCCAGGCTCATCCCCCGGGCGGCAAGACGCGCCGTGTCCACCTCGCAAAGCCCCCTCGCCGGTACCGTGATGTGCGAGGCGAAGCCGCCGTGGATGTCGTTGCCGGGCATCTTCTGGCCGCGGCAGATCGTGCCCTTGCCGCGCGCGCAGAGGTCGCACTGGCCGCAGGGGATGACGGCGGAGACAATCACGCTCTTGGCGTTCCAGGCTTCGGCGTCCGTCCCCGCGGCAACGACGGTTCCCGATATTTCGTGACCCAGGGTCAAGGGAAGCTCGTGGTTGGTGCGCACCCCGTCGTAGAGGTAGCCGAGATCCGTATGGCAGACGCCGCAGCCGGCGATCTCGATGGTGACCTCGTCGTCGCTGGGCGCCGCCGGCGAGAAGTCCATCCGGGTCATCGGTTCGCCGACCGCGTTCATCGTCCAACGGTGAGCAGACACTGTCATTCTGTGCTCTCCCTAACGGCGTTTCGCTATCTTCACCCCTTTCAAGGCGTTGCGGCGCTCCCGGCCGATCACGTTAGACAGGCAAAACAATAATTAAGTACCGTAATACGTTTTTATGCCGGTGTCCATAGGGTTTTTGGGAACTTGCCCGGCCCAGGGTTCCACCGCGGCGCACGGACAGACCCGACAAAGGCGGGGCCATCCTGCTGCCAACGATAAGGAACGAAAGGATGGACCGGAAAACGACGACGGAGGTGCCCGCGGAGTGGCGAGCGGCCTATTCCTGCAACAGGGGAGGGTCGGGATCCTCGGCCCAGTCCTCGTCGGGCTCCGGCACCTTGGCGAGCCACTGTTCGATCAACCCGACGTGCTCGCCTTCCTCTTCCATCAGCTCGCGCGCCAGCTCCAAGACCTCTCCCGGCGCCGCCGTTGCAACGACCCGCGAATAGAAATCGAAGGCACGCCGCTCCGCGCGGAGCGCCAAGGTAAGAGCGTGATGGGGGGTCATGAGGTAATGCGCGTCCTCGACCGTGATCGCTTCCGCGGACTCGCTTTCCAACCACTGATACTCCCAAGGCGGAATGTGCGGCAGGGTCTTGTCGCCGGCCTTTTCGAGGATCTTTTCCACGTGCAGGCCCTCGACCCGGGCCATCTTGCGGAACAGCGCGGCGACCTCAGGGTTATGGTGCACCTCCATCTGCTCGGCCAGGTCCAGATATCGCTCCAGGGCTTCGGTTTCCATGGCCTTGGCGTGGGCCAGGAGATCGACCACTGATTCGATGGTAATTCGATTAGTCACCCGATAGTCCCTTTCTCCGCACGCCGGCGTCGCGCCGTCAGACGACGAACTGCGATTCCAGCTCCGCCGGTTCCCGCTCGCCACCCTCCAGCTGAAGTCGATAGGGTTCTCGCCCACCTACGTAGAGTATACCGAGATTGAAGCCGTCGTCCGTCATCAGGCGCCGCGCCGCGCGGCCGATATCTTCGGTCGGATCGACGGGTGCGGGGCGCACGATCTTCTTCCACCCGCGCTGGTCTTGGCGGAACGTAATGCAGGGGCTTAGGATCTCGACAAAAGAAAATCCTGGCGTCTTGATCGCCTCGACAATCAGCCTGGCCGTGCCGTTGGAGTCTCCCGAAAATCCCCGGGCGATGAAGTTGGCACCCGAGGCAAGTGCAATCACCAGCGGATTGAACGGCCGAAGCCCGGTACCGCCCGGGGACAACGCGCTGTCCCAGTCCGGTTCCGTCGTCGGCGAGGGCTGACCCTTGGTCATGCCGTAGACCCGGTTGTCCATGACGATATAGGTGAGGTCGACGTTGCGCCGGCAGGCGTGGAGGAAATGATTGCCGCCGATGGAGAATCCGTCGCCGTCGCCGCCGGTCACCAGTACCGTCAGGTCCGGGCGCGACAGCTTGAGCCCGGTGGCGAGCGCCACCGCGCGGCCGTGCACGCCGTGGAATCCATAGGAGTTCATGTAGGCGGGCATGCGGGACGAGCAGCCGATCCCGGATATCACCGAAACCTTCTCGGGCGGCAGCTTGAGCTCGGCCAAGGCCTTGGTGATCGCCAAAAGAACCGAGTAGTCGCCGCAGCCGGGGCACCAGACCGGCTTGACCTCGGACTTGTAGTCGCGGGCGGTGAGGCCAGGCATCGGCGCGGGACTGCTCGTCATGATCGGCTCCACTTCTCGATCTCGGCAACCAGCTCACCGGCGCGCAGGGGCAGCGGTCCCGGGCGATGGTAGACGTCGACGGGGCAGGGCGGGTCGCAATATCCCTTCAGATACCGGTAGAACTGTGCCGAGTGATTGAGTTCGACGACCAGCGCGCGTTCGACACCCTCCAGGGCCTCGGCCCAGCGGGCCGGCGGCGGCGGCGACAAGAGGCGGGGCGACACCAGGCGGAACTCGTGACCGCGGCTGCCGAGCCGGGCCAAGGCCTCGCGCACGGCGCCGGTCGACGAACCCCAGGCGACGACCGCGAGCCTGCCGTCGCCCTCGATCTCGGCCCAGTGGTTGCCGTAGTCGAATCCATCGAGCTTGGCGGCGCGTTTATCGAGCTGGGAGACGTGATCGCCGGCCCGGCTCGAGGGCAGGCCCGACTCGTCGTGCTCGAGGCCGTCGGCGGTGTACTGACGCCCCGGAGATCCGGGGATCGCCATCGCCGAAATCCCTCCCGCGGCAAGACCATAACGCCGAAAATCCTCGACCGTGGCGGCTTCCGCGGTCACCCGCTGCGAAACGAAGGCAATGTCGGCCGGGCGGTCGACGATCGCGCGCGTCTGTCCAAGCAGCTGGTCCGACAGCACGATCGCCGGGCTCTGCAGCGTTTCTGCAAGGCTGACGGCCCATTGCGTGGTGAACACGCAGTCGCTGATCGAGGTCGGTGCCAGGACCAGATGCGGCGCGTCGCCGTGCAGGCCGAACAGGGCGATGTTGAGGTCGCTCTGCTCCGATTTGGTCGGGATGCCGGTCGAGGGGCCGCCGCGCATGACGTCGACGACGACGACCGGCACCTCGGCGGCGACGGCCAAGCCGAGCGACTCCGACATGAGCGCCAGGCCGGGCCCCGAGGTCGCCGTCAGCGCCGGCGTTCCGCCATAGGATGCGCCGATGATCATGTTGATCGAGGCGAGCTCGTCCTCGGCCTGGACCAGTGCGCCGCCGAGCCTTTGCAGATTGAGCGCCATCCATTCCAGCAGGTCGGTGGCCGGCGTGATCGGATAGGCCGCGACGAAGCGGACGCCGCCGCGGACGGCGCCCAGGCCCGCCGCCTCGTTGCCGTTGATGATCCAGCGCTCCCGGGTGGCGGCCCGGGTCCACAGATCGGGGCCGTCGAAGGACATCGCCCCCGCCGCCTCGACACCAAGGGCGAAGGCGTCGCGGCTGGCGGCGAGAGCCTCGTCGCCGCGCTTCTTCAAGGTCCGCGCCATGACGTCGTCGGCGACCTCGCCCGGCAGTCCGATCAGGCCCGCAACGGCGCCGAGCGCGATCATGTTGGGCCGGCCCTTGGCAACCGTCTTGGCCAGGTCCCTCAGGGGCAGCTCGGCGATACGCGCGCCGCGCGCCGCGATGACCTCGGGCACCGCCCCTTGGGACGGGTCGGCGATGACCAAGCTCACAGTCGAAAGCGGCAGCTCGACGGCGAAGCGGTCTATGTTGTGCCAGTCGATGGCGATCAGGATATCGAAGACGTCGCCGGGCGCGACAACCGGCTCGTTCGCCAAACGGACCATCGCCGCCGCCTCGCCGCCCCGAATCTGCGGCCCCGAGGAGCGCGCGAAGAGTCCATAGCAGCCGGCCTTGGCAGCAGCCTCCAGCAACATGTTGCCGGCGGTTATGACACCGGCACCGCCGCTTCCTGTCAGCGCGATCGATAGGCTGTTTGTCTGGTCGGCCTTCGCACCCATTGCCGTTCACCGTTTGCCGTTGGAACGGACCGCTATGAGGGTACTGCCTTGACAGAACCCATAGCTCTGATTAAGGTCAAATACGCATAATCGTACTCTAATACCAGTTTAGTCCACTCGTCAAGATGAGGTCATCGAAGAATGCAGAGCAGCTTCGATTTTTCCGGGCGCGTCGCCCTCGTCACCGGCGGCGCACGGGGCATCGGCCGCGCCATTGCCGAAGCCCTTGCGACGGGCGGGGCCGAGGTTCATTCCTTCGATTGGGCCGCAAGCGACGATCAAGACTCAAACATGCCGGTGACTACCCATCGGGTGGACATCTCCGATTCCGACGCCGTCGCCGCGGCCGTTGGGTCCCTGCCGAAGCCGGCAACCCTGCTGGTCAACAACGCGGGCATCACCCGCGACCGCTCGATCGTCAAGATGAGCGACGAGGAGTGGTCGCAGGTGATCTCCGTCAATCTGACGGGCGCTTTCAACACGATCCGCGCCGTGACGCCCGCCATGGCCGAGGCCGGTGGCGGGCGCATCGTCAACATCACCTCGATCAACGGCCTGCGCGGCAAGTTCGGACAGGCCAACTACACGGCGGCCAAGGCGGGACTGATCGGCCTGACCAAGACCGCGGCCCGCGAGCTGGGCCGCAAGGGCATCACGGTCAACGCCATTGCCCCGGGCATGGTCCTGACCGAGATGGCCGAGCAGCTGCCCGAGGAGTTTCGCGCCCAGGCGCTGAAGGAAAACGTCATCGGCCGCTTGGCGACACCGGCCGACATCGCCGGCGGCGTGATGTTCCTCCTGTCCGACGCGGCGGCCCTGATCACCGGCGAGGTCCTGCGGATCGACGGCGGTCAGTACATCTGAAGCCTCGAACGGTCGGCGTCCCTGGCGTTCGGTGGCTGCCAAGATTCCTGTTGCCTCGAAATCGCCACTGAAATAGGATGGCCTAGATTGTTCGGGTACCGAACAATCTAGTACGGAGACACGCATGGCGAAATCCATCTTGCGCCTGACGGTGAACGGCAGCGGACGCGAGGACGCCGTATCCGCCAACATGCTTCTGGTCGACTATCTGCGCGAGGTCGCCGGCCTCACCGGCACCAAGATCGGCTGCGACGGCGGCGAGTGCGGCGCCTGCACGGTGCTGGTCGACGGCCGGCCGCGCCTGTCGTGCATCTCGCTGGCCCACGCCTGCGCGGGTCGCCATGTCGAAACCGTGGAAGGCTGTGCCACCGACGGGCGGTTGTCCCTCATGCAGAAGGGCTTCCACGAGAAACTGGGCAGCCAGTGCGGATACTGCACCCCAGGCATGATCATGGCGGCGAGCGGGCTGCTCCGGCGCAATCCGCGGCCTTCGGAGGCGGAGATCCGCGCGGCCTTGAGCGGCAACATCTGCCGCTGCACCGGCTATGTGAAGATTATCGAAGCGGTCCAGTCGGCGGCGGAGGGCGCACTTTGAGCCCCCCCGACAAGAAGCCGATGGTGGGTCGGCGGGCGCCGCTCGTCGACGGCATCGAGAAGGTGAGCGGCCGGGCCAAATACACGGCCGACCTGGACCACACGGGCGCGCTCGTTGGACGGATCTTCCGCAGCCCCCATAGCCACGCCGAGCTTCTCGGCGTCGACGTTTCGAAGGCCCGCGCCCTGCCCGGCGTGGTCGCGGTGATCACCGGAAACGACTGCGACAAGCCCTACGGGATCCTTCCGATCGCCCAGAACGAGTACCCGCTGGCCCGCGACCGGGTGCGCTACCGGGGCGAGCCGGTGGCGGCGGTCGCGGCGGTCGACGAAAAGACGGCCGAAGAGGCGCTGCGCCTGATTCGCCTGGAGGTGCGCGAGCTGCCGGCCTACTACGAGGCCGGCAAGGCGCGGCAGCCCGGCGCGGTCGATCTGCACGACGACCGTCCCGGAAACCTGGAACGGGAGATCCACCACGAATTCGGCGAGGTGGACGCCGGCCTTTCCGCGGCCGACCTCGTCCGCGAGGAAAGCTACGACTGCGCCGAAGTCACGCACGTGCACATGGAACCCCATGCGGCCCTCGCCGACTACGACGCGGAGCGCGACCGCATCACCCTCCATTCGGTGAGCCAGGTGCCCTTCTACGTCCATCTGCGGGTGGCGCAGTGCCTGGACATGGACGAATCCCGGATCCGCGTCATCAAGCCCTTTATCGGCGGCGGCTTTGGGGCCCGCACGGAAACCCTCAACTTCGAGATCGTCGCCTGCCTGCTGGCGCGGGCCGCCAAGGGCAGGGTGCGGATGAAGCTGAGCCGCGAGGAGACCGCGCTCACCCACCGCGGACGGCCGCGCACACGGATCAAGATCAAGGTCGGCATGACCCGGGAGGGCAAGCTCACCGCCTGCGCCTGCGAGGTCGAGCAGACCGGCGGCGCATACGGCGGCTACGGCATCGTCACGATCCTCTATGCCGGCGCGCTGCTCAACGCGATCTACGA
>CAMYKD010000007.1:61348-83857 GCA_947258885.1 uncultured Kiloniellales bacterium | reverse complement strand
TCCGGACGGCACGGAGATCACTATAGGCGACGTCTCCGCCACTGGCGGCGAGTTGCGGCAGAAGCCGGACATCGCGGCGGCCGACGGCGTGTCGACCGCGACCCCGGGTTTCAACCCCTTCTATGGAACCTCGGCCGCGGCGCCGCATGCGGCCGCCGTCGCCGCTCTGATGCTGTCGCAGGATCCGTCGCTGGTCCCGGCGCAGATAGGGGACGTCTTCGCGACCACGGCACTCGATATCGAAGGGCTGGGCGTCGACCGAGATTCCGGTTTCGGCATCGTCGATGCCCTTGAGGTTCTCGGGGGACCGCCGCCGCCGGTTCCGGGTTCGGGCGTCGACTTGGATTTCACCGGTGACTTCATGGCCGACATCCTGTGGCGCAATACGAGCACCAGACAGACCGTGATCTGGAAGATGAGCGGGTTTGCGATGGAGAGTTCTGCCACGATCGGCAATCCGCCCCGCGAATGGAATGTGGAGGATATCGGCGACTTCGACGGCGATGGCGATGCCGACATCCTGTGGCGCAATTCCAGTAGCTTCGCCACCGCGATTTGGCTGATGAACGGGTTTCTGATGGACACTGCCGCCACGGTCGGCAGTCCGCCCAGCAAGTGGCGAATCAAGGGCGTCGGCGACTTCGACGGCGACGGCAAAGCCGACATCCTGTGGCACAATTCGGACGATGGCGACACGGTCGTCTGGCGGATGGACGGGCTCACCCTGGTGGCCGGTAAGTCGATCGGCGCTCCACCTCTTGCCTGGGGGATCGTGGGCGTTGACGACTTCAACGGCGATGGTAGGTCGGACATCCTGTGGCGCAATTTCAGTGATGGTAGAGTCGTGATCTGGCAGATGAACGGCTTCGTATTGGAGACCTCAGTCATGGTCGATAAGATATCCCTCGCCTGGAAGATCGAGGCTACGGGCGACTTCGACGGCGGCGGTCAGGCCGACATCCTGTGGCGCCACAAGACCACCTACAACACCGTCATCTGGCAGATGAGCGGGTTCACCATGGTGGCCGCTGCGTCGATCGGCGCGCCTTCGACCGTTTGGCAGGTGGCCCGCGTGGCCGATTTCGACGGCGGCGGTCAGGACGACATCCTGTGGCGCAATACGAGCACCAGACAGACCGCGATCTGGAAGATGAGCGGGCTTTCCATGGTAAGCGGGCAGAACATCGGCTCTCCATCGCTCGATTGGAAGATAGAGTAAGCCTGCTTCGCCGACCGTAGATCCGGCGGCCAAGGGCCCCGGGCGTGGCAGGGTAAAGTCCCGCTATGACCCGGGGCCCCTTTCTTTTCGGGCGAGACAGGGCGCGGCTTCTGTTGCTATGGTTCGGTCCGGCTACGGTCCGATCGTGTTCCGGAGGCGTGTTATGTCGGAGAGGTCTGGCCGCGGCGTTGCGGCTGGCCGCGCGCTTCGAGTTCCACGAGGGCATCGACAACCACTTCAGCTATGCCGTGCCGGGCATGGAGGATCGTTTCCTGCTGCACCCCTACGGCCTGCACTGGTCCGAGGTGACGGCGGGCGACATCCTGATGGTCGACCGGGAAGGCAGGGTTGTGGCGGGCGAGGGCGAGGTCGAGGTCAGCGCCTTCGCCATCCACTCGCGGATACACAGGCAACATCCGCGTGCACGCTGCGTGCTGCATACGCATATGCCTTACGCCACGGCGCTGACCGCCGTCGAACAGGGCCGTCTCGAGCCGATCAATCAGAATTCGCTGCGGTTCTACGGCGATGTTGCCTACGACGAGGACTACGGCGGCCTGGCGCACGACGTCGACGAGGGCGCGCGGATCGCCGCCGCGCTCGGCGACAAGCGGGTCCTGTTCCTGGCCAATCACGGCGTCATCGTGGCCGGCGAGACCATTGCCGGCGCCTTCGACGACCTTTACTTCCTCGAGCGGGCCTGCCGGCTTCAGGTGCTGGCCATGGCGACCGGGCGGGCCTTGAAGCGGGTCAGCGAGAACATGGCCGCGCATACCGCCGCCCAGTTCAGGCGCAACAACGGCGGCCCCTACGGCCAGATCCACTTCGACGCGTTGAAGCGCCGGCTCGACCGCGAGGAGCCGGACTACGCCCGGTGATACCAAAGGTTGGAATCGATGGTACCTCAGCACCGTACTTCCCCGAGACGTCGCGCTCGTGTTCGAAGAATTGACGGGAATCAATGCACGGGAGGCCCGGTGGTCCGCACAGTTGGCGTATGCGAAAGTGTTGTTTGGGGCTTCTCCGCGGGAGAGGCCTCCATTGCAAGCGCGGTCGAAGCACTTGGCGCTCATCAGGAGGGTAAGTAAGGGCATGGATCCGAAAAGCTTGTACCAATCGTTAGGTCTCGACGCGGATGCGCTGAAGGACGGCGACCTGGCGGTTCGTTCGCCGGTCGACGGCCGCGAGATCGCAAGGATTCGGACAGATTCGTCCGACCAGGTCGACGCCAAGATCGCCGCCGCCCGCCAGGCCTTCCTGGAATGGCGGCGCATACCGCCGCCCAAGCGAGGCGAGCTGATCCGATTGTTCGGCGAAGAGCTAAGGGCGCACAAGGACCAGCTTGGCGAGCTGGTTACTCTGGAGAACGCCAAGATCCTCGAAGAGGGCAAGGGCGAAGTGCAGGAAATGATCGACGTCTGCGACTTCGCCCTCGGCCTGTCGCGGCAGCTCTATGGACTGACGATCGCCTCCGAGCGACCCGGCCACAGGATGATGGAGACCTGGCATCCGCTCGGTGTCGTCGGCGTGATCACCGCGTTCAACTTCCCCGTCGCGGTCTGGTCGTGGAATTTCGCGCTCGCGATCGTCTGCGGCAACACGGTCGTGTGGAAACCGTCGGAGAAAACACCAATCACCGCCTTGGCGTGCGCGAAGCTGTTCGAGAAGGCGGCGGCGAGCTTCGGCGAGGCGCCGGAGGATTTGCTTCAGATCGTGGTAGGCGCGCAGGACGTCGGCGAAAAACTCGTAGAGGACCGGCGTGTCGCCTTGCTCAGCGCAACGGGCAGCTGCCGCATGGGGCGGGAGGTCTCGCCGCGGGTGGCGGCGCGCCTCGGGCGGACGTTGCTGGAGCTGGGCGGCAACAACGGCATGATCGTGGCGCCGTCGGCGGATCTCGACATGGCCGTGCGCGCCATAGTGTTCGCGGCGGTCGGAACGGCCGGCCAGCGTTGCACCACCCTGCGTCGCTTGATCGTTCACGAGGATGTCTACGATCCGCTCCTGGCGCGTCTCAAGAAGGCCTACGAGAACGTCCCGGTCGGCAACCCCCTGGAGGCAGGCAAACTGGTCGGGCCTCTGATCGACGCGACGGCCTTCGAGAATATGCAAGCCGCCCTGCAAAGGGCGAGCGCCGAAGGCGGCAAGGTCTTCGGCGGCCAGCGCGTCCTGCAGAGCGAGTATCCCGACGCCTACTACGCCAAGCCGGCCATCGTCGAAATGCCGGAGCAGACCGATACCGTCCGGGAAGAGACCTTTGCCCCCATTCTCTACGCGATGAAGTACCGCGCCTTCGACCAGGCCATTGCGGTCCACAACGACGTACCGCAAGGGCTCGCCTCCAGCGCTTTTACCAACGACGTCCGCGAGGCGGAGACGTTCATGTCCGCCGAAGGCAGCGACTGCGGCCTCGTCAACGTCAATATCGGCCCGAGCGGAGCCGAGATCGGCGGCGCCTTCGGCGGCGAGAAGGACACCGGCGGGGGGCGGGAATCGGGCTCCGACGCCTGGAAGAGTTACATGCGCCGCGCCACCAACACCATCAACTACTCGACCGAGTTGCCTCTGGCCCAGGGAATCCGCTTCGGAGAGGACTCCTGAACCGAGACCTTAAATGCAAGCCAGAGCGCCTTGGAGATCGCGGCCGATCTCCGAACCTCGACCCGTCACGCCGCCCTGGTGCGGTCGTGTGAGGCGGCGCGCGCACCGCGAGGACGAGCGATTTGCTTTCGGCAGGGCACGGTATGGTGAATGAAGACAGGGTCACGGTGGGTCCGATCGCGTCTCGACGTGGATCGCCGGGGTGGTTGCATTTCCGCCGGTTCCTGGCACACCCGATCAGGTTGGCGGCCGTCACCTCTTCATCCGGGATGCTGAGCCGGCTCGTTGCCGAGCAGGTCCGGCTTGTCGATGACGAGGTCGTCCTCGAGCTGGGCGCTGGCACCGGCGCGGTAACCCGTGCCCTGCTTGCCGCTGGGGTGCCGACGGATAAGCTGATTGCCGTTGAGATCGACCAGGAAATGGTGCAGTTCCTGCGCGCCGCCCATCCGGATGTGGCGGTCATCGAGGACTGTGCCCTAAAGATCGGGCAACTCTTGCCGCCAACGGCGATGGGCCGGGTGGGCGCGGTCGTCTGTGGAGTTCCTGTATCGCTATTGCCTTTCGAACAGCAGCGGGGTTTGGTGGCCGGCATGCTCTCGATATTGCCTCCGGATCGGCCCTTTCTCATGTACACGCATCGCCTGGGGTCGCCCTTGCCGGCAAGGAAGCTGGGCCTCGTTGGCAAGCGCTTAGCCTTCACGCTGAGGAACCTTCCACCGGCTTCGGTATGGGCCTATTCAGCCGACGGCAACGGCCAAGAATTCCCGGGGGCAGGTCCAGCCGTGTGATCGATCAGGCGCTCGACACCGTAGGTCTGATGGTCGGGTCGGAGCTTGTAGGGCTGCCGTCGCTAATAGCTCATGATCGGGCGGGTCTCCGCGGCGGTTGCTGATCTACGATTTCGAACCGCTCACGCCGCCGTAGCGCGGGCGCGCTGCTTGGCCAGCTCCTCGCCTAGGAAGCGCGCGACGGCCTGCATCCCCGTGACTGGGATCCGCGCCGCGTCCTCGGCCGGGGCGTTGTAATTGGTGTTCGTGTTGACGTCGTAAGTGAAGATCCGTCCTCGGGCATTCCGGATAAACTCGATGCCGGCGATCTCGATGCCGTTCTGCTCGAGGAACAGGGCATAGGCCTCCAGGACCGGGTCGTCGAGGTCCCGGACGACGGTGAACTTGGCGGCTTTGGGCGCATCGGCCGGGCAAAACGTGTCCTCCACGTTGCAGACATCCGCCGGGCAGAGCTCGAAGCCCTCGCTCGTGTCGACCCGCACCGCGTAGTGGAAGCGCCCGCCGATGAATTCGCAGCGTGTGATGAAGGGCTCGGGCGCCCGGATATACTCCTGGATCAGCCAGACGCCGTCGATCGGCATTTCTTCGGCGGGCAGGGTGTCCAGATAGGCGGCGATGGCGTCGGCGGACTCGAACAACTGGACGCCGAGGCCCTTACCGCCGCGGTTCGGCTTCAGGATGTAAGGGCCGGGACCGAACCCTCGGGCGGCCTCCACGACCTTCCGATTGCCGACGGCGGCCACGCTGCGCGGCGTTCTGACCCCGGCGCGCTCCAGCGCGGCGTATTGGGCGAGCTTGCTGATCTCCAGATAGAGCGCCCGGTGATTGTTGACCACGCGCCGGCCGTGCTGCTCGAGCCAGGTCAACACCATTTGGGTCAGTTCCGGGCCGTAGCGGTGGCCCCGGGTATGGGACGAGGCGCTCATGCGGTTGTAGAAAACGCCTTCCGGCGGCGCCTGATCGAAGGGAACGACGCCTTCGTTCAGGAACCATTCCTCGTGGGGCAGGCCCAGCTCCGAGAAGGCCGCGCTCAGCGGCTCGACCCAGGGGCTGTTCTCGTGCAGCACGTAGATCCGGCTCATCATAAAATCTCATTTATCAATGTGAAATAGATTATATACCCACTTTTGATGAGTAGAATAATATTTTTCCACGCTCCATTCAAGGAGATTTGGCTGGTTTGGGCTTTCGCCCCGGCCGCCGGCGGTCCTGCGGCTTGCGCCGGCCGCGTGCATCGCTAGAGTGGCGCGCCATGGGAAACCTGACCGGCTTCTTCGGCAGCATTCTGGCGGTCTACGGGCTGCTGCTGGGCGGCATGTTCGTCTTTCAGCGCTCGATGCTCTATTTCCCGCCCGGAGACCGGCCCGTGCTCGCCTCTGTCGGTGGCACCGGCATCGAGGCCGTCACCGTGACGACCGAGGACGGCCTGGAGTTGGTGCACTGGTACCGGCCGCCGGCCGTGCCGGGCGGGCCCGTCATCGTGATGTTCCACGGCAACGCCGGGCACATCGGCGATCGGGTACCGAAATACTGGCCCCTGCTCAAGGCCGGTTTCGGCGTGTTCTTCGCAGAGTACCGAGGCTATGGCGGCAACCCCGGAAGCCCGACCGAGGCCGGGCTGACCGCCGACGGCCGCTCGGTCATGACCCACCTGGCAGCCCGTGGCATCGCGCCGGAGCGGATCGTGCTCTACGGCGAATCCCTGGGCACCGGGGTGGCCATAAAACTGGCCGCCGAGCATCCGGTCGCCGGCCTGGTCCTGGAGGCGCCGCCCGGCTCGATCGCCGAGTTGGCCCAGTCGCACTATTGGTACGTCCCGGCCAAGTGGCTGCTGCTGGACCCGTGGAACGCGATCGATCTGATGGAGCGGGTTTCGGCGCCGCTCCTGCTGCTGCACGGCGAAGCGGACCGGACCGTGCCGATACGCTTCGGGCGTCGGGTCTATGAAGCG
This sequence comes from uncultured Kiloniellales bacterium, assembly GCA_947258885.1. GTDB lineage: Bacteria > Pseudomonadota > Alphaproteobacteria > Kiloniellales > JAKSDN01 > CAMYKD01. The sequence continues at coordinate 77,301 of CAMYKD010000007.1, read as the reverse complement.
GCCGGGGGCGAGAAGGAGGCGCTTTTTCTGCCGAGGGGCGGCCACGCCGATCTCTACAACTTCCCCGAGGTACCGATTCGGGTGATCGATTTCGTACGGCGCACAGTGCCGGCGGCGAAGAGTATGGAGCCGGCGTCTGGCTAATTCGCGGACTGGCCTATCGCGGGGCGCTTCCTTTTCGATCGTGCGAAGATCGCGACGGCCCAGGCGCAGATCAGCAGCTCCAGGCCGAACGTCCAATGCAGCACGAAGTTCCACAGCCACCAGCCGTAGCGCGCGGAGACATCGACCAGGACAAAGCTCTCCGTGTGGAACGGATAGAGCCATAGGATATGCCCGGCCACGGTGTCCAAAACTAGATGCAGGAAGACGCGGCGTGGAACACCAGAGATACGAGCGTGAGGGTCCTGTTCCTCGTTATTGCGCAGATCGGCAGCGAAAGCGCTGCCGGCACGAGCCAGAATGCCGGCAGGTGTGGCCAATAGAGGTGATGCAGGGTCTGGCGGTTGTCGATCAGGTAGAAGTAGAGCAGATCGAAGTCCGGCAAGACGGAGGCCAACAGGCCGAACGCCAGGATGCGCCGCGACAGCGCATCGCCGGCCGGCGCGCGGTCGAGCAGGTGTCGCGTCAGGACGTAACCGGCGGGCAGGTGGGCGATGAACATTTCTCGTGGACCACGCCGAGGCTGCTGCTCGGTCATTCCTAGGCAACGAATGTGGCAAGGGGCCGCGGCGATTTGGGCCAATTGGGGGCGGCGTATTTCACGGGCTAGAGCTGGTGGTCCCGGCCGCCGGGACGACGCGAGACGGTCAGCCTGCGGATTTCAGCGCGGCGAGCCCTTCCGGCGTGTCCACGTCGCTCAGCACCGCGTCATCGGCCATGGCGACCTCGCAGACGTCCTCCGGGTATTCGCCGATCAGCGCCTTGGCCCCGACGTCGCCGGAGATCGTCTGCATCTCGGCGAAGTAGCGGCGGGCGAACAGCACCGGATTGCCGCGCTTGCCGTGCCAGGTCGGCAGGCAGATGGCGCGGCCCTCCAAGGGGTCGAAGGCGGCGATCAGCCGGTCGATTACAGCGGCCGTCACCCGGGGCATATCGCCCAGGCAGACCACCACGCCCTCGGTCGCCTCCGGCAGGGCCGCCAGGCCGCGGTGCAGCGAGGTGCTGAGCCCCGCGGCGTAATCCGGGTTGTGCACCAGCATGACATCGAGGCCGGCCAGCGTTGCCTCGACACGCTCGCGCTCGTGGCCGGTCACCACGATGACGGGGGCTGCTTGCGAGGCCCGGGCCGCCTCGGCGACTCGGGCGACCATGGGCCGGCCCTTCAGGTCGGCCAGCAGCTTGTTGACCGGTCCCATCCGGGTCGAGCGGCCGGCCGCCAGGACGAGCGCGGCGATCCGAGGCGTGCGCGGCGCCTCCGGCCCGGTTTCCTCGACCGCCTGGGCGCGGGGCAGGGGGCGGCCCGCGATCTCCTTGAGCAGGCCGCCGGCACCCATGCGCATGATGTCGCGGCGCGCGACCGGAAGGCCGGCGACGAGGCGCTGCAGGACCCAGTCGAAGCCGTTCACCTTGGGCGAACGCGCACAGCCGGGCAACCCGACCAACGCCGTATCGCCGCGCCGGGCGAGCAGGATCAGGTTGCCCGGGTCGACCGGCATGCCGAAGTGCTCGATGGCCGCGCCGGCCCGCACCATACCGGCCGGCACCACGTCGCGCCGGTCGACGATGGCCGAGGCGCCCGAGACCAGAACGATCTCGCAGCCGCGCGCCATGAGGGCTTCGATCGCCTCGGCGACCTCGGCTTCGTCGTGAGCGCAGCGGACTTCTTTGGCCGGCGGACAGTCGAGCGCCGCCAGCCGCGCGTCGACCACCCGCCGGGTCTTGTCGAGCAACTTCGGTTTGATCCCCGGCAGGCTGGTCTGAATCAGGCCGGCCCGGCGCGCTGCGAAGGGCGCGATTCGGACCAGAGGTTCGGCCTCGCCGGCGATCTCGCGGCAGCGCGCCACGGCGGCCTCCGGCACCGCAAAGGGGATGATCTTGACGGTCGCGGCCATCTGGCGCGGCTCGATCGCGTCGTAGGGCCTGAGCGTGGCCACGGTGACCGCCTCGTCGACCTGATTGAGTCGGTCGAGCCGTTCGTCGTCCACGACCAGAAGACCGCGTTGCCGGGCGATCAGATTGCAGCGGCCGGTGAAGGCGGCGGTGGCGGAGAGACCCCCGCCCATGAGGGCTTCGGCGACCGCCGTGGCCGCGGCATCCTCGTGTAGGTCGTCAAGCTCCACCCGCGCCGCGATCACGCCGGTATGGCCGGCCTCGGCGAGTGCCGCCACGTCCTCTGCCGAGAGGATCCGGCCCTTCTTGAACACGACCTCGCCGAGCTTCAGCGAGTGGGCCAGGATCGCCCCTTCGGCCTGGTCCAACGGTGTCGGCCCGAAGATCACCCTGCGGCCTCGGCGGAGCGCGGGGCCGGCGCCTGGTGCAGCACCTGGGTGACCTGGGCCAAAATCGAGATCGCGATCTCGGCCGGGCTTCGTGCGCCCAAAGCCAGTCCGATCGGCCCGTGGATGCACGCGAGCTCGGCCTTCGTGAAGCCCCGGCTGCGCAGGCGCTCCAGGCGCCGGCCATGGGTCCGTTTGCTGCCCAGCGCGCCGATGTAGAAGGCCTCGGACCCGAGCGCCACGGCGAGTGCCGGATCGTCAAGCTTGGGGTCGTGGGTCAAGGTCACGACCGCGCAACGCCGGTCGAGTCCCAGGCCGGCCAGGGCGTCGTCCGGCCATTCCGTCGTCAGGGTCACGCCCGGGAACCGCTCGGCGGTGGCCCAGGCCCGGCGCGGGTCGACGACGGTGACCTCGTAGCCGGCCAGGGTGGCCATGGGCGCCAGCGTTTGGGCGATGTGCACGGCGCCGACGACGACCATGCGCAGCGGCGGATTGACGACCTGGACGAAGAGACCGTCGTCACCGTCGAGGACGCCGCTCCGGTCCGCCGCGATGGCTTGGCGCAGGGACCCGACCCGGTCGTCACCGAGGCCCAGATCGCCGCTCAGTTTGTTGTCGCAGAACAAGGCCTGGCGCCCGGTCGCCAGATCGGTGATCAGCGCGAGGGGGCGCTTGGCAGACCGGGCTTCCAGCAGACGGTCGAGCAGCTCCCGTTTCATTCGAGCCTCTCCACGAAAACCTTGACCGTGCCGCCGCAGGCCAGTCCGACTTCCCAGGCCTGCTCGTCGCTCACGCCGAATTCCAGCACGCGCGGCTGGCCGCTTTCCATCACCTGGCGCGCCTCGTGTACCACGGCGCCCTCGATGCACCCTCCGGAGACCGAGCCCAGCATGTTGTTCCTTTGATCGACCACGAGCTGGCTGCCGACCGGCCGGGGCGACGAGCCCCAGGTCGCGACTACCGTGGCCAGTGCCACTTGGCGGCCTTGGTCCTGCCACTTCGCGGCCTGAGCCAGCACATCGTCTTCGGTCGGGGATTTAGAGGAACTCATGCTCGAATCTCCACACTCTCCAGGGCCGCCAGGGGCAAGACCCCACCTATGCTAACCCGCCACGGACGCGGGTCAATAATCCGTGAATGACCCTAGTCGAAGCGCGGATTCCGGGAAAAGTAGCTGATATTCTTCCATATTCGGTCGCAAAAATCATCGCTTTGGAAAGGAGACGTTAACCCTATTGGATTAAAATTATTCTGAAATTCCCATCTGTTGCCAGGACGATGATCGCCATGGATGTCTTTGATCTCTTTACGGAAATCTACGACCGAGATAAGCACGAGCAGATGTCTCTGCAGGACTATTTGCTTGGTTGTCGGGAGAATCCGATTTGGTATGCCAATGCAGCAGAGCGCATGGTCGCGGCGATTGGCGAGCCGGAGCTGATCGACACTAGTACCGACGAGCGGTTCGGCCGGATCTTTCTCAACCGGACAATCAAGCGGTTTTCCGCCTTCGACGGCTTTTACGGCATGGAAGACACGATCGAGCGTATCGTCGGCTACTTCCAGTATGCCGCGCAGGGCCTGGAGGAAAAGAAACAGATCCTCTACCTCCTGGGCCCGGTCGGCGGCGGCAAGTCGTCCTTGGCGGAACGGCTCAAGGCGCTGATGGAAAAAGAGCCGATCTTCGTGCTCAAGGCCGGCGATCAGATCAGCCCGCTGTTCGAATCGCCGCTCGGCCTGTTCAACCCGATCGAGATGGGCGACCTGCTCGAGGACAAATACGGCATCGCCCGGCGCCGCCTGACTGGCCTTCTGTCGCCTTGGGCGGTCAAGCGCCTGGACGAGTTCGGCGGCGATATCTCGAAGTTCAACGTCGTCAAGCTCATGCCGTCCAAGCTGAGGCAGGTCGGCATCGCCAAGACCGAGCCCGGCGACGAGAACAACCAGGACATCTCCGCCCTGGTCGGCAAGGTCGACATCCGCAAACTCGAGCACTACAGCCAGAACGATCCCGACGCCTACAGCTACTCCGGCGGCCTCAACCGCACGACCCAGGGGCTGCTTGAGTTCGTCGAGATGTTCAAGGCGCCGATCAAGGTCTTGCACCCGCTCCTGACCGCGACCCAGGAGCACAACTACCTCGGCACCGAGTACTTCGGCGCCTTCCCCTTCCAAGGCACCGTGCTGGCCCACTCCAACGAGGCGGAGTGGCAGCAGTTCAAGAGCAACAAGAACAACGAGGCCTTCCTCGACCGGATCTGCGTCATCAAGGTGCCCTATTGCCTGCGCGTCACGGAAGAGGCGCAAATCTACGACAAGCTGCTGCGCGAGAGCGAACTGGTCGATGCGCGCTGCGCGCCCGAGACCTTGATCATGCTGAGCCGCTTCACCACCTTGACCCGACTGCGCGAGCACGAGAACTCGGCACTCTACTCGAAATTGCGTGTCTATGACGGCGAAAACCTCAAGGATACCGATCCCAAGGCGCGCTCGATGCAGGAGTACCGAGAGGCCGCGGGCGTCGACGAGGGCATGAACGGGGTCAGCACCCGTTTCGCCTTCAAGGTCCTGTCCGAGACCTTCAACTTCGACACCTCCGAGATCGCCGCGGACCCGGTTCACCTCATGTACGTGCTGGAAAAGGCGATCAAGCGCGAGCAGTTCCCCGACGACACCGAGAGCACCTACCTGGAATTCATCAAGTCGGAACTCGCTCCCCGCTATGCGGAGTTCATCGGCCACGAGATTCAGAAGGCCTACCTCGAATCCTACACCGAATACGGCCAGAACCTGTTCGACCGCTATATCGCCTATGCCGACGCCTGGATCGAGGAGCAGGACTACAAGGATCCGGATACCGGCCAGATCTTCAACCGCGAGATCCTCGATGCCGAGCTGTCCAAGATCGAAAAGCCGGCGGGCATCGCGAATCCAAAGGACTTCCGCAACGAGGTGGTCAAGTTCGCGCTCAGGACCCGCGCCAACAACGACGGCAAGAATCCGGCCTGGACCGGCTACGAGAAGCTTCGCGAAGTGATCGAGAAGCGCATGTTCAGCCAGGTCGAGGACCTGCTGCCGGTGATCAGCTTCGGCACCAAGAAGGACACCACGACGGACCAGCAGCACAAGGAGTTCGTCGATCGCATGACCGAACGCGGCTACACCGATCGGCAGGTCCGGCGGCTGGTCGAATGGTACATGCGGGTAAACAAGGCCGGTTGAACGGAGAACGGCGATGCCTATGCCTCATTTCATAGACCGCCGGCTGAACCCGAAACAGAAGAGCCTCGGGAACCGCCAGCGCTTCATGAGGCGGGCGCGTGCCCAGATCAAGGAAGTCGTCAACAAGTCCATACGGGAGCGCAACGTCTCCGACATCACCAATGGCGAGACGATCTCGATCCCGACCAAGGGGATCGGCGAGCCGCGCTTTCACCACGCCCCGTCCGGCGGCCGGCGCAATCGGGTCTTTACCGGCAACGAGGAATTCAACGCCGGCGACCGTATCCCGAAACCGCCACAGGGCGGCCAGGGAGAGGGCGGCAAGAAGGCGACCGATCGGGGCGAGGGCGAGGACGAGTTTCAGTTCGTGCTGTCGCGCGAGGAGTTCCTCGACATGTTCTTCGAGGATCTCGAGCTTCCCGACCTGGTGAAGACCAGCCTCAAGGAGGTTTGCAGCTACAAGCCGCACAGGGCCGGTTTTGCGAGCTCGGGCTCGCCGACCAACATCAATGTCCTCAGAACCATGCGCAACAGCTTCGGCCGGCGTATAGCGCTCAAGCGGCCGACCTCCGGCGACGAAGATGGGCTTACCCAGAGGATCCTGGACCTGGAAGCCAGGTCCGACCTGACGCCGGACGAACGGCTATGGATGGCCGAACTGCACAAGCAACTCGAGGAGTTGAAATGCCGGCGACGTGCCATTCCCTACGTCGACCCCTTCGATCTCCGCTACAACCGATTCGAAAATCACCCCGAACCGAACACCAATGCCGTAATGTTCTGCCTCATGGACGTCTCGGGTTCGATGGGCGAGCGCGAGAAGGACCTGGCCAAGCGGTTCTTCATGATCCTGCACATGTTCCTGAAGCGCCGCTACGAGCGTATCGAGGTGGTCTTCGTCCGCCATACCCATGAAGCCCAGGAGGTCGACGAGGAAACGTTCTTCTACAGCCGGGAGACGGGCGGGACGGTCGTCAGCTCGGCGCTGAAGGAAATGCTCGAGATCGTGCACGACCGCTATCCGCCCGGCGAATGGAACATCTATACGGCCCAGGCTTCCGATGGCGACAATTTCTCCGGCGACGCCGAGAAATGCATCGAGCTGCTCGATACCGCTCTGATGCCACTGTGCCAGTACTACGCCTATGTCGAGATCCTCGACGAACGCGAAATGGAGCTGTTCCAGGATCCGGAAAAAGGAACGGCACTGTGGCAGGCCTACCGGGCCGTCGGCGCCTCCTGGCCCAACTTCGAGACCAAACGCATCGCTGGACCGGGCGACATCTACCCGGTGTTCCGCGAGCTCTTCGCCAAGCAGGTCGCCGATGGCTGAGGCAGCCGCAAAGCGCGCGCCGGAAATGGAATCCGGCGGAGTAGCGGAGCCGGAGAGCCGCCATCTGTTCGAAGGATCGAACTGGACCTTCGATACCATGGGGCGGACCTACGACGCGATCCAGGAGATCGCGTTGAACGATCTCGGCCTCGACGTCTATCCGAACCAGATCGAGATCATTTCGTCCGAGCAGATGCTGGACGCTTATTCCTCGATCGGCATGCCGCTGATGTACCAGCACTGGTCCTACGGCAAGCGTTTCGTGCGCGAGGCGCAGATGTACCAAAAAGGCTATGCCGGGCTCGCCTACGAGATCGTCATCAACTCCAACCCCTGCATCAGCTACAACATGGAAGACAGCACCATGGCCATGCAGGCCCTGGTGATGGCGCACGCGGCCTTCGGCCACAATCACTTTTTCAAGAACAACTACCTGTTCCAGCAGTGGACCGACGCCGAGGGCATCCTCGATTATCTGGAATTCGCGAAGAGATACGTTGCAAAGTGCGAGGAGCGCCACAGCACTGCGGCGGTGGAGGAGATCCTCGACGCCGCTCACACCCTCATGGACCACGGCGTGTTCCGCTATCGGCGACGCCCCAAGCTCAACCTGCGCGAACAGGCCGAACGCGAGCGCGAACGGCGGCAGTATCAGGAGCGGACCTTCAACGACCTCTGGCGCACCCTGCCGCGCAACGGCGCCGACATGCAGATGGAGCAGGCGGATGTCGAAATCGACGAGCGCAAGACGCGCCTGAAGCTGCCCGAGGAGAACCTGCTCTACTTCCTGGAGAAGAACAGCCCCGTCCTCGAGCCGTGGCAAAGGGAACTCCTGCACATCGTCCGCAATATCGGGCAGTACTTCTACCCGCAGAAGCAGACCAAGGTCATGAACGAGGGCTGTGCCACCTTCGTACACCTCTACATCCTGAACCAGCTCTACGATAAGGGTTTGCTGCCCGAGGGGGCGATGCTGGAGGCGCTGCATTCCCATTCGAGCGTGGTCTTCCAGCCGGACTTCAACGATAAACGCTACAGCGGCATCAATCCCTATGCCCTCGGCTTGGCGATGATGGAGGACATCAAGCGAATCTGCGTCGAGCCGACGCCGGAGGACGAGGAGTGGTTCCCGGAGATCGCCGGCTGCGGCGATTGGCGGGGAACCCTCAAGGACGCCTGGGCGAACTACCGCGACGAGTCCTTCATACAGCAGTACCTGAGCCCCAATGTGATTCGCAAGATGAAGCTCTTCGTGCTGGCGGACGATTCCACGGACACCCATTTCACCGTGACCGACATTCACGACGAACGCGGTTTCCGGAACGTGCGCCGCGCCTTGGCCCGCTCCTACGATCTCGGAGCCATCGAGCCCGACATACAGATCGTCGACGTCGACCTGCGCGGCGACCGCAAGCTGCGGCTGCAGCACACGATGCGCGACGGCGTTCCGCTCAGCGAACGCAGCCGCGACGAGGTGCTGAAGCACATTCGCCGCCTGTGGGGCTATGAGGTCGGTTTGGTCGGGGTCGAGGCGGACACGGACAAGACGAGCTACGAAATATCCACCGAAGACGCGGTCGACGAGGACGACTAGGGTCGGTCACGCGCCGTCTTTCGAACACCCATCCAAAGCGCCGCGCCGTCCTGGCGACGCGCAGCGTGCGGGCGAAGAACAGGAGATTCTCCAACAGCTTGCCGTAGGCTTCCGAACTTGGCGTGATTCGGGTCGGCATCGGCAGGCGCTTCACCCCTTGCGACAGGCGGACGATTATTGCCGCTTCCTCTGATCCAGGCGGCGAGAAACGGGGACTGGGCAGGGATGTCGTTCGGCGACCCCCTACGGACGGCGCGCGACTCGGATGCCCGGGATTCGCCTCTTTTGACCCATTAACCCCCAGTTAAGGCAAGGACGGCTACTGTCCGGCGCTGGATCTCCTCGGCGGCCCCGGGGGTTTTCGGCTACGGCTGCGAGGGTCAACTAGGCCCGATGACGGGTTTCCGGTCTTGGGTGTCAGAGAGGATCTTTTCCATGACAGCGCGCCGATCCACAGTCACCACTCTTGTTCCAACGGCGCTCTCGTTTCTGGTTTCGGCCTGTAATGCGCATTGGCACGTACCTCCGGGTCAATTGAAACACGCCGTCGAACCGCCGCCGGGCCATGGCTCCACGCCTCCGGGGCAGAAGAAGAACTGATCATCGAGTTTCCGGGCCGGGCGGCCACCGGTTAAGAATGCTCCGACACCTCTCCGGCAGCCGGGGCAGGATTACGGGGGGATGGCTTTGCCCGGCCCGGGATTTATTAGATCGTAGCGGCGCGGCCCGTCGATCCGGGCATCCAAGCCGGCGATCTTAGAAAATAAAGTAATTACAAGCTCTTCCTTGACGGATCTTCCCAATTTGTCTTGAATGCCCGGTAGGGAGGTACGGTGTATGGAACGGCTGGGCCTCGGCCCGGCGGCCTTGCGCGCGCATTTGGGGGTGCGGCTGGCCGTGGCGGGCATGTTGTTTCTTGGTTTGAGCATCGGCTCCGCCGCAGGGGCAGTCGGTGCGGACCTCCACCGGATCCATGGTCCAAACGGCGCCCGCGTGGTGCCGGTCAAATCGACCGAGGCCGACGACTGGCGGCAGTCGAAGGGCGGGGTGCTGCCGTGGAAACTCGGCGTGCCAAAGCTCACATTCGAGGGCTTCGAGCGGATTATCACGGCGGCATCCGGCGGGCTCGCGAACACGTCGTTGGCGGACAAGGAGTACGGCTTTGCCGACTACATGTTCGTAATCGACGGCACCGGGGTCGGCATCTATTGGGAAGAAGCTTCGGGGAAGCGGCAGACTGCGGGTATCCTCAACGAAGTCTTCGCCATGTTCCAGACGATCTGCGAGGGCAAATCGGCCTCCGGCGAGACGCGCCAGGAGGCCAACGATACTTTTGCCCTGCGACAGGGGTTCGTCGCCTGCGAGAACCTGGACTGGGACAGCTACATCGCTGTTTCGGCCCTGAATTTCGGTGCGGTAACGCAGATCTTCGTGACCATCGGCCTGGCCGAAAACCGGGATGTCCTGGACATGATCAACCGCAACATCACGGACGTGGAGATCAAGGTTTTCGGGGTCCAGTAGGGCCGTTCTCGCCTCCGTCCGTCCGTCCGGCGGCCGCGGCGCCCTGCGCGACCTCTTCGAGAACACGCGCCGCCTCGTTGCCGCGCACCTTGGCAATGTCGTCCTGCTATTTGAGCAGAACGCCGAGGGTATCATCGATCGCCTGGGGATGCAGTGCGACCGTGTCGAGCTGGGTGAGCGCCTTGGCCCAGTCGATGGTCTCAGCCACGTCGGGCAGCTTGAACAGATCGGCTTGTCTCAGACCCTGCACGAAGGCGACGACCTGTGCTGACAGCTGAGCCGGCGCCTCCGACACCTTGGTCGTCCCCAGTTCCGGCACCGTGATCCGGTAGTCGGAGAGCACCTCCAGGAGGAAGGCTTCGAAGGGCTCGTCCGTGCGGTCCAATTCGTCGATCAAGAACACCGGCGGACCCTCGATTTCCGGTTCGAGTGCTTTCAGGAGCGGCCGCTCGATCGGGAACCGCTCGGTGAAGATGTCGGCTGCCAGGGTCTCGCAGTCGCGGTCGCCGGCCCACTCCGACAGGCAGATCTCGACCATTTGGCGCGGGTAGTTCCATTCGTAGACCGCCGACGACACGTCCAGGCCCTCATAGCACTGCAGGCGCGGCAGATGCCGGCCCAGGATCTCGGCCAGGACCTTGGCGACCTCGGTCTTGCCGACGTCGGCTTCGCCCTCCAGGAACAGGGGGGCGGCGCTTCGAGTGCCAGGTAGAGCACGGTGGCCAGGCTGCGGCCGGCCACGTACCGGCCCTTCTGCAGCAGCGCCAGGGTCTTGTCGACGGAAGCTGGAACAGGATTGACCATTTTCAGCCGCAGGCGGCCACCGCCCGCTTGGCCATGACGCCGACCAAGTGGGTGCGGTACTCGGCGCCGGCGTGAATGTCCTAATTGAGCCCCACGGCCGAGACCGAGACGCTGTTCAAGGCCCCGGCGGAAAAGTCGCCGGAAAGCGTCAGCGCCAGGTCGACCGGACGGGACACGCGCGGTCCCGTACCGTCATTTCTGCATCCATGTGCCGTCCGGCTTGAGAAACCACGTGCCTGCCGGCGCCTGCTGCAGGATCTGCTTGGCATAGATCTGCCCCACCTGCTCGACGGTCGCAGCTTCCCGTGCCGCCCGCTCGGCATAGATCTGCCGCCGTTTCGCATTGACCTCCGGTACTGTGCTCTTGGCGCCGGCGGCGCCCGGATCCCTGAGCTCCAGGAAGCCGTCGAAGCGCTCGCCCACCGCGCCCGAGGCCCGCAGCTGGTCGAGCGTCTGCGCGAACGCCGGTCCGGCCGAGAGGGGGATCGCGGCCAGCAGGCTGAGTATGAGCAGGAAGCTATGGAAATGTCGCAGAGGCATGTCTCGCTCCATGGGCATCAATATCGGCCGAAGGTTCTAGAAGATATCCGGATTGCTCTTGATATCCTGCTTGGCTTGGTCCTCGATTTTGAGGCGCACCTCGGCATCGAGCTTGATGTTGAGATTGATCGTGATCGGCTCTTTCGGCGCCTCCACCTTGACCGTCGGCTGACAGGCGGCGGCCAACGAACCGGCGATGAGGAACGCCGGAAGGTTGTGGTGAAGACGTCTCGGGGGAGGGTGCTCCATGATCTCGGTCTCGCTGTGGTGCCGGCGGCACCGTGTGTTAAGGGCTCAGCGCGATGAGCCGCCTTTGATGATAACGTTATACGCGCTTTACTGCTGAAGTTTCCACGTTCGGCGTATCAATTCGCTGGACAGCTCGTGGCCTTCACCAAGTGCGTTCAGGATTGGCGTCAGGTTGCCGCTCAGGGTGATGTTGAACTTGAAGGGGTGGCCTTCGAGCACGGTCGGATTCTTCCCGAGCATTTCGATCCGCAGGCGAGTTTCTCCGGCCTTGTCCTTGACTCCGGTCACGGCCAAAGCGTCGTAATGGAAATCGTGAAGCGCCTCGAGCAAGAGTTTCACCGACTGCCCACCTGATTTCAGAGCGCTCGCGGCCGTCGGCGAGCGGTATCTGAGCACCCCCGGGACGCGCGCCTCCAGGCGGGCGTCGGACACGGTAAAGGCGCCCTTGTCGATCCGCAGCGGCAGCGTGCCTGACAACCGGCCCGTGCCGGTCAATCCTTCGATCTGGATCGCCTCGAACAGGGCGCCCAGGTCCAGGTCGATCACCTTGAGGTCCAGCGCGTGGTCCGGGCGTGCCAAGTCGACCAGCGTTTCGTCGAGGTGGTAGCGGCCTCCGGCGAGCGAGAACTCGGCCTGCTCCACACCTATCCGTGGCGTGTTTCCGGGCAGGATCTGGAAGCGGGCGGTGACGTCCCGCAACGGCACGCCGACATCGACGCGCGCCGCGACGAAGTTCTGGCCCGACGGGCTCGATGGCGGCATCAGATTGTCCAGGTTCAACCCGAGGCGCAGTCCGGCGACGGCGAACGAGTCGGTACGAAACGCCATGTCCCGGACGCCGACCGCCGCCTCGCTGTGAAAGCCCTTTGGATCCCATCCGATCTGCGCCGTCGCCTCGATCGCGCCGGCAACCTCACGCAGGTCTTTCAGCCAGGGCGAAAGCTCGGCCGGCTGCACGCCCCCGGGCTCGAAAACCAGGGGAGAGAGGACGGCGTTCATCTCACCGCTCTTCCGATCGGGACTGAATGTGCCGCGGATCTTGCCCAGACCCGGGGCTGCCGGGCCGCTTACATCGGCCTGGAGTGCCAGCGTTTCGCCCTTTTCCAGGATCCGACCCGTCACCCCGAGCGGATTGATGTAGGCCGGGACGTGGAGGTCCCTGAGAGCCTTGGCGGCAAACCGCACCAGCGGAACATCGGGCGCCGCGCCCAGGGAGACTTGTCCCGAGAGGCCCTCGACGGCGAGAAACAGTTGCGGCACATCGATCCGTGCGTCCGACAGGACGGTGTTGCCACGATAGGCACGCTCCGGCGTTTGTTCGCCGGTCGCGTGAAGTCGTCCCACTTTGGCCCTGACGGCGACAGGCGGCTTGCCCTCGAGCGCCACCTCGAGATCGAGCGCGGCCGCCGCCAGCTGGAGGTCATGCGTGAAGGCATGCCGGTCCTCCGGGCCAATCGCCTGCTGTGCCGCGACGCCGGACAGCTGCCCCGAAACGGCAAGCGCAGCCAGCGGCGTGCCGCTGATCGCCCGGCTGCGGGCCGCGATCCGGATGGCCTCGAGTCGCAGACGGGCCGGCTTGTAGTCCGCGGTCAGGCCGAGGCTTAGGCTTCCGGCTGCGCTCAGATCTGCTCCATTGGAGGTCTCGATCACGGCCTCGCCGTCGAACAGGATTTCGAGGCCGGTGTGGTCCGGGACGATGCGGACTCGGGCTCGATCCATACCGCGCCCAGTGAGCGTGGCGGCAACACGCGGTCCAAGCCAGTCCGCTCCCAGCCCCGCGGTGGCAAGCCAGTCTCTTACCGGTCCAGGGGTGGCCAGCTTTGCGTCAAGCCGCAGCAAGAGCACCGCGCTGCCCACGGCGAGCTTCGCCTCGACCGGAAGTCGGGCCTTCAAACTCTCGACGCGACCGGGCAGGGTCACCCCGTCCAGTTCGAGCAGCAGATCGGCGGTCAGGTCGCCGCTCGACAGCCAGGACCAGATTCCGTCGACTCCGGTGTCGAACGCGGGGACGGCAGGCACCCGGCCGCGGACCGTCGCCGCCAATCGACCGTGGCCCGCGCGCGGGCGTAGCGGCCCGGCGATCTCCCAGATCGGTGCGGTGGCGTCTGCCGTGACCTTCAACTCGGCATCGACTTGCGGCTCAACTAGGTAATCCGTGACGCGCGCGGTGAATTCGAGGGCCGCAGCCTTGTCTCGGGCCGCGACATTGCCCTTGGCCGAGAAGTCGGTACCCGTGATGTCGAACTGCAGGTCTGCTGCGCCGACCTCGGTTCGAGCCAGCCGTATCGCCTCCAGCGACAGTTGGCCCTCCAGGTGCCGCAGCCCTCCGTGCCAGTCGAACTCCAGCCCGCCATCGAGCACATTGGCTGCCAGCCTGTTACCGCCGAGCGCGATGGTTCCCTGATCGATGCGCAGGCCGCCGGTGATCCGACCGTCGGCCATGACCTCGCCCTGCAGACGTCCCAGCACGCGGCCGCTAGATGCGCTCAGTGCCAGCGTCCCGCTCGCCCGAGCCGCACCCTGGCCGCCTGGCTCGAGGACGCCTTCGAAATCCAGGGTCGCGGGACCATATGGCGTTCGGGCTTCGATGCGCCCGCCCTCGAGCGCGAGCCTCGGCGGACCGGCGCCGGGGCCGCCGGCGGGCCTGGCCCTGTCCAAGACGGCTTGCAGAGGCGCTTGCAGGCTGCCGAGCGGTGGACCGGTGCCGGTGAGATCGAGTGCAAGCTGAAGGCCCTCGATCTGTATCGTCTCAATCCGGCCTGCCAGCAGGTCGCGAATACGGTAGTCGATGACAGCTTTGTTCAGCGACAATTCGCCGTCGCGGCCGGCGGACAGGCCGGCGAGGCGGGCACGACGCCACCCGATCTCCTCGACCTTCAGGCCAGCCACCTCGACGCCGGCGCCCGCAAGCCACCGCTCCGCGGCCCAGGCGGCGAGCGTGGTGCGGAATGCGCCGATGCCCAAGAGCGTGGCGCCCACCACGACGAACGCGACGGTCAAGAGGATGGTCTGACGGCGAGACATCGTCCAAGCCTATCAGGTTTGTCAGGATCGTCGCAGGTTGGTGACATTCGCGAAAGGGGCGGGGCCGTTAATTCGAGACCCGCCGCGGTCGAAGCCCGATCGCGCAAGTGTGCTAGCCGCAGGCGGCCACCGCGCGCTTGGTCATGACCCCGATGAGATGCGCGCGGTATTCGGCTCCGGCGTGAATGTCCGAGTTGAGCCCCTCGGCGGCGACCGTGACGGCGTCCACTGCCGCAGCCGTAAAGCCGCCGGCCAGCGCCTGCTCCAACTCGGCCGAGCGGAACACGCAGGGTCCCGCGCCGGTCACTGCCACACGGATCCCGGCCGGGCCCTGGCTGACCAGGACGCCGACGACGGCGTAACGCGAAGCCGGGTTGGGGAATTTGGCGTAGCCCGCCTTTTCCGGCACCGGGAAGGACACGGCGGTGACGATCTCGCCGTCCTCCAGCGCGGTTTCGAACATGCCGGTGAAGAAATCGTCGGCCGCGATCTCCCGCCTGTTGGTCCTGACCGTCGCGCCCAGGCCGAGTACGGCGGCGGGATAGTCGGCGGCCGGATCGTTGCTGGCGATCGAGCCGCCGAGGGTACCCCGGTTGCGCACCTGGGGATCGCCGATCTCGGCGGCGAGGGCGGCCAGCGCCGTGATCTTCGCCGTGACGACGGCGTCCGAGGCGACCGCGGCGTGCGGCGTCAGGGCGCCGACGACGATCGCGCCGGCGGCTTGCGAGACGCCGCTCAGTCCGGCGATGCCGCCCAGGTCGATGACGTCGCTGGGGCTGGCCAGGCGTTGCTTGAGGGCCGGGATCAGGGTCATGCCGCCGGCGACCAACGCGCCCTCGGAGGCCCCGCTCAACAACCGCTCCGCCTCCTCGAGGCTGCCGGGGCGATGGTAGGCGAAGTCGTACATGACGCCGCTCCTATCCCGCGAGCGCCCGGGCCGCCGCCCGGATCGCCTTGACGATATTGTGGTAGCCCGTGCAGCGGCAGAGGTTGCCTTCCAGCCACTCGCGCACGTCGGTCTCGCTGGGATTCGGATTGCGTTTCAGCAGGTCGGCCGCGCTCATCACCATGCCCGGCGTGCAGAAGCCGCACTGCAGGCCGTGATGTTCCTTGAAGGCGGCCTGCACGGGGTGCAGCTCGCCGTTCTTGGCGAGACCCTCGATGGTCGTCACCTCGGTCCCCTCGGCCTGGGCCGCCAGCAGGGTGCAGGCCTTGGCCGAGGCGC
>CAMYKD010000007.1:0-61235 GCA_947258885.1 uncultured Kiloniellales bacterium | reverse complement strand
TAGGAGCGCGCCCGGTGACCTCCACAAAGCGGACGTGCTTTCCTGCGATAGGGATAGCGATAGGCCTCACCACTTGCAACAACCGGCCACCCGCCGGCCTGGGCGTGCAAGGAAGATCGCGGAATTCGGCTGAGAGGAAGAACCCGGTGCGAGGCTTGTTGACGGGGCGATATCCCGCTACTTTGGGCATCGAAGCGACCAGCGCGCCGTAAGGCTCGAGCTGCGGGGAAAGTGGGACCGAACGATCATGGCGAGCGCGACCGTTAAGCTCTATGCGTCCTTGTCCGATTATCTGCCCGCCGGGGCGAAGGCCAACGCGGTGAAGGTGCTTTTGCCGTCCGACGAGGCCACGGTCGAGGCGATCCTCGCCCAGTTCAAGGTCCCGATGGAGCAATGCCATCTCGTGTTGTTGAACGGCCTCTTCATCGCGCCGAGCCACCGAGCGGATTGTACCGTCGCGGACGGCGATACCGTTGCCGCCTGGCCGCCGGTAGCCGGGGGCTGACAAGACGGCCCGATGCCTACGGTCAAGGACATGGCTCTGACCCCCGACGAGTTTTTCCGGGGTGCAGCTCTGGCGATGGAGGGCCGCGAGTATCGAGTCGAGAACCACGGCGTCGAGGCCGGGTCGGCCGAGAGGGGAATTTCGATCTCGATCGAGCCCCTGCCGCCGCGCCGGCTGAGCGGCCTGCTGTCCCTGCCGCGCGCCCAGGTGACCATCGCGTTTCGCGGCTACAGCACAGAGGAAGAGGCCGATTTCCTGCAGCGCTTCGACCGGGTTTTCCAGCGCGCCGGCGGCTAGCGGAAATCCTGCCTGCACGGCGTGCTTTCCGCACGATCTGACTCGGGCATTTGACGACGGTCAAATGCAGGGGGCGGGAGACAGGGTATCCTGGCTTTTGGTGGAGCGCACTTGGAGCAGAGGATACGGTGAATATTCAGATCGGACACAACTCCCAGGACGTAGTCGTCAAGGTCGAAGTCCGGCTTTTCAACAGCATAGTGAAATACGCCGACGCCGAGGGGCCGCGGCGCCAACTGGCGCTGCCGGCCGGCACGACGGTCGGCGAACTGGCCGAGCGGCTGCGGATCCCGCGCGACGAGCTGTTCCTGGTCCTGGTGAACGGGCGCGACATCACGCCAGGCCTGGTCGGCGGCGATATCAAGGACTACCACCTGATCGAGGACGGGGACGTCGTCGCCTTTTCCGGCGCGGTGCCGTACAGCTACGGATACGGGGCGCCAGTCGTCTGAGGACAGGCCCGCGGCCGGGTGCCGCCCGGATCCGGGCTCAGCTCAGCGTGGACCCGAGATAGGCTTCCATGATCCGGCAGGGGTCCGCCTGGAGGCGCTCCTTCCAGTCGCCCAGGTGAACGTCGCCCTGGATCAGGCCGCGCAGGACCCCGACATGGTCGGTGTGGCCGAGGCTGAGGGCGCCGACGACACGGTCCTCCTCGAATACGAGGCGCATGTAGCGGAAGTTCTCCGCGTCCACGGACTCGGCCGTCTCGCAGCCGTCTCCGCCGTCCCAGCGGCCGAAGGACACGGAGACCAGCCCGGCTGTGTCGAGCACGTTCATCGCCAGGTTCCCCTTATAGGTCGTCTCCACCCCGGCCATATTCAGGGCGGCGACGCGCCCGTGGTCGGCCGCCGTCGGCTGGATCGCCAGCACCGACCAGCCCCCGGTCGAGTGGTCCGGCGCCTGCGCGACGTCGCCGGCCGCGTAGACGTTGGGCACGCTGGTCCGCAAATGATTGTCGACGACGATGCCCTGATCGACCTCGACGTCACCGTCCTGGACCAGCTCGGCGTTGGATTTCACGCCGGTCGCCACGACCACCAAGGCCGCGGGCACCTGCTCGCCGCTGTCCAGGGCCACCTGCAGGCCGCCGCCGTTCGCCGCCTTGATCTCGGTGACCTTGGTCGAGGTCAGGACGCTCGTCCCCTTGCTTTCGCACCACCGCTTGATCATGGCGCCGCCGGTCTGGTCCATCATGCGCGGCAGCATGCGGTCCTCCATTTCGACGACGGTCAGCTTTACGTCCCGTGCCAGGAGGCTTTCCAGGATGATGCAGCCGATGAAACCGGCCCCCATCAGGACCACGCTGGCGCCCCGGTCCGCGAGGTCCGCGATTTGGCGGGCGTCCTCGAGCGTCCAGCAGTGATGCACACCCGGGAGGTCCAGTCCGGGCACCGGCGGCTGCACGGGGCTGGCACCCGTTGCCAGCAGAAGCTGGTCGTAGGGCAGGGCCGAGCCGTCGGCCAGAACCAGTTTGTCGGCGCCGGTGTCGACCTTGCTGACCGCAACCTGGCGAATCTCAATCTCCAGCTTGGCGTAATGGTCCCGGGCCTTGCGCAGATAGGTTCCCGATTCCTCAATGCCCCCGGTCAGGTAGTAGGGAATGGCCATCCGCGAATAGGGCGGCTCGGGTTCTTCTCCAAGGAGGACGATCTCTCCGTCCGCGTCCTGCTGGCGCAGCGTTTCCGCCGCGATTACACCGGCCGGGCCGGCACCGACTATGACGTAACGGGCCATGTGTTTCCGCTCCCCGAATTGCTTTCCCGATTCCGGGACCCGGACAGAAGACCGCAAGACGCCGATCTTGGGATGACGGCTAGGCGACTGCGCTGTCCATGGTTTCGACCAACCGTTTCGGGAATGAGACGGGACCCGATCGCCCGCAGGGACGATCGGGTCCGCCTCGATCCCGCTCAAGCGTGGCTAGAGCCCCAAGCGCTCCACGGTCTGGTTGCTGGGCACGCCCTCCGCCGTCCAGCCGCGAAGCTGGTAGTATTCCGGCAGCATCTCGCCCAGTCCATTGACCTTGCCCTCGGCGGGTCCGGTCTTCGCCGCGTCCTTCAGGAGACGCGCGGGCAGGTTGTCGTCCTTGCCCGTGAAGCCGGCGGCCAGGTTGAACTGGCGCTCCAGGTTCCAGATCCGCTCGCCCACCTCGAGCAACTTCTCGACCGACCAGTCGCCCTCGCAGGCCGAATCGAGCTGGGGCGCGACGTCCTCCAGGGTCCAGGCAAAGGACGTGAAGATGCACAGGCCCGCGGAGTCGAAGGCCGCCGTTGCGTCCTGGAAGGCCTTCACCAGGCCCGCCTTGCCTTCCGTAGCCAAGGGGTCCGTCTTCTCCGGAATGCCCAGGATCTCCGAAGCGACGGTGTAGCTGCGCAGGTGGCAGGCGCCGCGGTTGGAGGTCGCATAGGTCAGTCCCATGCCCTGGATGCCGCGTGAATCGTAGGCCGGGAACTCCTGGCCCTTGACCGACATCGACATCTCCGGATGGCCGTACTTCTCGCACAACCGCTTGGAACCGAGGCCGATTTCGGCCCCGAAGCCCTCGCCGAGCCCGGTCTGCTCGGCCAGCTCGGTGAGCGCCTTGGTGTTGCCGAACTTGAGCTCGATACCGCCGGTCTCCTTGGTGGTGATGGCGCCCGTCTCGAACAGCTCCATGGCCGCCCCGACGGTCGCGCCGAAGGAGATCGGATCGTAGCCCTGCTCGTTGCAGATGAAGTTCGCGAAGGTCAGCGCGTCGATGTCGTCCACGCCCGTGGCCGCCCCCAGTGCCCAGGCCGCCTCGTACTCCAGGCCGCCCGAGGCCTTCTGGTATTGTGGGCGGTCGACCACCGTGTAGTGGGTGCGCTCGATCTGCGAGATGCGCCCGCAGGCGATCGTGCAGCCGAAACAGGCGCCGTTGGTGATCAGGTTCGACTTGCCGTCGCTGGCCCGCTTCTCGTGCATCTTCTCGGCGGAGATTTCGCCCGCGCCTTCGAACTGCACGTCGCGGTGGTTGCGTGTCGGCAGCGCGCCGACTTCGTTGATCACGTTCATCAGCACCTGGGTACCGTAGGTCGGCAGGCCCTGGCCGGTGACCGCGTTTTCGGCGAGGACCGCCTTGCCGTTCGCGGTCGCCGTCATGAACGCGCCGACGTCCTTGACCTTGACACCGAGGGTGCCGCGGATCGCCACCGCCTTGAGATTCTTCGACCCCATCACGGTACCGACGCCCGAGCGGCCGGCCGCGCGGTGCATGTCGTTGACCACGCAGGCGAATTTCACGCCTTTCTCGCCCGAGACGCCGATCGAGGCGACCCGGATCATCGGGTCCTGATGCTTTTTCTTGATGTTCTCCTCGGTGTCCCAGACCGAGGTGCCCCAGAATTCGCCCCCATCGAGGAGCTCGGCCTTGTCGTCTTGCACGAAGAGATAGACCGGCTTGGCCGACTTGCCCTCGAAGATGATCATGTCCCAGCCGGCGTTCTTCATCTCGTTGCCGAAGAATCCACCCGAGTTGGAGCAGGCGATCGCCCCGGTGAGCGCCCCTTTGGTCACCACCGAGTAACGGCCGGCCGTCGAGGCGCAGGTGCCCGTCAAGGGACCGGTCGTCATGATCAGCTTGTTGTCAGGGGAGAGCGGGTCGACCTTCGGGTCGATCTCTTCCGTCAGGTACTTCGTCGCCAAGCCGCGTTGACCCAGGTACCTCTGCGCCCAGTCCATGTTGAGTCGTTCGGATGTACAGGTCCCCTTCGTCAGGTCGACCCGCAGCAGCTTCCTCGCCCATGCCATGTCGTTTCCTCCCTACGCTTCGGCGCGCGTGCCGGAGTCGGTCTTCGACGCCCAGTCGCGCATTCTTTCCAAGCCCGTCCAGTCCGCGTCGATGAAGGTGATTGCGCTCGTCGGGCAGGCCTTGGCGCATTCCGGATCGCCGCCGCAGAGGTCGCATTTGAGGACCTTCCCGGTGGTCTGGTTGTAGTTGATGGTCCCGAAGGGACAGGCGATCGTGCACACCTTGCACCCGACGCAGAGCGCGTCGGAGACAACCTTCGCGCCTGTCAGGGTATCGACGGAAATGGCGTCCACCGGACAGGCCTTCATGCACCAAGCCTCGGCGCACTGGGTGCAGGTGTAGGGCACGAAACGCCCTTCGACGTGGAAATCGAACACCTTGATCCGCGACTTGGCCGGATTGAAAGCGCCCTCGTTGTCCAGGGAGCAGGCGATCTCGCATTGGAGACACCCGGTACATTTTCCTGGGTCAATGTGCAGTGATTTTTGCATCAGCCTCTTCCCCGTGTTCATTTTTCTCCAGCGATAATAGGACAATCGGCGGTGATTTCAACTGACAACGATGCGCGGTCAGCCAAGGCCGAAGATTGCGAGCAGGATCAGGACGGCGAGGATGGTTCCGGCGACCCAGACACCGATCCGGGCGCCGGCGCCGACATCCGCGTCGCTCGGCCGTGCCGGCGCCAGCTCGGCCGCGGCTTCCGCGGGCGCCGCCACGGCCTCGGCCGGCGCGCCGATCGCCTCGACCAGCCGGCCGAAGAAGTCGTCGGCCATCTTCTTGGCCGTGCCGGCGATGAGGCGCTGGCCGATCTGGGCCAGCTTGCCGCCGACCTGGGCGTCGATCTCGTAGGCCAGCATCGTGGCGCCGCCATCCTCGGCCAGGGTCACCATGGCGCCGCCCTTGGCAAAACCCGCCGCACCGCCTTTGCCCTCGCCGGAAATCCTGTAGCTCTCGGGCGGGTTGAGGTCGCTCAGCGACACCGCGCCGGCGAACTTGGCCGAGACGGGACCGACCTTGGCCTTGACCTTGGCGGTGAACTCGCTCTCCGAGGTCTGTTCCAACTCCTCGCAGCCCGGGATGCAGCGTTTCAGCACGTCCGGGTCGACGAGCGCCGCCCAGACCGTCTCGCGCGGTGCCTCGATGCGGTATTCGCCGGTCATCTGCATGGCGCTTGCCCTTCCGTACAGTCTTGGTCGGTGGTGGCGGTTCAGCCGCCCAAGAACAGCCGCCCGACCTCCGGGTTTTCAAGGAGCTCCTTGCCCGGACCGGCCATGGCGAGCTGGCCCGAGACCAGGACGTAGCCGATGTCGGCGAACTCGAGGCCCTTCTTGGCGTTCTGCTCGACCATGATGATCGTCTTGCCCTCGGCGTTCTGGAGGTCGTCGAGGATCTCGAAGACCATGTCGATGAAGCGCGGCTCCAGACCGATCGAGGGTTCGTCGACCAGCAGCACCTCCGGTTCCATCACTAGGGCGCGGGAGATTTCGAGCAGCCGCCGTTCGCCGCCGGAAAGGACCCTTGCCGGGTGCCTGCGCCTTTCGGCCAGACGACTGTACTTGGCGAAGATCTCCTCTGCCTTGGCCTTGGCCTTGGCCGGCTTCTCCATGAGGTAGCCGCCCATCCACAGGTTCTCCTCCACGGTCATGCCGGGGAAGACCGACTTGTCTTGCAGGATGTAGGCGACGCCGGCGTGCCGAAGCTTGTCGTTGGACGACATCCGTGTGACGTCCCGCCCGTCGATCGAGATCGCGCCGCCGTAGATGTTGGTGAAGCCGAATATGGAATGCAGGATCGTCGACTTGCCGGCGCCGTTCGGTCCGATCAGGCACAAGGACTTGCCGCGGCCGACCTGCAGGTTGAAGTCGTGCAGGATCTCCATCTTGCCGTAGCCGGCGCGCAGGTGCTCGATCTTGACATAGGGCTCGGGCCCGCCCAGTTCGGCGATGCGCTCGGGAGCGACACCGGCCTCGGCCAAGGCGGCCGCTTGACGGTTGACTTCGTCGACCGAGATGACCGTGTCGACCGTGCCGCCGTGATAGCCGACCGATTTGCCCTGTTTATCTTTCGCCGTGTCTTCCTGTCCGGCCATCAGTGCGCCCCCAGGTAGGCGTCGATCACGCGCTTGTCCTTCTGGATCGTTTCCGGCGACCCCTCGGCGAGAAGCTCGCTGTGCGCCAGGCAGTAGATGTTTTCGGCCAAGTTCATGATCACCCGCATGTTGTGCTCGATAACGAAGAGCGTGATACCGAACTCGGTGTTGGCCCGTTTCAGACGGTCGATCAGGCCGTTGATCAGCGTCGGATTGATGCCCGCCGTGGGCTCGTCGAGCAACAGGATCTGGGGCTGGTTCATCAAGGCCATAGCAAACTCGAGCAGCTTCTGCTGCCCGAACGATAGGTCGCCGGCCTGCAGCTTGCGCTTGGCGTAAAGACCGACGAACTCGAGCAGGTGCTCGGCCTTCTCGAGTTCCTGGGCAGAGTGGTCGCCGAAGATCTCGACAAGCCCCATGCTCCGGTGCGGCACGGAAATGAGCATATTCTTGATGCAGTTCATTTTGCCGTAGATACGGGTCTGCTGAAAGGTTCGCAGCATGCCGAGCCGCGCAATTTGCGGCACCCTCAGCTTCGAGATCTCCCGGCCTTCGAACTTGATGGAGCCTTCATCGATCGGATGATAGCCGACGATCGAGTTGAACAGAGTCGTCTTGCCCGAGCCATTGGGTCCGATCAAACCGGTGATCCTTCCCTTGGCCACGTCCAAGCTGATACCCCGGTTGGCCTGGACACCGCCGAACGCCTTGGAGACGTTCCGGACTTCGATCATCGCCGCCATCACGCCGCCTCCCGGTCGCCTTCCGCGGAGTCCTCTTCGACTTCGATGCCGAACAGCTCGGGCCATTTGTCCTGGGCCCAGCCCATGATGCCCTGCTGGAAGAAGACAACGGTGACGACGATCAGAAGACCGAGCGCGACCCACTGCCAGCCAAGGAAATACTTCCAGGTCGCTTCCTTGATGACATGGTACAGAATGGCGCCGATAACCGGGCCCCAGAGCGTGCCCTTGCCGCCCAGCAATGCCATGACGACCATGGGTATGCCGAACACCACCGTGGCGAAGGCGACCTCCAGCGGCTCGATGAAGATGTTGTAATTGCCGAACAGCGAGCCGCAGATACCGAGGAAGAAGGCCGATAAAGCCCAGGTGATGGTTTTGTAGCGCATGGTGCGGATTCCCATGGCCTCGGCCTTTTCCTCGTCGTCGCGGATCGCGTTGATCGCCAGCCCGAAGCGGGTGCCGTATAGCCAGCGGAAGAAGAAGAACGACAGCACGGCGGCAATGAAGAAAGCGAAATAGAAGAACCGTTCGCCCACCTCCGGTTCGCCCGGAAACACGGGAAGCGAGATCCCGCTGCCCGCGCCGACGTACTCCCATGCACCGACGAGCTCGCCCGCCGCCAGCGCGATGCCGAGCGTGCCGATCGCGAAATAGGGCCCACGCAAGCCGAACACGACCCAGCTCAACACCACCGCCAGCACGACAGATCCGAGCGCCGCCACGATTGTTCCCAGCACCAGGCCGACGTGATACTGAGCCTGCGTGAAGTCCACCTTGATGGCGCCATAGGCGGCCGTGTATTGGGCGACATCGTAATGCAGGCCGATCTGCACCACGGCACTGATGTACATGCCGGCGCCGAAAAAGAAGATATTGCCCAGCGAGTTGTAGCCCATCTGGCCGCCCATGGCGTCCCAGGTAATGGCGAAGAGCACCATCACCCACAGGACCGTCAGCTGCGAGATGTAAGTGTCGAAGACGAACGGCGCGACGAGCGACGCAATGGCGATGCCGCCGTAAAGGCCGAGGGTTCTCCGGCTTATGCTCATTGCACCACCTGCCTGTGCCGTGCCTGCATGATCTGGCGAATGACGAGCACCAGGACCAACAGGCCGACGACGATCGCCTGCTGGAATTCGGTGCCGAAACCGAAGCCGCCGTATTGCTCCAGTACGCCGAGGCCCAGCGCGGAGACGATGACGCCCGGCAGGTTTCCGAGGCCGGCCGCCACGACGATGACGAAGGACCGGATAGAGTGCGCGATTCCGTAGAAGGGCTGGATGACCCAGATCATCGAGATGAGCACGCCAGCCACGCCACAGATCGCGGCGTTCAGCGAATAGGTGAAGGCATAGACCCGATCGGTATCGATACCCATGATCTTGGCCGCCCGCGGGTCCTGGGCCGTGGCCCTGATCGCCTGGCCCATGCGGCTGTTCTTCATGAACAGGATCACCATGAGCGCCAGACCGCCGGCAACGACGAGGGATACGACCCGGATTTCCTGAATGGTCACACTGCCGAGGAAAAGCCTCGTTCCCAGCCCTGAATTGGCTGTCTGAACATCGGGCCCGAAGACAAGGTTGAGGAGCTGCGAAATGACGATGGCCATGCCAAATGTGGCGAGCAGCGAGGTGAACAGGTCACGGCCGATCACCCAGCGAATGACGAGTCCATAAAGAAGCCAGCCGATTCCGAACATGACAATGCCAGCCACCGGCAGGGCCCAGAGCGGATTGATGCCCAGATCCCTGTACATGAAGAAGGCGATGTAGCCGCCCATGATGACGAATTCGCCCTGCGCCAGGTTCTTGACGTTCATCACGCCCCAGACCAGCGCCAACCCGTAGGCCGCGAGCGCGAAGATTCCGCCGATCATCAATCCGTCCAGCAAAAGCTGGACATTGGTAGCCGGAAAATCGACGAGGAGTTGGAAATTGGAGAGCATGTTCGCTCCTATCCGATGCCGGGTCCAGGCTTGGCATGGCTAACGTCCGCCCCACCGGAGACGGGGCGGACGCTGCCGAGAAAGGTATTTCCGGCGCCTGTCGATAGAGGCGCTGGCACATCGCGATCAGTTCATCGGGGGCTTGCGCGGCCAGCGGACTTCCGAAGACGCCCATTTCGACGGCGCGACCACATTGTAGCCGCCGTCCTGGATCTGGCGCAGCACCATCGGCTTGGCGATGTTGTTGCCTTCCGCCGCGAACTTGATGCCGCCGTAGAAGGTCTGCATGTCGGTCGCCGCGATGGCGTCGCGGACCTTGTCGGGATCGAAGGTATTCGCACGCTCGAACGCGTCCTTCCAAACCAGCACCGCGGCCGAAGCCTGGGCCGCCTGATAGGGCACGGTGTTGTAGGTCGGATAGGTCTTCTTGAAGAGTGCGTCGAACTCCGCGGCGGTGCCGAAATAGTTGTCCTCATAGGACAGCGTCTCGGCCCACTGCGTCGGGCACAGGATGCCCTCGGTCGACTCGGCGCCATACTTGCCGATGATATCCGCCGCTTCGCAGTGGGTGATCGCCACCATCGGCACGTCGATCTGCATGTCCTTGAGTTGACGCGCCGCCGTGGCCGCACCCTTGGAGTGACCGGAAACCACCAGCAGATCCGGCTTGACCGCGCGGACCTTGGTCAATGTCGTCGACATGTCGGAGAGGTCGCGCGGCAGCTTGTCGTCGATGACGATCTTCATGTTGTATTTCTTGGCGTCGTCCAGCACGCCCGCCCGCACGTCCTGCGAGAAGGGGTCGTTCTCGAACGCCAAGGCGACCTTGACCTCGGACGGCTTCTTGCCGTTCTTTTCGGCGATTTCGGCCGCCAGCCCGATCGAGCTCGCCAGATACTGCTCCGACGTCGAGAGCACGGCGAAGAGGTACTTGTACCCCTGGGTGAAGAGCGAGCGCGAGGCGCCTTCGGCCTCGACCATCGGAATCCGGTATTTCTCGGATACCGGCGCGATCGCCTTCGTCATGCCGGAGCTGTACGGTCCAAGCATGTATTTGACGCCGTCCTGCTTGATCAGGCGCTCGGCCAGCTGGGCGCCGCGGGCCGGGGTCGATTCGTCGTCGTAGTAGACGACCTTGAGCTTGTACGACTTGCCGCCGACCTTGACGCCGCCCATCTCGTTGATCCGCTTGACCGCCAGCTCGTAGCCGTTCTGGGCGTGGACGCCGTTGGTCGAGTACTTGCCGGTCAGCGAGATGGCGGAGCCGAGGACGATGGTGTCGCCTTCGACCTTGGCCGAGGCTGGCGCCGCGGCGGCCACTGAAAGCGCGGCCATCCCGAGTGCCATCCCGGCGAACTTATTGATGTATTTCATGGGCTTCTGTCCTCCTGCTCTACCGTGTTCTTTGTCCGCGGCCCGGTCGGTATCGGCCACAGGTTAGGCCCGGGATCATAGCGACCTGTCGCCATGGCGCAAGCCCGGAACGAAGGACCGCAAAACTGGGTCGCGCCAGGTGCGGCAGCGGCGGGCAGGCGTTCTTGTCGTCAACTCCTCACGACCAAGACCGAGCATTCAGCGTGACGAACGACACGCGCGGCATTGGGGCCAAGCAGAAAATCGCCCATCGTCGGGCGGTGGGCGCCGATGATGATGAGGTTGGCATCCACTTTCTTGGCCGTTTCAAGGATACCCGCGTAGATGCTCCCCCTGCTGAGGTGAACGGAGGCTTCGTGCTCTTTGGGAATATTCTCGTCAATGAAAGCATCCATCATCTTGGTGAATTCTTTGACGAGTTTTTCCTTACTGTCATCCGGAAGGTACAGTTGGGCCACCGCGTCGGGCACTCCCGCAAGGACATGGACCAGGTGAAGGGAGGCATCGAAGGTGCGGCACATAACCAGGGCCGTCTCCAATGTTGCGGTCCACGACGTTTCGTCATTGAGGTCGATGCTCAACAGAATCTTCTTGTACATGAGCTAGCTCTTTCTCTTGGGTGGCATGAGGTCGGTAATGGTTTCCTGGGACATCTAGGCGGCGAAGTCGGCGCTTTCCGAGAGGGCCGGGAGGGGGTGGATGGTATGGCCGATGTCGGTCGCCTCGCGGCTCACCTCGATGGCTACGGCCGCCTCGGCGATCAAGTCGCCGGCATTCGGGCCGACGATGCCGGCGCCGATCACGCGATCCGTCTGCGCGTCGAACGGCACCTTGGTCATGGCCTCGTTCCGGCCCAATAACCGAAACCACACCGAGGCCGCCCAAGGGAAGACGCCCTTGCCGACCTTCAAGCCCTTGGCCTCGTCTTCGGTAGCGCCGGCCCAGGCGACCTCGGGGTCGGTATAGGCGACCAAGGGGATCACGCGGGCGTCGAAGGCGCGCTCGAGCACCTCACACTGCGCGGACCTAGTTCGATGGTGTGGCACTCTTGACCGCTTCCTCGATGAGGCTGCGACCGATCATGTCGGCAAATTCCTCTCTAACCGGCGCCAATGCCGCCTGCCAAGCCGACTTCTGCTCAGAGCTTGGTTTGGCAATTCGTGCCTTGCCGCTCGCCGCGATCGCGGCGCGCGCCGCAGCATTCTTCTCAAGCGCGAGCCTGTTCACCTCCGCCGTCACCTCGGCCACGATATTCTCCAACTCGCGGCGCACGTCCGCAGGGAGGTCGTTCCAAAAGGACGCGCGCGTGACCAACATGTAGCTAAGAAACGTGTGTTCGAGTTCGATCAGGTGAGGGAGGTGATCTTGAAGCCTTTTCGAAGCGATGTTCGACCACGCGTTCTCCTGGCCATTGACAAGCCCCGTGATCGCGGCGTCTCGCGCGCGGCTGAACGGCATAGCGAGCGGCACGACATCGAGCTGCCGGTATTGCGCGGCGGTAACGTCGGAGGGTTCAATTCGGAAAACGGCCCCCTTCAGATCACTGGGCAGCCTGGCGGGTCGGGCGGTCGCAATGACACGTGGGCCGTTGTCCCAGTAGGCCAAGCCCGTGATACCACGGGCCTCCATCGACTTGAGAACCTGTTTGCCGGACGTGCTCTCTTGGAAACGCTTCAAGTGGTCCAGGTCCTGGAACAGGAAGGGAATGTCGAAAATCTGCAATCTCTTCGAAACGGGTCTGAACTTGGAAAGGGACGGTGCCGCCAGTTCGAGATCGCCGAGCAGCAGCGCGAGTATCGCACGATCGTCATCGTAACGGCTTGCACCCGGATAGACCTCCACCCGCACCTTGCCCGCGAGCCGTTGCTCAACCAGTTCCTTGAATCGCTTGGCGCCAATGCCCTTTGGCGAGCTCTCGCTGACAACATGCGAGAAACGGATCAGGATCGGTTCTGCGCTTTCCACCGCAATCGGAAATCCAGCGACAATCGTGCAAAGGAACCATCCACAAAGGGCAAGCCCGAAGAGCTGCCAACCCTTCTGCCTACGATATTTCCCTCGAATTCGGTTCACTTGTGCCTCCGCAGAGTTTGCACTTTGCGATTCCAGGTCACTTCACAATGATCTCCGGGCCCATCAGCGCCGTCGGCACGACGGTCGACAGCCAGGGAATGTAGGTCACCATGATGAGGAACACGAACAGGATCCCGAGCCACGGCAAGGCGGCCCTGACCACGCGGATCATGGACATGCCTGCGACGCCCGAGGTGACGAAGAGGTTCAGGCCCACCGGCGGGGTAATCATGCCGATCTCCATGTTCACGACCATTATGATGCCCAGATGAATCGGATCGATGCCGAGGCTGATGGCAATCGGGAACACCAAGGGCGCGACGATGACGATAAGGCCGGAGGGCTCCATGAACTGGCCGCCGATCAGCAGGATCAGGTTGACGATGACCAGGAACATGATCGGTCCGAATCCGGCGTCGAGCATGGCACCTGCGATCGTCTGGGGGATCTGCTCTTCGGTCAGGACATGCTTCAGGATCAACGCATTGGCGATGATGAACAAGAGCATGATCGTAGTCTTGCCGGCCTCGAACAAGGACCGCTTCGTGTCCGGATGGAAGAAGACGGTGATCACGCTCTGGGGATACGAGCGGAAGCTGCGGCGCTGATCGCCTTCGCCCTTGAGCGGGCCCATGTCCTTGTAGACGAAGTTGGCGATAAAGAAGGCATAGACAGCGGCGACCGCCGCCGCCTCGGTTGGCGTAAAGATGCCGCCATAGATGCCGCCGAGGATGATGACGATCAGGAACAGCCCCCAGGCCGAATCGCGGGCCGCCGCCAGGACCTCGCCCCAGCCGGCCCAGTCCTGCGCCGGCAGATTGCGGACCTTCGCCGCCACATAGATGCCCACCATCAGCATCAGGCCGGCCAGTAAACCGGGGATGATACCGGCCAGAAACATTCGGCCGACCGACACGTCCACGGCCGAGGCGTAGACCACCATCACGATCGAGGGCGGAATCAGGATGCCGAGCGTGCCGGCGTTGCAGATCACGCCCGCGGCGAAGTCCTTGGTGTAGCCGACCTGGCGCATGCCGGCGATGACAATGGTGCCGATCGCGACCACGGTGGCGGGCGACGAGCCCGAGAGCGCCGCAAACATCATGCATGCGAATACGCCGGCGATGGCGAGTCCGCCCTGGAAGTGGCCGACGCAGGCGATGGAAAAGCGGATGATCCGCCGGGCGACGCCGCCCGTCGACATGAAGGTCGAGGCCAGGATGAAGAATGGGATCGCGAGCAGCGTGAAATGCCCCGCAAAGGCGTTGAACAGGGTCTGCGCGATCGACCCGAGCGAGCTGTCGGAAAAGACCAGCAGGAAGATGATCGAGCTGAGACCCAGCGACACGGCGATCGGAACGCCGATCAGCAGAAGACCGACCACCATCGCGAAGAGGAAGACGACATCCATGGGTCAGCCCTCCTTGTCCGCCTTGGCGGCGGCTTCCTCGACGAGATCCTCGGCCTCGTGACCGGAGATGATGGAGTCGATCTCGCCTGTGATCACTCTCCAGGCCGCCTGCAGAAAGCGGAACGTCAGCAGGAACAGCCCGATCGGCAAGGCGGCATAGGGGATGAAGCGCGGCAGCTTCTCATAGGCCTCGCCCTGGTTCATCGGGCCTTCGATGAAGCGCAGGAAGTCGAGCATCGGAATGTCGTTGACCTCGTACCACGCCTGGTCCTTCAGGGTCCCGTCCAGCATCGGCAGGGCGGCGAAGGGCGCCCAGTAATTCCAGGCGCCGATCATCAGCAATACGCTGAAGACGAGGCAGGCGCCCACGGCGATGAATGCCAAGAGACGCCGCAACCCGGGTTGCACCATGTTGAGGACCACGTCGACGCCTAGATGAGCGCGGGCCTTGACGCAATAGGACGCGCCGATCAGGACGAGCCAGGCGAACAGAAAGACGGTCGTCTCCAAGGCCCAGAGAATATTGGCGTTGAATACGTAGCGCGCGACGACGTTGGCGAAGGTGATCATCGTCATGAGGCCGAGAATGACCGCGATCAGCGTCTCTTCGATTTCGTTGATCGCGCGCCCGAGCGTCGTTTTCGGCTCGAAGTGCATAGCCCCCCTCCTGCCCGAGATTCACCCTACAGGACGGCGCGGCCCGGTTGACCGGGCCGCGCCGAAGTTCCGCGGAAATCCTCAGTTCGTTGCGTTTGCGGCCTGTGCGGCGGAGATCAAGTCGGTGCCGATGTCCTTCTCGAACTTGGCCCAGACGGGCTTCATCGCCTTGACCCACGCGGCCCGCTGCTCGGACGTCAGCGTGCGCACTACGCCACCCGCGGCGATGATGGCCGCCTTCGCCTCCTCGTTCACCCGGGTCGACTCGGCGTTGCGGGTTGCGGTCACCTCGTCGACGATGGTCTGGAGCTGGCCGCGCACGTCATCCGACAGCCCGCCCCACCATTCGGTGGAGGTCACAACTAGATAGTCGATGATACCGTGATTGGACTCCGTGACGCCGTCCTGCACCTCGAAGAACTTCTTGCCGTAGATGTTGGACCAGGTGTTCTCCTGTCCGTCGACGACACCGGTCTGCAGCGCGCCGTAGACCTCGGAGAAGGCCATTTTCTGCGGGTTGGCCTTCAAGGCTTCCATCTGCGCGACGAGCACGTCGGATGGTTGGACACGAAACTTGAGGCCCGCGGCATCGGCCGGCACGATCAGCGGTTTCTTGGCCGAGATCTGCTTCATGCCGTTATGCCAGAAGGCGAGGCCCTGCAGGCCGCGACGCCTCATCGAATTATGCAGTTTCTGCCCGTCCGCGGAGGTCTGGAAGCGGTCGACGGCAGCCACGTCGTCGAACATGAACGGCAGGTCGAAGAGGCGGAACTTCTTGGTGAACTTCTCGAACTTCGACAGCGAGGGCGCGGCCATCTGGACGTCGCCCGCCAGCATCGCCTCGAGCACCTGGTCGTCGTTGTAGAGCTGGGAGTTCGGGAAGACCTCCATGCAGGCCTTGCCGTTCATCTCCTCGTTCACGCGCTTCTGCAGGAGCGAAGCGGCGATGCCTTTCGGATGCTTGTCGGAATTGGTGACGTGGCTGAACTTGATGACGATCTCGCCGTCCTCGCAGGACGCGAGAACGGGATTGACCGTGAAGGCGAGTACCGCGGCGGCTGCGGCGGCGGTCAGGAAACGCATATCTACCTCCCTGTGATTGGATTACGATCAGCATGACTCGCTTTGTGAGCGAGTAAGTGCGTGAATTCGGATCAGTCTAATCCAAATAGCGCCATTCACGCCAAGAAATAACACAGGGCAAAGTGCCGAGCGACGAACTTGGTGCAAACTCCGGACCCAGCGAAACAGGCGACGCCCTCGCGGCGGTCTGCTATGACCGCTGTGCCGGTGTCGGGGGATCCAGAGAGGCGGGCAATGACGGAGAGCGCGGACATCATCGTGATCGGCGGCGGCATCGCCGGGGTATCGGCGGCCTACGAGCTGGCCGCCGAGCCGTCGTCAGTCCTGCTGCTGGAGGCGGAGGATCAGCTCGCCTACCACAGCACCGGCCGTTCGGCGGCGATGTTCATACTGAACTATGGGCCGCCCTCGGTGCGTGCCTTGA
This sequence comes from uncultured Kiloniellales bacterium, assembly GCA_947258885.1. GTDB lineage: Bacteria > Pseudomonadota > Alphaproteobacteria > Kiloniellales > JAKSDN01 > CAMYKD01. Next base: position 44,859 of record CAMYKD010000007.1, on the reverse strand, counting down.
CCGCCGCCGGCCGCATGTTCTTCCAGACGCCGCCCGAGGGCTTCTGCGAGCATCCCCTGGTCGGGCCGCGCGGCATTCTGGCCGTGGCCCGGACTGGCCAGGAAGGGGGAATAGAGGCCTTTGTTGCCGAAGGCGAGGGGGTCGAGGCGATATCGCCGGAGGCGGCGCTGGCCAAGGTGCCGCTGTTGCGGCGCGAGTACTTGGCCGCCACCGCTTATGAAGCAGACGCCCGGGAGATTGACGTCCATGCCCTGCACAGCGGTTACGTGCAGGGCCTCAAGGCCCGGGGCGGCCGTATCGTGACCAAGGCCCGGGTGCAGGGCTTGGAGCGGCGTGCCGCGGGATGGATCGTCGAAACGACGGCGGGCCCCTTTACCGCCCCGGTCGTCGTCGACGCGGCGGGCGCCTGGGCGGACGAGGTCGCGGCCCTGGCCGGTCTCGAGCCGCTCGGTCTTGTACCCAAGCGGCGCACGGCGATCATCGTCGACGGTCCGGGCGAGGCCTGCGACAGTTCCGCTTGGCCGGTGGTCGCGGACATCGGCGACAACACCTGGTATTTCAAGCCCGAGGCGGGGGGCAAGCTCATGGTCTCGCCGGGCGACGAGACGCCGGTGCCGCCTTGCGACATTCGGCCGGACGAGTTGGACATTGCGGTGACCGTGGAGCGCTTCGAGCAGGCCATGGACCTTCCGGTGCGCCGGGTCGAGCACAGCTGGGCCGGCCTGCGCACCTTCGCGCCCGACGGCACCCTGGTCATCGGCTGGGACCCGCGCGCGGAGGGGTTCTTCTGGCTGGCGGGGCAGGGCGGCTACGGCATCCAGACCGCGCCGGCGGCGGCCAGGCTCGCCGCCGCGTTGATCTGCAGGAACCCGGTCTTGCGCGAAAATCAAGGGGCCGGGCTGGATGCGGCGGTGCTCGCCCCGGGCCGTCTGATCGGCAGCATTTCCTAGAGGTAGGTCAACACGAGCACGATCACGAACAGCAGCACTACCGTCAGGATCTTACTGCCGGTCTCCCAGGTTCTCGCGATCCGGCTCCTCGGACCGTGCACCCAGAAGATCCCGTCGATCGCCCGCTCCACGCGCACGAGCGCAATCCGCCTGAACGCCAAATCGATCGGAGCGATGAACCCGATCAGGCCCGTAATCAGGCGAGGCGCGGCTCTCCGGTAGAGCCATTCGACGTCGATGTTGACCGACGGCAACTCCGGTGGGTAGAGACCAGTCAGCTTCAACCACGTGAAAGCCAGGGCCGAAAAGAACAGGAGCTGCGTTTGCGCCACCACATGGGTGCTGTCGAAGGGATGATACTCTACCGGGAAGGGCAGCAGGTCATAGAGCGGCCAGGGATAAACCCCGATGAAGACGCAGAGGAATGCCGCCAGGCCCATGGCGACCAGCATGTTGAGCGGCGGCTCCTTTGCCCTAAGTCCGGAATCGTGCGCGAAGAAAGCGAAGAAGGGGACCTTGATGCCGGCATGATGGAACACCCCGGCGGAGGCAAAGAGCAGGACCAGCCAGATCCAGCCGTGGCCTTCCTCGAGCGCGGCGGTCATCACCATCGACTTGGCGACGAAGCCGCTGAACAGCGGAAAGGCGGAGATCGAGGCGGCGCCGACGATGCAGAAGCCGGCAGTAAACGGCATGGTCTTGTACAGCCCGCCCAGGTCAGAGCCGTTGATCCGGCCGGTCATGAGCAGCACCGACCCGGTCGACATCAGGAGCAGCGCCTTGTATATGATGTGCGCGAAGGCATGGGAGGTCGTTCCGTTCAAGGCCATCTCGGTGCCGATGCCGATGCCGGTCACCATGAAGCCGACTTGGTTGATGATGCTGTAAGACAGCACTCGGCGCAGGTCGTTCTCGATCACCGCGAAAAAAATCGGGAAAGCGGTCATTGCCGCGCCGATGTAGAGCAACAGTTCGGTGCCCGGGAAGCCACGTGCGAGGGCGTAGACCGCCACCTTGGTGGTGAAGGCGGAGAGGAACACCGTGCCGCTCGGCGTCGCCTCGGGATAGGCATCCGTCAGCCAGTTGTGCAGGAAGGGGAAGGCACACTTAACCCCGAAAGCGAGGAAGATCAGCCAGGACGCGAGCCCGTCGAGGCCGATGAACTCAAAGGCGAACGAGCCGGTCTGGTGGACGTGCACCAGGACGCCGGCCAGCAGCACGAGGCCCGAGCCGACCTGGATGATCAGGTACCGGAATCCCGCAGCGATGGCCCGGGGCGTACGCCGGGCCCAGATCAGGAAAACGGACGTGACCGCCAGAAGCTCCCAGAATATGAAGAGCGTGATCAGGTCGCCGGCCAAGACCGCGCCCAGGGCGCTGCCAGCATAGAGCAGGGCCGCCACGTGCTGGCCAGTATCGCGTACGTTCAGAGCGAAGATCACGCCGATGAAGGTGGCCAGATGAAACACGTAGGTGAACAGCAGGGCCAGCCGGTCGGCGCGCAGCGGCGTCAGCGTGTAATCGAAAATGGTCAGCCGCGCCACCTCCCCCTCGGCCAAACCCAGGAGGTTGAGCGCACCGGCGACGGGAACCAGCACCAGGGCGACCGACTGGGCTTTCCCACGCAGCAGGGCGACGACTAGCGCCCCCAGGAAGAAGATCAGCGCCGGATGCACGCTAGCGGTCATCATTGTAATAATTCTCTTTGCGCATCAGCACCTTGCGCATCTCCTTCGCGACCAGCACCAGGACCACGCAGGCGACGAAGCCGAAGACGGGGTAGAAGCCGAAGAGATTCTCCCAGGCGTGAATGACGTGGCGGTGGAAGACGGCGTCAATTAGAAACAGGGCGGCACAGATCGCATAGAAGATCCACAGCAGCCGCTTGACGTTCTCCGGTTTGTCGAGGAAGTGTTTTTTCTCCATCGCGCGCTTCCTAGCTGGGCACCATGAGAGAGAGCACTCGGAAGACCGGTTCGGGAAAGAAGAACAGGAACAGGCAGCCGAGCGCCGTAACCGAGAGCGCCAGGACGCAAGGCAAGGGCGCTTCCTTGAGGCCCGGGGTTTCGTTGCCCTGCTCGGCGGTGCTGAAGAACGCCCGGATCGGGATCGGCAACAGATAGGCCACGTTCAAAAGCGAAGAGATCATCAGCACCGCCAGCAGGGCATACTCGCCGGCCTCCAACGTTCCCAACCCGAGATACCACTTGCTCCACAGCCCGCCGAAGGGGGGCAGGCCGATAATACTGAGGCTGCCGATCAGGAAGGCGGTCATGGTGACGGGCATGGCCCGGCCGATTCCGCGCATCTCGCTGACCTGCTTCTTGTGCAGGGCGACGTCGATGGCTCCGGCGCAGAAGAACAGGGTGATCTTGCCGAAGGCGTGCATGGCAATGTGCATGCCCCCGCCGATCGCACCCAGGCTGTTGGCGAGAGTCGCGCCCAGCACGATGTAGGAGAGCTGGCTGACGGTCGAATAGGCCAGCCGCCGCTTGAGGTTGTCCTGCTTTAGGGCGACCAGGGATCCGATCAGGATAGTGGCGGCGGCGACGTACATTAGCCATTGGCTTGCCCCCACCTCGGCCAGGAAGTCGATGCCGAACAGGTAGATGCTGACCTTGAGAACCGTGAACACGCCGGCCTTGACCACGGCCACGGCGTGCAACAGGGCACTGACCGGCACCGGCGCGACCATCGCGGCCGGCAGCCAGCGATGCAGCGGCATCAGCGCCGCCTTGCCGATGCCGAACAGGAACAGGGCATAGAGTACGGCCGCCACCGTCGGACTTGCCCGGCCCTGAAGGATGCCGCCCGTGGTGAAGTCGAGGGTGCCGGTCAGGGTCCAGGTCCAGACGATGGCCAGGAGTTGCAGGCCGATCGAGGTCGCGAGCAGGATGCCCAGATAGGTGCGGCCGGCGGCGACCGCCTCCTTCGTGCCCGAATGTGTCACCAGAGGGTAGGTGGTCAGCGTAAGGGCCTCGTAGAAGATGAACAGGGTCAGCATGTTGCCGGCGAAGGCGACCCCCACGGCGGAGGAGAGGGCCAGCGCGAAGCAGACGTAGAATCGCGTCTGATCCTTTTCGTGATGGCCGCGCATGTAGCCGATCGAATAGATCGAGGTGACGATCCACAGAAAGCTGGCGACCACGGCGAAAACCATGCCCAGCGGCTCGACCTCGAAGGCCAGGGTCAGCCCGGGCAGCATTTCCAGGACCGTGACGGCCGGGCGTCCGCCTGCCATGACCTCGGGGACCAGTTGGAGGACGACCAGGAACAGCAAGGCGGCGGTGATCAGCGTGACGGCCTCGCGTAGGTTGGGGCTGCGGCCGGCCAGCGCAATCAGTGGTGCCCCTGCCAAGGGGATGGCGGGCGCCAGCCACACGGCGGTTTCCGGGCTCATGCGGCAGCTCCCAGCAAGGTCTCCGCGGCGCGCCGCGCGACGCCCAGGGTCAGCGAGGTGTCGACGCCGAAGTAGACATTGGCGAGGATCAACAGCCAGGTCGGGACCAGTAACGCCAGCGGTGCCTCGGAAACCTCCGCTGCGCTCTCGGGCACCGGGCGGAAATAGGCCGCCTCGACCACCCGCCAGACGTAGACAACGGCCAATAGAGAGCTCGCCAAGATCAGCACCGCGAAATACCAAAGGCCCTTCTCCAGGGTCGCCTGGATCAGCACCCATTTGGAAATGAAACCCGTGGTCAGCGGTACGCCGATCAGGCTCAGGCCGCCGATCACGAAGGCCGCCATGGTCCAGGGCATGCGCCGGGCGAGGCCGGCCATATCGCGCAGCTGGACCGATCCCAGGGTCAGGAAAACGCAGCCCAGCGCGAGGAACAAGCCGCCCTTGATCATGGCGTGGTTGAACAGGTGCACGATGCCCGCCGTAACGCCGGTCACCGTGCCCAAGCTGATGCCGAGCACCATATAGCCGATCTGCGCCACGCTCGAGTAAGCCAGCAGCCGCTTCACGTTGGTTTGGAAGATCGCGACGGTCGATGCCAAAAGCATCGCGATCAGGGCGAAGGGAACCGTCACGATATCGATCTCGAGCGTTTCGAAGGAGAACGCCGGACCGAAGACCGTGAACAGGATGCGCAGGGCGACGTAGATCGACACCTTGGTCGCGGTTGCGGCGAGAAAGGCCGTGACCACCGAGGGCGCATAGCAATAGGCGTTGGGCAACCAGAGGTGAAGTGGAAAGGCCGCGGCCTTCACCCCGATGCCGATGACCAGGAAAGCAAAGGCGGCCTGTACCGTGCGGGTATCGGCGACCGCCGGGATGCGCTGGGCGAGGTCGACCATGTTCAGCGTGCCGGTCATGGCGTAGAGCAGGCCGACGCCGATCAGGTAGAAGGTGGCTCCGATCGTTCCCATGATCAGGTACTGGAAGGCCGCGGTCAGCGCGCGGCGGTCCTTGCCCAGGCTGATCAGCACGTAGGACGAAAGCGACGAGATCTCGAGGAACACGAAGACGTTGAAAGCATCTCCGGTGGCCGCGATGCCGAGCAGGCCGGTCAGGCACAGCAGGTACATGCAATAGAAGAGGTAGGCCTTGTCTTCGGGAATCTCGACGGCGACGCTCCTGCGCGCGAAGGGCAGCACAACCGCGCTGATCGCCGCGACGATCAGCAGAACGAAGGCGTTGGCGAGGTCTATCCGGTATTCGATGCCCCAGGGCGGCTCCCAGCCGCCGAGGTGATAGCTGAGCACGCCCTGCTCGAGGACCGCGATCAGCAGCAGCACGGCGACGCCGAAGGTCGCCCAGCTCGCCGCCGTGGCCAGCGCCCAAGCCGGTCCCGGCCAGCGCAGCAGCACGCAGAGCGGCGCCGCCAGCAGCGGTATCACGACTTGCAGGGCGGGAAGGTGGTCCGCGATCACAAGTCCGGATCCTGGGCGATGACCTCGTCCTCCTCGACGGTGCCGTAGGCCTCGCGGATGCGCACGATGAGCGCGAGGCCGAGCGCCGAGGTGGCCACGCCGACGACGATCGCTGTCAGGATCAGGACGTGGGGCAGGGGGTTGGAATACTCGCTGTAGGCCTCGTCCAGGATCGGCGCCGTGGCGTCGGAGACCTTGCTCAAGGAAATGTACAGGATGAAGACGGAGGTCTGGAAGATGTTGAGCCCGACGATCTTCTTCACGAGATTGCCGTGCGACATGACGATGAAGAACCCCGCCATCATCAGGATCACGACGATCCAGTAGTTGTAGAGACCGGGCTCGATCATCTAGCGGTCCTCCCGGCCGCGGCCAGCGAAGTTGTAGAAGATCGTGATCATGACGGCTGCGACGGTGGTGCCGACGCCGAACTCGATCAGCAGGATGCCGAGGTGCTGACCGGCCACGGGATCCTGGCGCAGCACGTCGTAGTCGAGGTAGGTACTGCCGAGCAGAATGCCGGCGACGCCGACTGCGGCATAGAGAAGCAGGCCGGCCGCGATCAGAATCTCGATCAGTACGGGCGGCGCCACCTTCTTTACCTGGTCGAGGCCGAAGATCAGACCGTAGAGGATGAACCCCGCGGCGAAGATCACACCGGCCTGGAAGCCGCCGCCGGGGCCGTAGTCGCCGTGGAACTGGACGTAGAGCGCGAAGACCAGGATGAACGGGATCAGCAGCTTGGCGACCACCCGCAGGACCAGATGATGTCTCATGTCCGGTCCTTCCCTTGCCTGCGCCGCCTTGTCCCGCCCAGCAGCACCAAGACGCCGACGCCGGCGGTGAAGATCACCGTCACCTCGCCCAGGGTGTCGTAGCCGCGATAGCTGGCCAGCACCGAGGTCACGATGTTGGGGACTCCGACCTCCTGTCCGGACTCCTCTATGTAGCGCGGCGCCACGTGCAGGTTGGCCGGCGCGTTCGGATCGCCGAGCAGGGGCAGATCCAGGGTGCCGTAGATCAGCGCCGCTCCGGTCGCGAGCACGACCACCAGGGGCAGCCACTGCCGCTGGACCGGGGGGCGCTCGATATCGGTGGTGAGCGCCAGCGTGCCCAGCATCAGTATCGTCGTGATGCCGGCGCCGACCGCCGCCTCCGTAAATGCGACGTCGACGGCGTCCAGCTGGACGAAGATGCCAGCCGACAGAAGGCTGTAGATCCCGGACAGCATGACCACCGCAAAGAGGTGCCGCAGGCGCACGATAGCCAGCGCCACGACTGCCAGGAAGCCGAGCAGCGATATATCGATCAGGTTTTCGATGGCGGACCGTCCTTGCCGGGGTCGAGCAGTGGTTTTACGCCGCCGTGCAGCGCGGCCTTGGCCAGCGCGTGGGTCGATGTCGGACTGGTGAAGAGGATGAACACCATGATCAGCGCGAGCTTGACTAGGTTCAGGGTGAGCCCCGCCTGCAGCATGAGACCGAGCACGATCAGGCCGGCCGCCAGTGTGTCGCCGATGCCGGCGGCATGCATTCGGGTGAAAAGATCGGGCAGGCGCACCAAGCCGATGCCCGCGACGATGCCGAACAGCGCGCCGGCAACCAGGCAGAGCCAGCTCAGAACATCGAGCCCCAGGTCCATCATCCGCGTCGCTCCTCGTCGCTTGGCCCGGCGTGACCGAGGTCGCGGTATTCGAAAAACTTCAGAACGGCTATCGTGCCGACGAAGTTGATCAGAGCGTAGAGCAGCGAGATGTCCAGGAAATCCGGCCGGTCGGTCAGGAAGCCGAAGACCGCGACCAGCAGAACCGTCTTGGTGCCAAAGGCGTTGACCGCGAGAATCCGATCATAGACGGTCGGCCCCAGAAGCGCGCGCGTCAGCGCCAGGGCCATGGAGACCAGTATTCCCGCCGAGGCCGCCGCGAACATCATCAGCCTGCGCCCTCCATCTGGGTCACCCGGCGGTCCATCTCGCCGGTCGCAAGACCTTCGGCCATCTCGCGGGTGATCGCATGCACCTCGATTGTGGCGTTGCGCACGTCGATCGAGACGGTGCCTGGCGTGAGCGTGATCGAGTTGGCATAGATCACGTGGCCCAAGTCATCGGGCTGGCTGGCCTTCACTTTGATCACCGTGGGGCTGATCGCCAGGCGCGGCGAGAGGATAAGGCGCGCCACCTCCACGTTGGCCTTGACGATCTCCCAGAACAGCCAGGGCCAGTAGACGAGCGAGCGCCAGGTCAGGTGTACGGGGTGGCCTTCGCGGTCGGCCACGTCCATGCGGTATGCGACCCAGGCGACGAATACGCAGGACACGGCGCCCAAGACCAGGAGCAGCGGCCCGTAATGTCCGGAGAGCAGCAGCCACAGGATATAAAGCACCACCGACAGGCTGACCGCGCGTATCAATTTCGCCCCCCAAATCATCCTTTGGTCGCTATGGCACGCGCTATCCGGTGCGCTCCACGCGAACCCCGACTCCTTCAGCGCGGCATGATAGCGCGGCGATTCGGGTGGTGAAAGACTCCTTAACACCGCGGCAACACCGCGGCAGGGTCTCAATCGGTCGGTCCCGCGTCGTCGGCCTGCCAGGGCAGGGCCCGGCGCAGCGCCCAGTCGACCGCGTAATAGAGGCCCACCGCGAAGACACCGAGGACGAAAAGGGCAGCGAACATCAGGTCGATCTGCATGCGTGCGTTGGCCTGCAGCATGAGATAGCCCAGACCGCCGCTGCTGCCGACCCACTCGCCGACCACCGCCCCGATCGGGGCGACCGCGGTGGCGACCCTGAGACCCGAGGTTAGCGCGGGCAGGGCCGCGGGTATCCGGATGTGGCGGAGGATGCTCGAGCGCGAGCCGCCCATGGTCCGCGCCAGGTCGAGCCAGCCGGGTTCGGTCCGGCGCAGCCCGTCGAAAAAGGCGGCGGTCACCGGGAAGTAGATGATCAGGGTCGCCATGGCGACCTTCGAGGCCATGCCGTAGCCCAGCCACAGCACCAGGATCGGCGCCAGGGCGAAGACCGGAATGGCCTGGCTGACCACCAGGACCGGCATCAGCCAATGCCGGGCCGGACGGAACCAGGCGATGATCAAGGCGCTTGTAGTGCCGAGCAGGGTTCCCAGGACCAGGCCGAGTACAATCTCCGCAAGGGTGAGGGCCCCGTGCTCCAACAGCTCCGGCCAGCGCGCGGCCAGCATGGCGGCCACCCGGGCCGGCCCCGGCAGAATGTATGCCGGAGCGTCGCTGATCCAGACCACCGCCTGCCATAGGCCGGCGAGGGCCAGCAGGATGATCACCGGGCGGAGCAGGCTCACGGTGCCTCCCGGGCCTGCGCCAGGCGCTTCAGCAGCTCTGCCTGATGGGTCAGCAGTGCGGGGTCGGCCGGGTCGCGCGGCGGTTCGCCGGGCGGCTCGAGCGCCGCGTCGAGCCTCGCCGGCCGGCCCGACATGACCTGGACCCGGTGGCCGAGGCGCAGCGCCTCGAGCGGGTCGTGGGTGACCAGCAGCACCGTGCGGCCGGCCAGCAGTCTGGCGGCAAGGGCCTGAATTTCGTAGCGCGTGATGGCGTCGAGGCCCGAGAAGGGTTCGTCCATCAGGACGATCGGACGCTGCTCCATCAGGGTCCGCGCCAAGGCCGCGCGCTGGCGCATGCCGCCGGACAGCTGCGCCGGACGGGCCAATGCGCTGTCGGCGAGCCGGACGCGCGCCAGGAGCTCCCGGGCGCGCGCCTCGATCGCACCGGTCGTCGCTTCGCCACGCAGGCGCGCACCCAGCAGGACGTTGTTCAGAACCGAGCACCACGGCAGAAGCAGGTCCTGCTGGGCCATATAGGCGATGCGGCCGGCGACCGGCGTGGCCCGGTGATCGGCGACACTGCCCTTGGCACCGTGAGCCAGGCCGGCGATCAGGCGCAGCAAGCTGGTCTTTCCCACGCCAGAAGGACCGAGCAGACAGGTGATCAGTCCGCCCGGAAGCTCGAGATCGAGTTTCTCGAACAGCACTCGGTCCTCGAACGCCAAGCCGGCAGCGTGGACGTGGAGAGATGGGGCGGGATCACCGCTCGTCGGTGGTATCGGGGTCTCGGACAGCGTGTCACCCTTGCTACACCTGTCCTGGGCGAATCGGGTCCCAGGACGCGTTCAGGTCTTCACCGTAGCACAGCAAGGCAGCCGCGGAACCAGAGCGTCGGCGATCGGTGCTGCGAGCGAATAATTAGTCTTTTATGCCTAATCTTTACACATAGTTTGTTGTCTTCTGCTAAGAGTCTGGACGTGTTTCGCCAACGGGGTCGAGGATGACCTCAAACCGCGAGGACTCCGATCGAAAATGGGTGATGGTGGCGCAGCAACCGGCAAGACGGGCGGCACTGACGAATTGCCGGAGCGGCATAAAGAACCGCGGACAGCAGTCTTTTGCTCGGCCAAGCTGGTCGCAAGAGGGCATAGCTGGGATTGCGAGGTTCTCGACATCTCGGTTGGTGGCGCGAAGCTCCGCTTCCGGACACCGCTGGATCCGGGCGCAGAGTTACTCCTTACGGTCGAGCCCCATGGCAGTTTGCCCGGGCGGGTGGCGTGGCAGAACGGTCAGCACCTGGGCATGGAGTTTGTCTGCGATCCCGACCAGACGGCCCGATTTGTCGGGGACGTCCTAGAAAATCCCGAGACCAACAAGGAGCAGAGGCATTATCCACGGTCCTCGGTCCTGTGGTCGGGCCAGATCAGCACCAACGGCCGGTCGGCCGATTGCCGCATCCTGAACATTTCGGCCCGGGGAGTGAAGATTCGCCTCCTGGAACCGTTCGAGCCGGCCTCCGTGGTCAGCCTCAGGATCGATCGCTTCGGCGTATTTCCAGGCGACGTGCTCTGGCGGTATGAGGATTTTCTTGGCATAAGGTTTCGCGATGATCCAGGGGATATCGCAGAGATCTTCGGCGACGCGGCGCCGGCGTTGCGCCGGACCACCGGCTGACCCCGAACGGGCGGGAACCGCGCGGTTCATCGGCAGCGATATCTACCGGACATCCAGCTACGGCGCGCGCCATCCCCTGGCGATACCGCGGGTCTCGACCTGCATCGACCTGTGCCGTGCCCTTGACTGGCTGCCGGCCCAGGTCTACGTCGACAGCCCCCGGGCCACGCCGGCCGAGCTCGCTCGCTTCCACGACCCCGCCTACATCGAGGCGCTGATCGAGACGGAGCGCAGCCAGCGCCCGCCGGCCGCCGTTCGCCGGCGCTTCAACATCGGACGCGACGGCAACCCGATCTTTCCCGAAATCTTCCGACGCCCGGCGACCGCCTGCGGCGGGTCGATCCTGGGAGCCAGGCTCGTGCGCGACGGCGGCGTGGCCTACAATCCGGCCGGCGGCACCCACCACGGACGCCCGGACCGGGCCAGCGGGTTCTGCTACCTGAACGATCCGGTGCTGGCCATCCTCGCGCTCCTCGACGGCGGGCTCGAGAGGGTGCTCTACCTCGACGTGGACGCGCATCACGGCGACGGCGTCCAGGCCGCCTTTGCCGAGGACGGCCGGGTGCTCACGGTCTCCGTCCACGAGGCCGGCCGCTGGCCCATGTCGGCGGCGGGGCAGAAGAGCGCCTTGGCCGCCGGCGGGGCGGTGAGCGGCAGCGCGGCGGACCGGGCCGGGGGCATGGCGCGCAACCTGCCGGTTCCATGGGGTTTCAACGACAGCGAGATGGCCTTTCTGCTCGATGCGGCAATCCTGCCGCTGGCCGAGGCCTTCGAGCCGGAGGCGGTGGTTTTGCAGTGCGGCGCCGACGCCCTCGAAGAGGACCCGCTCAGCAGGCTCTCGCTTTCCAACCTGGCGCTCTGGCAGGTGGTAGGCGCCGCCAAGGACATGGCGCCGCGGCTGCTCGTGCTGGGCGGCGGCGGCTACAATCCCTGGTCCGTGGGCCGGTGCTGGGCCGGCGTCTGGGGAACGCTGAACGGGTTCGACATTCCCGACCGGGTTCCGGCCGCCGGGGAAGCGGTGCTGCGCGGCCTCACCTGGCGGCACAGCCGCGGGCGCAGGCCGCCGGACCATTGGTTCACGACGCTTGCCGATCAGCCCCGGCCGGGGCCGATCCGGCCAGAGGTGCATGCCGTGGCCGGCGCGGTGCTCGTGTCGACGGGCGGCTTGTGAGCGGCGCAAGCGCGCGCTATGAGTGCAGCATGACTCCAACGCTGGTTGCGCGCCTCCTGAAGATCCTCCTGCTGGTTGTCCTCACGGCCTTGGTCCCGGGCCGTGCGGCGCTGGGCGAAACCGGTCTGACGAGTTTCGAGCAGGACCGGCTGATAATAGAGACCGCCGAGGGCGCGCGCCACGACATCCGCATAGAGCTGGCGACGTCTCCGCAACAGCAGCAGCAGGGCTTGATGTTTCGCCGCGACTTGGCTGCCGACGCCGGCATGCTGTTCGTCTACAGTCGGGTTCGTTTGGTGTCCATGTGGATGAGGAATACGTACATCCCGCTCGACATGCTGTTCATCGCGGACGACGGAGTGATCGCTAGGATCGTCGAGCGCACGGTGCCCTTGTCGCTCAAGACGATCTCTTCGGGCCAGCCGGTGCGGGGGGTTCTGGAGTTGAACGGAGGGACCGCGGCGCGGTTGGGTCTAAAACGCGGCGACCGCGTTCTCTACGATGCTTTCGAATCCGGGTCGTAGAACCCGGTGTTGGCGTTCGCTTTGCCTTAGGCCTCGGGCTCCACGAGATCCTGTTCGAGCGCGCGCCAGCCCTCGCCGGCCGCGACCAGGCAGCTCATGCCCTGCGGCGTGGTGACGATGATCGTCCAGGTGTTGCCGTCGCCGGTGGACAGGACTTCGACCAGGCCGCCGGTATTGGTGACGCCGACCGCGACTGGGGACTCTTTGTACTTGCTGGCGAGCAGCGAGAGCACGCTGTCGCGGGTGTTACACTGGCTTTGACTCTGCGCTCCAGCAGCTGACGAGAAGACCGCCAGGGCCGTGCCGAGCAATAATGTCTTCCACATAGCTTGCCTCGTGCGTTGAACAACCAGATGGCCAAGAACACCATGACCGAGCTATCCAGTTTCGCAGGAAGGCGTAAAGATCACCTTAAACCCAAGTTAAAATTCGCTTAATCCTTGTATAGTGACCAGCGCGGGCCGGGCGTGTGCCGCGAAGCCTCCTTCTATCGCTTGCGGGCGAGTGTGAGGCCGTCGCCGATCGGAACGAGCGACAGGCTGACCCGTTGGTCTGTATGCAACTGGAGGTTTAGCTCACGGATGGCTTTCGTGTCCGAATCCTGCTTGACCGGGTCGACCACGGCACCGTTCCACAGGACGTTGTCGACCGCGGCGAGCCCGCCTTTTCGGAGCAGCGCGAGACACCTTTCGTAATAGCCGTTGTAGTTTTCCTTGTCCGCATCGATGAAGGCGAAGTCGAAGGTTCCCGCTTGGCCGTCGTCGAGCAGCGCGTCCAGCGTGTCGAGCGCCGGCGCCAGGCGCAGGTCGATCTTGTCGGCGATGCCGGCCTCGGCCCAGTAACGGCGCGCGATGTCGGTGTATTCAGCGCTGACGTCGCAGGCCACGATTTGGCCCTCCGCGGGCAGGGCGCGCGCGACGCAGAGCGCGCTGTAGCCGGTGAAGGTGCCGACCTCGAGCATGCGGCGGGCGCCGATCAGCTCGACCAGCAAAGCCATGAACTGGCCCTGCTCGGGCGAGATCTGCATGACCGCCAGCGGCAGTGCCTCGGTCTCCTCGCGCAGCCGGGCGAGCAGTGGCGGCTCGCGCAACGAGACCTTCAGCAGATAGTCGTAGAGCGGCTCGGTCAGGGGCAGGGTTCGGCTGGCCATGCGGCGAAACTCCAGGGCATGTTGGCGAGACGCACTATAGGTGTCGGGGGCCTAGCCACTCAACCGTGCCGGACCGGACCGCGCGCGGCTGTCCCCGGACCTCGTTTAAATCCCTATTAGTATTGTCAACTTATCCTCGACTCTGGAGAGGTCCGGGCAAATGTCGACCCGAACCGGGGAGGCCAGGATGGGGTATCAAACAGCAGAGCAGCCCGGCCGCAACGGCGCAGTTTCGACGCTGGACGACACAGCGGAGGGACAACAAGCCGGGCCCGCTGCAGGGCGGGCCGCGGGGGATTTCTTCGGCTTCTGCCGGCGGATCGGCGGTAGCCGGGCCTATAACGCCCTCAGCGGTCCCCTGTTGGCCGCGGTGTTCTTCTGGCTCCTGATCCTGGAATTCCACAGTCTCTCGCGGGCGTTCTACCTTCCCGAGACCTCTGCGTATGACGCCGCGTTCCATGCCTGGCTGGTGGCGACGATCTCGAAGATCATGTTCCTTTCGCTCCTCGTGGCCCTGCTGCTGTTCCGCAGACAACCGGTCAACAAAGCCAAGGGCCTGCTGCCCAGGGTCACCGCCATCGCGGGGACCTTCATGGTCATGCTCGTCGTGCTGATCCCGGCGCCGGAGCCCGCGCTGGCGCAGAGCATCGCGGGTCTGGTCCTGATCTGCACCGGCAGCATCCTCTCGGTCGTATCCGTCAGCTTCCTCGGCCGCTCGTTCAGCATCATGGCCGAGGCGCGCGAGCTGGTGACGACCGGCGTCTATGCGCTCGTCCGCCATCCGCTCTACGTTGCCGAGGAGATCGCGGTTCTCGGGGCCATCGTGATCAATTTCTCGCCGCTCGCGGTCCTGCTGTTGGCCGTCCATATCGCATGCCAGATCCAACGTGCGCGCAACGAGGAGGGCGTCCTGAGCGAGGCCTTCCCCGAGTACGAGGCCTACAAGCTGCGCACTCGGCGGTTCATCCCGGGTGTGTACTGACGCCGCCTGCCGTGGCTGCTTGCGCGGTGCGACCAAACCCCCTATTTTCCGCGAATTCCCGGTGCCGGGGCGTAGCTCAGTCTGGTAGAGTGCCTGCTTTGGGAGCAGGAAGCCGGAGGTTCGAATCCTCTCGCCCCGACCATCTCAATGACGCGTGCTCTCGCCTGCCGCGGCCAGCGTGAACGTTCCCGCCGACGGGCCGAACCCGGACACGCCGCCGTCCTCGGTCTCGGCGATAGCTATGTGACGGCAAAGCGCGCGGGGTCGCGCTCGAGCATGGAACAGAAGAAAGGGATGCGGTAGGTGGGCCGCACCCCTGCAGTAGGTCCAGGTGAGAGCCGCGAAGATCGGCCGCAGAACGGGCGGCAAGTTCAGGCTGAATCCAGGCCTTTACGACTGCTTAACGCCGTATATTTACTTAAGATTAGTCCAAAACTGCTAATATTGATCTCGTGGCGATGGCGTATCGCCGGTGGATGCCTAGTACCTGGGAGACGGGACCAATGTCCGCGCGATCCTTGTTCGAGCAACTCGAAGAGCGGCTTGAAGGGCAGGTGCCGCAGCAGGACGATCTGCTGCAGGCACTGCTGGACAGCCTGTTCGACGGGGTCATCGTTATCGACCAGAACGGGCATGTCCGGGCGATGAACGCGGCCGTGGAGACCATCTTCGGGTGCAAGGCATCCGAGCTGATCGGTCGGGACGCATCCTCCCTGATGCCTTTGACGGGAATCCGGCAGAC
The DNA here is from genome assembly GCA_947258885.1 of uncultured Kiloniellales bacterium. Classification (GTDB taxonomy): domain Bacteria; phylum Pseudomonadota; class Alphaproteobacteria; order Kiloniellales; family JAKSDN01; genus CAMYKD01. Next base: position 29,497 of record CAMYKD010000007.1, on the reverse strand, counting down.
CGGCAAGGCCGCCCCGGGGCAGGCAGAGGGCGTCGCGTGTGGCGACGAGCTGACCGGTCGCCGCAGCAATGGCACGGCCTTCCCGATGGTCGTCAATCTGTCCCAGGCGACGATTGACGGAGAAGCGATGAAGGTTGCCGTCGTTCGCGATCTCACCGAGCACAGACGGGCCGAGGAAACGATCCGCGAGTTGGCGCTGAACGACGGGCTGACCGGACTGGCGAACCGGGACCTGTTCCACCGGCGTCTGGAGGAGGCTTTTCGCAGCGCCGCGCAACGCGGTTGCCTGGTTGCGCTGATGGTCTTGAACCTCGACGGTTTCAAAAGCGTCAACGACAACTATGGCCATACGATAGGCGATGCGCTGCTCAAGCACGTCGCCAGGCGGCTCGAGAAGGTCACCCGCAAAGGCGACACCGTAGCCCGTCTGGGTAGTGACGAGTTCGCGGTGGTCATGGTCGGGCTGGAAAAACCCGACGCTATTCGCGGCCTCGCGGCACGAATTCTCGCCGATCTGTCGAAGCCGGTGACCCTGGAGGGCTCTCTTCTGAGAACCGGGGCGAGCATAGGGATCGCCTTCTATCCGCGTGACGACACGGATCCCGACGAACTCATCCGCAAGGCCGACACGGCCCTCGAGGCCGCAAAGGGCACCGGCCGCGGAACCTATCGCCTCTACGACGAGATCATGGACGCCCCGGCCCGAGCGGCCAAGGTCCTCGAAGCCGACCTCCGTCTGGCGGTGGTCCGCAATGAGTTCGAGCTGTTCTATCAGCCCAAGCTTTGCATCGACGGCCGACGGGTCACGGGCGCGGAAGCGCTGGTCCGGTGGCGTCACCCGACGCGTGGAATCGTGTCCCCCGGCGACTTCATCCCGATCGCGGAGTCGAGCGATCTGATGGTACACTTGGGCGAATGGGTGCTCCGTGCCGCCTGCGAGCAGGCCAAGGCCTGGCAGGACAGCGGCTTCCCCTCATTGCCGGTGGCCGTGAACATTTCCGCCCGTCAGTTCCGGGACAGCGACTTCGTCGCCGCCTTGAAGAGGACCCTTCAGGAGACCGGCCTGGATCCGCGATTGCTGGAACTGGAGATCACCGAAGGCATGATGATGGAGGATACCGAGCAGGTCATCGACGAGTTCCACTTGATTCACGACCTCGGCGTGGAGATATCGATCGACGATTTCGGGACCGGGTATTCGTCGCTCGCCTATCTCAAACGGTTCCCCGTGCACCGCCTCAAGATCGACCGGTCCTTCGTCCGGGATCTGACCACCGAGCCCGACGGTGCCGCGATCACCGAAGCCGTGATCAAGATGGGGCACAGCCTCAACCTCAAGGTCATCGCCGAAGGCGTGGAATTGGAAGAGCAGGTGACCTACCTGCGCAGCAAGGGGTGCGACGAGTTGCAGGGCTTCCTGTTCAGCCAGCCCCTCCCGTCCCGGGATTTCGCAAGTTGGCTTACCTCGTGGAAACGGCCTATAGCCGTCTGATGCGAACCCATCGTTCGTTGCAGGGTTAAGCCAAGGTTGGGGCCCCAACGTCCTTCCAGCCCACCACGCCGGGCCAAGGCGGCACGATCGGAATCTCGCACCGGCCGATCGGCATCCCATGTCCTCCTCGCTGCATAGGATGCAAAGCCTCGAGGGGAGATTCGACAAAATAGCTTCATATAGCAAGTACGATGAATTTCTATAGTTAACTAATTGGCTTGACGCCATGTTTTGTCTTTCGGCCCATTGACAGGCGGTAATTGCCGCGCCTGCGGATGCCGGATCATATGCCTAGGTTTCTCGGGACGGTTCTTCGGCGTGCCCAGGCGGTTCAGAGCGTTCAGGAGCGTCCTGACGCTGCCGGGGGTAAAAGGTCCGGCGTGGCTTGCATGGGGGCCCAAATGCCCGTATTTTCCGCCCTGGACCGGGTCTGGAGACGCTTTCCCGGTGCCGCCCTCGGGGGTATCGGTCGGGCGGCCCGGGGTCCGGGCCGGACCGTTTCGAAAGGGACGACGATGCAGGTTCGCATTTATCAGCCGTCGAAGACCGCGATGCAGTCCGGTCGGGCGAACACCCAGCGCTGGGTGCTGGAGTTCGAGCCGGAGGCGGCCCGCCAGGTCGAGCCGCTCATGGGCTGGACCTCGTCGCGGGACACCAAGGGCCAAGTCCGGCTGCGCTTCGACAGCTCGGAGGAGGCGGTGGCTTTCGCCCGCAGTCACGGTTTCATGTACACGCTGGAAACGCCGCGCGAGAAGGTGTTCCGGCCCAAGGCCTATGCCGACAATTTCCGGTCCGACCGCCTCGGCCGCTGGACCCATTGACGGGCCCGATGAAGGGCCGGGCGCGGCCCGCCACGACCCCGTAGCTCAGCTGGATAGAGCAGCGGACTTCTAATCCGCAGGTCGCAGGTTCGAATCCTGCCGGGGTCGCCAGATTTCATGGCTAGATGAGTTACCTCGCCATGAGCCGGGCTTTCCCGTTCCGTACCGGGAAATCCATGCAACACGGATGCAGTACGGGCGAACTCCTAATCCACCACTCCGGCCGACGTGACCTACTCTCTGAGTGTTGGCAAACCTTTGGGTGGCCTTCGGCTCAGCCCGGTCTGGACAGGAAGCGCGGACGGCCGGCGCTGCGGCCGAGCGCGTGTCGGTCGATGGCCACGGCCTTGACCAGAGCGTAGACGCGGGAGCCCACGGTCAGGCCCAGGTCCTGGCGCGAGCGGGCCGTGATCCGGGCCCAGAGCGCGGTGCCGCCGAGGTCGAGCAGGATGTCGACCTGCGCACCCGGCTCGGCGCCGATATCCCGCACCTCGCCGGGAAAGACATTGAGAATGCTGATGTCCTTGGGCGGCTCGAGGGCCAGGGCGACGTCGCGGGCGCGGATTCGGATGCGCAGGTCGGCGCCGGGAGCAAGGTCGAGGCCCGGCACGCGCAAGGTGCCGCCCGGAAAGGCGAGTTCGCTGAGCTCGAACTCCTCGTCGTGCCGGACGACCCGCGCCTCGATCACGGCGCCGGCCTCGTAGCGCCCGGTCAAGGGGCGCAGGTCCAGGCGGCTGGTCAGCTCGTCGACCGCTCCGACCGCGACCGTGCGCCCGTCGGAGACCAGGACCAGCGTGTCGGCCAGGCGGATCACTTCCTCCATGGCGTGGCTGACGTAGACGATCGGAATGCCCAGGTCGTCGCGCAGTTGCTCGATGAACGGCAGGACCTCCGCCTTGCGCTGCTGGTCCAGGGCGGCCAGGGGTTCGTCCATGAGAAGAAGCCGCGGGTTCGCCAGCAAAGCCCGGCCGAGCGCGACGCGCTGCTTCTCGCCGCCGGACAGGTCGTGCGGCCGGCGCGCCAGCAGGGCCTCGAGGCCGAGCAGGTCGACGATGTGCTCCAGGTTGATGCGGCGCTCGTCCGGCGGTGCGCGCTTCAAGCCATAGCCCAGGTTGCCGCGAACGGTCAGGTGCGGAAATAAGCGGCCTTCCTGGAACACGTAGCCGAGGCGGCGACGTTCCGGCGGCACGTCGACGCCGCTCGCCGAGTCGAACAGTGTGCGGCCGCCGACGGCGATCCGGCCGGAATCCGGTCGGAGCAAGCCGGCCAGCATGTTGACCAGCGTAGTCTTGCCGGCCCCGGACCGTCCGAAAACGGCGATAACGCCAGCGCTCTCGCATGAGAAGCTCATGTCGAGATCGAATGCGGCCAGACGTTTTCGGGCGCTGACTTCGAGCATGTCCGTCAAACGCCTATGTGGCGCCTGATGCGGCGCGCCAGAACCTCCGAAGCGGCCAGGGAGGCGAAGGCCAGCGCCACGGCGATCGCGGTCAGCCTGAGCGCCCCGGCTTCGCCGTCCGGCGTCTGGGTCAGGCTGTAGAGCGCCAGCGGCAGGGTTCGTGTCTCGCCCGGGATGTTCGACACGAAGGTGATCGTCGCGCCGAACTCGCCCAAGCTGCGGGCGAAGGCCAGAATCGTGCCGGCCAGGATGCCGGGCGACATCAGCGGCAGGGTGACGGTCAAGAAGACCTCGAAGCGTGGGGCGCCCAGCGTGCGCGCCGCCGCCTCGAGGCGGCGGTCGACCGCCTCCAGGGACAGCCGCATGGCCCGCACCATCAGGGGAAAGGCCATGACCGCGGCGGCCAGGGCGGCACCCTTCCAGGTGAAGGCCACGGTCACGCCGAAAGCATCGTAGAGCCAGGCGCCCAGGGGCCCCCTGCGGCCGAACAGCAACAGCAGAAGATAGCCGACCACGACTGGCGGCACGACCAGCGGCAGATGGACCAGACCGTTCAACAGGGCCTTGCCGTAGAACTCGCGGCGCGCCAGGAGCCAAGCGGTGGCGAGGCCGAGCGGCAGGCTGGCCAGCACGCTCCAGAACGCGACGGTGAGGCTCAGGCCGAGCGCCTCGCGCTCCAGCGGCGTCAGCTCCAGCATATGCCTACCCGGCGTCGCCTGGACTCTGGAAGCCATGCCGGCGGAAGATCGCCGCGGCCTCCGGCCCCCTGAGAAAGCGGTAGAACCGCTCGACCGCGGGCGAGGGCCTTTCGGCCACCAGTGCGAGCGGATAGGTGATGGGCGGGTGAGAAGTTCTGGGGAACACTCCCGCCACCCGAACCCGGCGGCTGATCGCCGTGTCGCTTTGGTAGACGATACCGGCCGCCGCCTCGCCACGATCCACCAGGGCGAGCGCCGCGCGCACGTCGGCCGCCCGGGCGGTCCTGCCGGCCACCGTGGGCCACACGCCCAACGTCTCCAAGGCCGCCTTCGCATAGATTCCAGCCGGCACGTGCGCCGGGTCGCCGATCGCCAGACGGCCGCCGTCGAGCGCCTCGGCCAGCGGGAACTCGGGCTCTATGGTCAGGGTCAGCGGGCTTTCCGCCGAGCTGATCAGGACCAGGCGGTTGCCGAGCAGATCGATCCGGCTGGCCGCCGTGATCGCCTGTCGCTGCGCGAGATAGTCCATCCACGCGACGCTGGCCGAGAGAAACAAGTCCGCCGGGGCGCCCTGGGCGATCTGCTTGGCCAGGGTCGAGGAGGCGGCAAAGACCGGCCGCACGGCAAGGCCGTTCCCGGTCGGCTCCGCCAACGTCGCCTCATAGCGCTCGACCACTTCGTTGACCGCGTTGGCCGTGCTGGCGGCGGCGAAGATCGTGACCTCTTCGGCCCGCGGCCGCGCGGCCCCGATGCCGAAGAGCAGGGCGGCAAGGCAGATGATACCGAACAGTCGCCTGGTGCATGGCAGCGAAGATATCGGCGATGATCGCATCTGGTTTTCCGCAATGAGCCGCGCGTGGGCGGAATCGGTTATATTCAACGGTATACAACGCTTGGCCGGCTTGGTCCAGGCGAGGCGGGACTTGGAGGTCTAGCGAAGCCTCTTCGTGGCCCGGGACGACAGCAATTCGGAGTAGGCCGCCATGTCGGGCTCGAGGCTCGCCACCGCTTTGGCCTCCATGGCGCGGTAGCGCGACAGCGCCTCGCGTCCCAGCGCCGTCAGGCGAGCGCCGCCGCCGCGCCGCCCGCCGCGCGCGGTCTCGACCAAGGGCGTGCGGAAGCATGCGTTCATGGCTTCGACCAGCAACCAGGCCCGGCGGTAGGACATGCCCATGCGCCGCGCCGCGCCGGTGATCGAGCCCTCGGCCTCGATCGCCTCCAGCAAGTCGGCCTTGCCCGGCCCCATGGCGGTCGCCGAGCCGAGCAGGACGCGCAGCCGGGGCCGCGGCACGGCCTATACTCCATAGAGGGATTTCGGGTCGCGCTCGACCGGCATCAACTCCTCCAGCCCACCGTCCCCGAGGGCGCGGTAGAAACAGCTCCTGCGCCCGGTATGGCAGGCCACACCGGTCTGCTCGACCTCGAGCAGCAGGGTGTCGCCGTCGCAGTCGATACGAAGCTCGACCAGACGCTGAACCTGCCCCGAGGTCTCGCCCTTGCGCCAGAGCCGGCCGCGTGAGCGCGACCAGTAGCAGACCCGGCTGGTCGCCAAGGTCTCGGCCAGAGCCGCCCGGTTCATCCAGGCCATCATCAGAACCTCGCCGGTGTCGTGCTGCTGCGCGATCGCGGGGACCAGGCCCTTGTCGTCGAAGGCGAGAGCATCCTCGAGTTGGGCGGGCAGGGCAGGCGTGTTGCTCATCTCTGGCCTCCAGAGCTAGGCGTTCTCGCGAACGGCCCGGTTGAAGCGTTCGAACCCGGCCTCGAGGTCGGCGATCAGGTCCGCGGGGTGCTCTAGCCCGGCGTGGATGCGCAGGGTCCGCCCCGGCGCGTCCCAGGTCGTCGCGCTGCGGATCCGCTCTGGATAGGCCGCGATCATCAGGCTTTCGAAGCCGCCCCAGCTGGAGCCGAGGCCGAACAGCTCCATGCCCTCGATCAGGGCGGCGACGGCGGCGCGAGAGCAGGGCGCGCGCAGGACCACCCCGAAGAGACCGCTGGCGCCGCTGAAGTCGCGCCGCCAGAGGTCGTGGCCCGGATCGCCAGGCAGGGCCGGATGGAGCACCCGCTCGACCTCCGGGCGCTCGGCCAGCCAGCGTGCGAGGGCGAGACCGGTCTCTTGGTGCCGGGCGAGGCGCACCGAGAGCGTGCGCAGGCCCCGAAGCGCGAGATAGACGTCGTCGGGCGCCGCGCACTGGCCGAGTTCCTGGAGCGCCAGCCGGACCTTTTGCTCGAACGCCTCGTTCGTCGTGATCAGCCCGAGCATGGCGTCGGAGTGGCCGACAATGTACTTGGTCCCGGCCTGGATCGATATGTCGGCGCCGAGCTCGAAGGGCCGGCAGAGCAGCGACGCCGGCCAGGTCGTGTCCATTAGCACGGCGGCACCGGCGGCCTTGGCCACGGCGGCGATGGCCGGCGCATCCTGGACCTCGAACGTCAGGGATCCGGGGGATTCCAGGAACACCAGCCGCGTGTTCTGGCGCATCAACGCGGCGATCCCGGCGCCGATCAGGGGGTCGTAGTAGGTGGTCTCCACGCCGAGACGCCTGAGCATGTGGTCGCAGAACCTGCGGGTCGGCTGGTAGACGCTGTCGCTCACCAGGATGTGGTCGCCGGACTCGACCAGGGCGAGGATGGGGCCGGTGATGGCGGCCAGGCCCGAGGATACGGCGATGCACCCGGACCCGCCTTCCAGCCGCGCCACCGCCTCCTCCAGGGCGAAGGTGGTCGGCGTGCCGAGCAGGCCATAGACGACCTTGCCCTTCTCGAGGTAACGGTGTCTGTCCTCGTAGGCGTCCAGGCTGTCGAACAGGATCGTCGAGGCATGGTAGACCGGCGGATTGACCGCTCCGTGGAACGCCTTCGGGTCCCGGCCCAGGTGGCCCAGAAGGGTATCGGCCTTGTAGTCCCGTTTCGTCATGACATCGGGTCCTCATCTCACGGAATCGGCGGGCTGGATGGTCGAGAAGCGCCAGACCGGCCGGATCGCGCGCGCCCGTTATGCCAGCGTCGACCGGGGCGCGAAAGGGGCTAGCCGAACGACCTGGACTCTGCTATTCGGGCGCCCGCAGGCGGCGGGGGTGCCGCTCGGGCATGGACCCGAGTGAATGTCCAAGCGTGCCTGTTGCCTTTTCGAGGCATATGTTACATCTTGTCGGACTAGGTAACACAGTGCTATGGCGCTTTGTCCTTAGGACAACAAGAAAGTCAAAAACCAGCAGGGAAGGTTTTTTTCCATGAAACTCACCAAGGTTCTCTTGGCCGCCGCTGCGGCTACGACGTTGTCGACCGCGGCTGTGGCCGGAACGCTCGACGACGTGAGGGGTAAAGGTTTCGTCCAGTGCGGCGTCAGCCAGGGGCTGGCCGGGTTCTCCAACCCCGACGAACAGGGTAACTGGACCGGAATCGATGTAGACGTGTGTCGTGCCGTGGCCGCCGCCGTTCTCGGCGACGCGGGCAAGGTGAAGTTCACGCCGCTCTCGGCCAAGGAGCGCTTTACGGCGCTGCAGTCCGGCGAGGTCGATGTGCTGTCGCGCAACACGACCTGGACGCTGGTCCGCGATTCGGCGCTCGGCCTCAACTTCGCCGGCGTTAACTACTACGACGGCCAGGGCTTCATGGTCCGCAAGGATCTCGGGGTCAAGAGCGCGCTCGAGCTCGACGGCGCCAGCGTCTGCGTGAATATCGGCACGACCACCGAGCTCAACCTGAGCGACTACTTCCGTGCCAACAGCATGAAGTTCAACCCGGTCGTCTTCGAGAAGGCCGACGAGGTTGTGGCGGCCTACGACTCCGGCCGCTGCGACGTCTATACCACGGACCAGTCGGGTCTGGCTGCCCAGCGGATCAAGCTGAAAGAGCCGAACGCCCACATGATCCTGCCCGAGGTGATCTCCAAGGAGCCCCTGGGGCCGGTGGTCCGTCACGGCGACGACAAGTGGCTGGATACGGTGAAGTGGACGCTCTATGCCATGGTCGAAGCCGAGGAACTCGGCGTCACGTCGAAGAACGTCGACCAGATGAAGGGCTCCAGCAGCCCGAACGTCAGGCGCCTGCTCGGCATCGAGGGCGATGGCGGCAAGAACCTCGGCCTGTCGGTCGACTGGGCCTACAATGTCGTCAAGCAGGTCGGCAATTACGGCGAGAGCTTCGAGCGCCATGTCGGCGTGAAGACGTCGCTCGGCCTGGAGCGCGGCCAGAACGCCCTGTGGAAGGACGGCGGTCTGCAATACGCCATGCCGGTCCGCTGATCTGAGCTTGCGCATGTAACATCTCGGGGTGTGTCCGGCCGCGCGCCGGACGCCCCCCGTTCCTCCCCCGGCCCCAAAACATAATACTTGGGAGGCGAACGTGGCCGTGGAGACGAAAATTGCCGTCGCGCCGGCGAAACCGCCGGTGTGGAACGATCCCCGTTATCGCGCCCTCTTCTTCCAGGTGCTCGTGCTCGGTGGCGTCATATTGCTGGGCGCATATCTGGTCGGCAACACGATGGCCAACCTGGAACGGCAGGGCATTGCCTCGGGCTTCGGGTTCCTCGAGACCACCGCGGGATTCAGCATCTCGCAAACCCTGGTCGAATACAGCGAAGAGTCCAGCTACGGCCGGGCCTTTCTGGTCGGCCTGCTGAACACGATGCTGGTCTCGGCCATCGGCATCTTCTTCGCCACGATCCTCGGCTTCATCATAGGCGTTGCCCGGTTGTCGAGGAACTGGCTGATCTCGAATCTGGCTGCCGTCTATATCGAGATCTTGCGCAACATCCCGCTGCTGCTGCAGATCTTCTTCTGGTATTTCGCGGTACTCCGGAACGTGCCCTCGCCGAAAAACAGCCACTCGTTGTTCGATAGCTTTTTCCTCAACATTCGCGGGCTCTACTCCCCGGCGCCGGTCTTCGAGGCGGGTTTCTGGCTGATCCCGGCGGCCCTGGTCGCGGGCATCGTCGGTATCGTCGTTCTGGCGCGCTGGGCTCATGCTCGCCAGGAGCGGACCGGCGAGCAGTTCCCGGTGTTCTGGACCTCGCTCGGCATCCTGATCGGGCTGCCACTGCTGGCCGCCGTCGTCACGGGATTTCCGCTGTCCTGGAACTATCCCGAGCTCAAGGGCTTCAACTTCGTCGGCGGCATGGTCGTCATCCCCGAGCTGGTTGCCTTGGCCCTGGCGCTGTCGACCTACACGGCGTCCTTCATCGCCGAGATCGTGCGCGCCGGCATCACGGCGGTCAGTCACGGCCAGACCGAGGCGGCCTACTCGCTTGGCCTGCGGCCCGGGCCGACCTTGAGGCTCGTCGTCATTCCCCAGGCGCTCAGGGTCATCATCCCGCCGCTGACCAGCCAGTACCTGAACCTGATGAAGAACTCGTCCCTGGCCGCCGCCATCGCCTATCCGGACATCGTGCTGGTGTTCGCCGGGACGGTGCTCATGCAGACCGGCCAGGCGGTCGAGATCATCTCGATTACCATGGCGGTCTATCTGACGCTCAGCCTTCTGATCTCGGCCTTCATGAACTGGTACAACAAGAAGATGGCACTGGTGGAGCGCTAGGTCATGACCGACGAAACCCGCAGCCACGATCCCGGGAGCCATCCCGACCTGCCGCCGCCGGCCAGCACGGTGGGCGTTGTCGGATGGGTGCGCCAGAACCTGTTCGCCACCCCGCTCGACGTCGCGCTTACCGTGTTGGCCTTGTACTTGGTCTATCTTCTCGTGCCGCCGGTGATCCAGTGGGCGTTCATCGACGCCGACTGGGTCGGCGACACGCGCGACGCCTGCAGCCGCGAAGGCGCCTGCTGGGTCTACATCAGGGTCTGGTTCAAGCAGCTCATGTACGGGCGTTACCCGGACGGGGAGCTGTGGCGGATCAACACGGCCTATGTGCTGCTGGTGGCCGCGGCGATCCCGCTCTTCATCCCGGGCTTCCGCTGGAAGCAGTGGATCGGGCTGTTCCTCCTGATCGGCTATCCGATCATCGCCTTTTTCCTGTTCGTCGGCGACACCTTCGGACTGGAGCACGTCGAAACGCCGCTGTGGGGCGGCCTGTTCCTGACCCTGGTGATCGCCCTGGTCGGCATCGTCGCCTCCTTGCCGATCGGTGTCGTGCTCGCGCTCGGCCGGCGCTCCAAGATGCCGGTCGTCCGGTCGATCTGCGTCGCCTTCATCGAGCTGTGGCGCGGCGTGCCCTTGATCACCGTGCTGTTCATGTCGTCGGTGATGTTTCCGCTGTTCATGCCGGAAGGGGTGAACTTCGACAAGCTGCTGCGCGCCCTGGTCGGCGTCATGCTGTTCTCCGCCGCCTACATGGCCGAGGTCGTGCGCGGCGGCCTGCAGGCGATCCCCAAGGGCCAGTACGAGGCGGCCGAGGCGCTGGGCCTCAGCTTTTGGAAGATGATGGGGCTGATCGTGCTGCCCCAGGCGCTCAAGCTGGTCATCCCCGGAATCGTCAACACCTTCATCGGGCTGTTCAAGGACACCACGCTGGTGCTGATTATCGGGCTCTTCGACTTCCTCGGCATGGTGCAGCTCGCGGGCACCAACCCGGACTGGCTCGGATTTGCCGTCGAGGGCTATGTCTTCGTCGCCGCCGGCTTCTGGGTCTTTTGCTTCGGCATGTCGCGCTACAGCCAGCACCTGGAGAAGAAACTGCACACCGGCCACTAGGCCGACGATTGGACAAGGTCGAACAGGATACGAGGAGGACGACATGAGCACCGAAGGCTTGGCAGAGGAGGACATCCGCCACCCCGTCAGGGAGATGACCGTCTCCGAGGAGGTCATGATCCAGATGAACGGAGTCCACAAGTGGTACGGGCAGTTCCACGTGCTCAAGAACATCGATCTCACCATCAACAAGGGCGAGCGGATCGTCATCTGCGGTCCCTCCGGGTCGGGCAAGTCGACCTTGATCCGCTGTATCAACCGCCTCGAGGAGCACCAGCAGGGCCAGATCGTCGTCGAGGGCATCGAGCTGACCGGCGACCTCAAGCACATCGAGCAGATCCGCCGCGAGGTCGGCATGGTGTTCCAGCACTTCAACCTGTTCCCGCACCTGACCGTGCTCGACAACCTGACCCTGGCGCCGATCTGGGTGCGCAAGACCCCCAAGGCCGAGGCCGAGGATGCCGCCATGAAGTATCTGGAGCGGGTCAAGATCCCTGAACAGGCGCAAAAGTATCCCGGCCAGCTCTCAGGCGGTCAGCAGCAGCGCGTGGCAATCGCCCGCTCGCTGTGCATGAGCCCGAAGGTCATGCTGTTCGACGAGCCGACCTCGGCGCTCGATCCGGAGATGATCAAGGAGGTGCTCGACGTAATGGTCGAGCTGGCGGAGGAGGGCATGACCATGCTGGTCGTCACCCACGAGATGGGCTTCGCCAAGACAGTCGCCAACCGGGTCATCTTCATGGACGAAGGCGAGATCATCGAGCAGAACGAGCCGCACGAGTTCTTCGACAATCCGCAGTCCGACCGCACCAAGCTGTTCCTGAGCCAGATCCTGCACCATTAGGATCATGGCTCATGACCAGCCGAAGGGCCGGACTTGTGGGGCAGGGATAACGTGAGGTCTGTCGCTAGATCCGCCTCCTCCCTTTCGAGAAGACCTGGGTCCACTCGAGAATACGAACGGATTTGCGAAGGCCGGTCGACCAGAAGGGGTCGGCTTCAACGAGCGCCTGAACAGCCTGCGAACTGTCGGCCTCCACGATCCAGAGACCGCCCGCCGGAGCGCCGCTTGCAGCGTCCTTGAGCGGGCCCGCGTCGAGGATCCTCGACGCGTTGCTCTCCAGGAACGCGAGGTGATCGGGCATGTGCTTGGGCCGCATGTCCGCGCGGCCGGCATCATCCTCGAACAAGACGGCGTACATCATGATCCGGACTCCCTCTCTCCGTGCTTGACGGCTGACAGGATAACCTTGCATTTTTCAACATAAGAGGCCAAAGATTGCACATCAGAGCTGCAATAATGCAGAGCTTGAACTGGAACGATTTGCGGTTTGTCCTGGCGGTGGCGCGGACCCGGTCACTCGCAAGCGCCGCGCGGCGGCTCGGTGTCAACGACACCACGGTGGCTCGCCGCATCGCCCAGGCCGAGCAACGGTTGGGCGCCCGTCTCTTCGAGCGAAACCTCGGTATCCTGCATGCGACCGAGGCGGGAGCCGCCGTCGTCGCCGGCGCGGAGCGGGTCGAACTCGAAGTCCAGGCGCTGGAGAGCGCCGTTTCGGGCGCGGACAGACTGGCGGCCGGCTCGGTTCGCGTAACCTCGGTTCCGATCGTCGTGAACCGTCTTCTGGTGCCCGCCCTGCCGCCGCTGCTTCGCGATCACCCTCAGTTGCGGGTCGAACTCATCGCCGAGCCCCGCGATCTGAGCTTGACCAAACGGGAAGCCGACATCGCCCTGCGCCTCGCTCGGCCACGCAAGGACGTCCGCGCCATCGCGTGTCGGATCGGCCAACTCGATTATGCGGTTTATGGGCCTTCGGGGAAGCGGACCGAACCACTGCCCTGGATCACCTACGACGAAAGCATGGCGGACCTGCCGCAAGGCCGCTGGATGGCGGAGCGGGCCATTCGCGATCCCGAGGCGCCGCCGCAGGTGATGGTCAACGATGCCGAAGCGATCCTGCAGAGCGTGAAGACGGGGCTTGGAAAATCCTTGCTGCCGACGGCTGTCGGAGATCGGGAGCCAGGGCTGGTACGCCATGGCGACGGGCCGGCCCCGCTCTCGCGGGAACTATGGCTTATGGTCCATCCGGAGCTGCGCGATTTGGTCAGGATCCGCGTGGTCATGGATTGGCTGGTGTCGGTGATCGACGGGCGGTCCTGCAGGCGGCCCGTCTCTTCCAGCAACAGAGTGCCGCCGGCGCAGGTCAGGCCGCGGGCGAGCCAGGGGTCGCGGCGGCAGGCCTCGATCGGGCCCAGCGCCGCGATCTCGCCGACCAGGGGCAGCAGCGCGCGGGCATAGCCGGCCGAGGCGGTGGCCGGGACCGCGCCCGGGATGTTGTCGACGCAGTAGTGGCGGATGCCGTCCACCTCGTAGACCGGGTCGGACCAGGTGGTCGGCCGGCTGGTCTCGATGGCGCCGGCGGTGTCGCAGGAGATGTCGACCAGGACCGCGGTCGGCTTCATGGTCTTCAGCAGGGCGCGGGGAATCAGGTGGTCGCTGCGCTGCTTGTCCCAGAGCACGCAGTTGACCACCATGTCGGCCTCGGGCAGCAGGCCGGGAAGGGCCTCGACCGGCGCGGCCGTGAAATTGGCGCCGGAAAACGTCAGTTCGGTCCGGAACCGCGCGCCGGCATCGAGGTCGAGGCCGGTCACCGAGCAGCCGAGACGGGTCAGGGTCCGGAGCGCGCCCTGGCCGACGCCGCCCAGGCCGATCACCACGGCCGAAAGGGCCGGCGCGCCGTAGTGCGGCATGAAGTGCCGCCCCGTGCCGCCGAAGGGCGCGAGGCAGAGGCGCACGCCCTCGAAGGCGCCCACCTCGCCGGCGAGCGGCGAGTTGGGCGAGCCGCTGGCGTGCGTCTCCTCGGCCGAGAGGCCGGTCAAGCCGACCTCGAGCAGCTTGTCCGTGAGCTCGCGGTTGAGCGCTGTGTGCAGGTTGGTCAGCACGACATGCTCGCGGCGCAATCCGGCGTATTCCTCGGGCAGGATCTCCTTGACCTTCACGATCAGCTCGCAGCCCGCATAGACCTCGGCGCCGGCCGCCGCGATCTCCGCCCCGGCGGCCGCGTAGTCTCCGTCGCCGGCGCCGCTCAGACCCCCGGCGTCGCGCTCGACCAGGACGCGGTGGCCCGCCGCGGTCAGGCTCTCGACTTGGGCCGGCAGCAGGGCGACTCGGCCTTCCTGCGGCTTGATTTCCCGTGGTACGCCGATGTCCATGGCAGCTCGTCTCCTCGCGTTCAGGTCCGCATCAGACCGGGATCAGCCCGATCAGGCGCGGGTCGTCGATGACCCGGTGTTCCTGCCTGTAGGGCTGGAAGCCGCAGCGTTGATAGAGCGCCAAGGCATTGGAGTGGTCCAGCGAGTTGGTGTTGACCCAAAGGCGCTCCGGCTCGTAGCTCCAGGCCGTATCGATCGCCCAGGTCAGCAGGTAGCGGCCCAGCCCCTTGCCGATGAAGTCCGGTATCAGGCCGAAGTAGGCCAGCTCGATATCCGGAGGGTCGCGCCGGTCCAGCTCGGCGTAGCCGGCCGGCACGCCGTTCGCGTAGAGCACGTAGATCTCGACCCGGTCGTCCGTGATGATCCGGCCGAGAGCCTCGTCGTCCAGGGCGCGCCGCTCGTACCACAGCCACGGTCCGCCGACCGTATTGTAGAGGAAGCGGTAGAACCCGACCGTCGGCGGGCGCGCGCGCAGCAGGGCCAGCTTGATACCGAGCGGCGGCACCAAGTGGGGGTGCGGCGGCCGCTCGGTCATCTCCAGATAGGTGACCGTGGTCTCCAGCTTGCCGTCGTCCCGGTCCGTTTCGATCCCGGGCGCCTCGCGGCCGTCCAGCCAACGGCGCATGAGGTGGCAGGGATCGGCCTGATAGCCGAGGCTGGCATAAAACCGCTTCACAGCCAGGTTCTCCGGCCGGACCATCAGCATCACCTTGCCGAGGCCCCGCTCGGCCAGCCAGGCCTCGGCGGCGCGCATGATCGCGGCGCCGGTTCCCCTGGCACGCGAGGCCGGATCGACCGCCAGGTAATAGATCCAGCCCCGATGGCCGTCGTGTCCGATCATCACCGTCGCGGTGATCTTCTTCCGGACCACGCCGACCAGGATCTCGGCGTTGGGTGTCTCGCTGAGCAGCGTGATGTCCTGGTCCGGGTCGTTCCAGGGCCGGGTCAGCTCGCAGGCCTCCCACAGCGCAACCACGGCGTCGCGGTCGCCCTGCCGGTAGGGCCGGATGTCCAGCTTTGCGGCCTTGTTGGACTTGCGCGCCATCCGCCTAGGTGGCCGGGCCGGTGTCCACGGGGGTGTCGCCGGGAAGGCCCCACTCGGCCCAGGAGCCGTCGTAGAGCGCCACGTCCTTGTGCCCCGCGAGGTGCAGTCCCAGGGCCAGGACTGCGGCGGTTACGCCCGAGCCGCAGGTCGTGATCACCGGGCGGGCTATGTCTAGGCCCGCGGCCTCGAAGCGGGCCCGCAGGTCCGCGACCGGCCGCAGGGTCTGGGTCTCAGCGTCCAGGAGGTCGGTGTAGGGAAGACTCAGGCTGCCGGGGATGTGGCCCGCTCGGCGGCCCGGCCAGAGTTCCGGCTCGCTTGCCTCGAAACGGCCCTGGCTGCGGGCGTCCAGCACCTGCTCGCGCCGGCTCGACAGGTTGGCCCGTACCTGGTCCTTGTCGCGCAGCATGAAGCTGTTCATGCGCGCGGTGAAATGCCGCTCGACCGGCCGCGCCGGCCCGTCCTCGAGCGGCCGGCCCTCGGCCATCCACTTGGGCAGGCCGCCGTCCAGCACGGCGACGTCGTCGTGACCGAAATAGCGGAAGGTCCACCACACGCGGGGTGCGCTCATCAGGCCGCGCTGGTCGTAGATCACCATGCGCACGCCGTCACCCAGCCCCAGCTTGGTGACCTTGGACGAGAACTTCTCGGGCGACGGCAGCATGTGCGGCAGGGAATCGTCGCCGTCGGCGATCTCGTCGATGTCGAAGAACACCGCGCCCGGTATGTGCTGCAGCTCGAACTCCTGGCGACCGCTCAGGCCTTCGTGGGGCAGGTAGTAGCTGGCGTCCACGACATGGACGTCGGGCGCGCTGAGATGCTCGGCCAGCCAAGCGGTGGAAACCACCGCGTCGCTATCGAAATCAGCCATGAAGAAACCGCCCCTCTGCCGTTCTTAATCCGCAAACAGGATGTTGACCCGCCGGTTCTGCCGGCCCTTGTTTTCGATCTTGCCGATCCTGACCGGGCCGATCTCGCCGGTCCGGCGCACGTGGGTGCCGCCGCAGGGCTGCAGGTCGACGCCCCCGATCTCCAGCAAGCGCACCTTGCCCGCGCCCTTCGGAGGCTGGACCGACATGGTTCGGACCAATTGCGGGCTCGCCTCCAGCTCCTTGTCGGTGATCCAGCGGGGCCGCACCTCGTGGTCCTCCGCGATCAGCCGGTTGAGCTCGGCGGCGATATGGTCCTTGTCGAGGCTGGTGTCGGGCAGGTTGAAGTCCAGACGGCCCTTGCCGTCGCCAACCGCGCCGCCGGTCACGTCGCCGGTCACCACGGCGCAGAGCAGGTGCAGGCAGCTGTGCATGCGCATCAGGCGGTGGCGCCGCTCCCAGTCGATCTCGGCCTCGACCTTGGTGCCCGGCTCGGGCAGGTCGGCGCCCTCGGCCGGAACGTGGACTACTTCGTCGTGGCCCTCGCCCTTGCGAGTGTCGGCAATCCGCGCTTCGCCGCCGGCCCAGCGCAGCACCCCGGTATCGCCCGGCTGGCCGCCGCCCATGGGATAGAAGACCGTGCGGTCGAGGCCGATGCCTTCGGCCCCCGCGCTCAGTACGGTCGCCGTGCAGCTCCGGCAATAGGCGTCGTCGCGAAAGATCGGCTCCATGGCCCCCTCCCTCAGGTCAACCAGCCCGGCGCCGGCAGGCCCTTTTTCCGCAGAAAGGCCGGGTTGAACAGCTTGCTCTGGTAGCGCGTGCCGAAGTCGCAGAGGACCGTCACGATCGTATGTCCCGGGCCCATCTTCTCGGCCAGGCGCATAGCGCCGGCGACGTTGATGCCGCTCGATCCGCCCAGGCAAAGCCCTTCTTCCTTGAGCAGCCGGAAGCAGGTCGAAACCGCGTCCTCGTCGGGGATCTGGAAGGGTTCGTCCACGTCCAGGCCTTCCAGGTTGCCCGTGATGCGGCCCTGGCCGATGCCTTCGGTGATCGAGCTGCCCACCGACTTGAGCTCGCCGGTCGTGAAGTAGCTGTACAGTGCCGCGCCCATGGGATCGGCAAGGCCGATGACCACGTCCTGGTTCCGCTCGCGCAGCGCCATCGCCACGCCGGCCAGGGTTCCGCCCGTGCCGACGGCGCAGATGAAGCCGTCGACCTTGCCATCGGTCTGCTGCCAGATCTCCGGGCCCGTGCCTTCATGGTGGGCCCGCCGGTTCGCCGTGTTGTCCCACTGGTTGGCGTAGAGCACGCCCTTCGGCTCGGTCTTCTTCATGTCCTCGGCCAGGCGCGCGGCGACGTGCACGTAGTTGTTCGGATCCCGGTAGGGTACCGCCGGAACCTCCTTGAGCTCGGCGCCGCAGAGCCGGAGCATGTCTTTCTTTTCGTGGCTCTGGGTCTCGGGAATGACGATCACGGTCCGATAACCGCGGGCGTTGCCCGCAAGCGCGAGCCCGATGCCCGTATTGCCGGCGGTGCCTTCGACGATCACGCCCCCGGGCTCGAGGACGCCGCGTTCCTCCGCGTCGAGGACCATGTACTTCGCCGCTCTGTCCTTCACGGAGCTTCCCGGATTGAGGAACTCGGCCTTGCCCAGGATCTCGCAGCCGGTCGCCTCCGAGGCGCCGGCGAGGCGGATCAGGGGCGTGTTGCCGATGGTGCCGATAAATCCGTCGCGAATGTCCATATGCCCTTCCAGACCAGCCCTCGGGACCAATTTCGTGGGGTCACGGAGACTAGCCGCCCGACCGGGCGCATTTCAAGCCGTAGCGCTCATACCAAAGGTCACTGCCAGGCGGCGCGCCGGCGCTCGCGGTTGAGCGCCAGCCACTGCAGCGCGAGTGCGGTGGTGGCATTGACGATCCGACCGGCCCGGAGAAGTTCAAGGGCTTCGTCGGTCGGCAGCACGACGACCCGAATATCTTCGTCTTCATGATCCAGGCCGTGCACGCCCCCGGCGCCTCGACTGTCGACCCGGCCGCAGAACAGCACCATGGTCTCGGAGCTGCCGCCGGGGCTCAGGATGAAGGTGCCGATGGGCTCCAGGTCCCCGACGCCGCAGCCGGCTTCCTCCAGCGCTTCCCGCCGGACCACCTCGGCGGCCTCCTCGCCCGGCTCGATGATGCCGGCGACGGTCTCGATCAGCCAGGGCTCGAGGCCGGCGGCATGGGCGCCCGTGCGGAACTGCTCGACCAGGACCACCGCGTCCCGGTCTGGGTCGTAAAGCAGCACGGCGGCGGCATGGCCGCGCTCGAAGACTTCCCGGCTGAACTCCCGGGTCCAGCCGCCGTCGAAGGTCCGGTGGCGCAGGCGGTAGGCGTCGATCTGGAAATAACCCCGGAAGGGCGTCCGTTTCTGGATGATCTCCACCCGATCGTCGGAGCTGCTCTTAGACGCCATGGACCTTGCCTCACGAGGGTTTCAGGGGCGTTCCGACCGATTCCGCGGCCGGGACAGATAATAGGGCGGTCCTCTCAGGGCGACCAAGTTGAAAGCGGGGCTTGCGCTTCGTGCGCGGACCGTGTTGCCATGGCGGGGAAGCGGTTTTGGCCGGGGCATTCGGGGAGGCACGGCATGGCGATCAGCAGCGAGAAACTGACCTTTACCGGCGCCGACGGGGTCGAACTGGCCGCGCGCCTCGACCTTCCGACCGGACCGCCGCTGGCCTATGCGCTCTTTGCGCATTGCTTCACCTGCACCAAGGACATATTCGCCGCCGCGCGGATCGCGACCGGTCTGGCCGAACAGGGCATCGCCGTTCTGCGCTTCGACTTCACCGGGCTCGGGCACAGCGAAGGCGAGTTCGCCAACACAAACTTCTCGTCCAACGTCGCGGACCTGGTGTGCGCCGCCGATTACCTGCGCGAAAGCCGCGCGGCGCCCAAGGTCCTCATCGGCCACAGCCTGGGAGGGGCGGCCGTGCTCGCGGCGGCGCCGCGGGTGCCCGAGGCGCTCGCCGTGGCGACGATCGGCGCGCCGGGCGATCCGGCCCACGTCCGTCATCTGTTTCAGGCGGCGCGGCCCGAGATCGAGGCCAAGGGCGAGGCGGAAGTGCTTCTGGCCGGCCGCCCCTTCCGGATCCGCAAGCAGTTCCTGGAGGACATCGAGAAACACAAGCTCGCAGCCACGCTGGCCGGTCTGCGCAAGGCCCTGCTGGTGTTCCACGCGCCGCGCGACGCCACCGTCGGGATCGAGAACGCGGGCGAGATCTTCACGGCGGCCAAGCACCCCAAGAGCTTCGTGTCGCTCGATGACGCCGACCACCTGTTGAGCCGCCGGGAGGACGCCGTTTACGTCGCTACGGTATTGGCTGCCTGGGCGACCCGTTATCTGGGCCGGGCCGAGGCGCCCGAGGCGCCCCGCGCGGCCCCGGGCACCGTCGTGGTCCGGGAGGCCGGAGAAGGCCGCTTCGCCCAGCATATCGCCGCCGGCAAGCACATGCTCAGGGCCGACGAACCGGAGGACTTCGGCGGCAACGACAGCGGACCTGGGCCCTACGACCTGCTTCTGGCCGGCCTTGGCGCCTGTACCTCCATGACGCTCCGCATGTACGCCGCGCGCAAACAGTGGCCGCTCGATCGCGTGACGGTGACTTTGCACCACGAGAAGATCCACGCGGAGGACTGCGCCGATTGCGAGACCAAGGAGGGCCGGATAGATCGTATCGAACGCTCCCTGATCCTGGAGGGAACGCTCGATGCCGGGCAACGGACAAAGCTGCTCGAGATCGCGGACAAGTGTCCGGTTCACAAGACCCTGGAAAGCGAGGTTGCGATCGAGACGGAACTCGCAAGTGACGGTGGCACCATGTAGGCCGAATCGACCGACAAGTCTTAGTGCCTACCAGTCCGAGGGAAAAATCAATCCGCCCAAAGACCGGCCGAATCATTTAGAGTCAGTTAGAGTATGTCCGCGATGGAACAATAACGGTCGGGAACCGGGGGTGACGCCGCCGCGAAAAGTTTGTTAGGCTGTTCCAAGCAGTAGTGCGAACTAACTAAGGATAAGGATGCGGCAGAACCCGGAAAGGGCCGGCGCCGCGAATTGGGGGAGGCGTTGAAACAGTCTCGAGCTTCCATGGGGGACGGGCGTGCGACACTCGTTCCAGCCTTGGCGATGCAGGCCGCCGGAGGGACTCCTCCAACACCGCGTCTAGGAATAGATTCGTCGGCATCGCGACGCGACGGACGGTGGCATGGCCACCGGACGCCGGATCACGGACAACCGTAACACCTGCCCCATACAACACCTTCAACAGGGAGAGCACGACATGCCGAAGGAACTGCAGAACGAAAACGGGAAGAGGGTGCACCCGTATGTCCCGGAGCTGTGTGAGGCTCTTCGGCGGGGCGAGGTGGACCGCCGAGAGTTCTTGCGCACCGCGACCTTGCTGGGCGTTTCGGCAACGGCGGCCTACGGCCTTGCGGGCCGAATCACCGGCGAAACGGCGGTGCCGGGGGCGAGCGCGGCCGAGACGCCCAAGAAAGGCGGTCGGCTGCGCGTCTCCATGCGCGTTCAGCGGATGGACGACCCGGCGACCTACGACTGGACGCAGATGTCCAACCAGACGCGCCATGTCCTGGAGTACTTGACGGTCACGGGGCCGGACAACATCACGCGGCCCTATCTGGCGGAGGGCTGGGAGGCGTCCGACGACCTGAAGTCCTGGACCTTCAAGCTGCGCAAGGGGGTCAAGTGGTCGAACGGGGACGATTTCGGGGCGGACGACGTGGTGCACAACTTCAAGCGCTGGCTCGACCCGAAGACGGGCTCGTCCAACCTGGGTCTGTTTCCGCAGATGACCGAGGAGGTCGACACCGGGAAGAAGGACGACAAGGGCAATCCGGTCAAGGAAAAGCGGATGATCGGCGGGGCGGTCGAGAAGGTCGACGGCCACACGGTGCGCCTCCACCTGACGTCCGCCGTGCTGTCGATTCCGGAGAACCTCTACAACTACCCGACGGCCATCGTGCACCGTCGCTTCGACGAGGAAGGTGGCGATTTGTCGAAGAACCCGGTGGGGACGGGACCCTTCGCCCTGGCGGAGTTCCGGGTCGGCGAGAGGTGCGTGCTGAAACGCCGGCCGGAGCCATACTGGGGCGGCGACGTCTATCTGGACGAGATTCTCTATATCGATCACGGCGACGATCCGACGGCGGGTGTCGCGGCGCTGGCCTCGAAACAGGCGGACATGCTCTACGAGGTGGCCAACACGAGCACCGACCTGGTGGAGCGTCTGCCCGACGCCGTGCTGCACCAGGCGGTGACAGCGCAGACCGGCGTGGCGCGCATGCGCGTGTCGGAGAAGCCCTTCGACGACCGACGGGTGCGCCAGGCGGTGGCGGCCTGCATGGACCACAAGGCGATCCTCGACATCGCCTATCGGGGCCGCGGGGCGGCCGGCGAGAACCACCACGTGGCGCCGATCCATCCCGAGTACTTCGAGCTGCCGAAGCTCAAGCAGGACCATGAAAAGGCCAAAGCGCTTCTGGCCGAGGCGGGCTACAAGGACGGCCTCAAGGTGAAGATCGACCTGGGATCGGCGGAGCCATGGCACCTGGCGGCGATGCAGGCCTTCAGGGAGCAGTGCGCGCCGGCGGGTATCGACCTGCAGCTCAACCCCATGCCGGGCGCGAGCTATTGGGACGTCTGGGACAAGACGCCCTTCGGCTTCACCTCCTGGACGCACCGGCCGCTCGGGGTCATGGTTCTGAACCTGGGGTATCGCTGCGGCGTGCCGTGGAACGAGAGTGCGTACTGCAACAAGGACTTCGACAAGGCGCTGGACGAGGCCGGCGGCATTCTCGACGCCGGCGAGCGGCGCAAGGTCATGGAAAAGGTGGAAAAGATCCTGCAGGACGACGCGGTCATCGCCCAACCGCTTTGGCGCGCCGTCTTCTCGGCCACCACCAAGCAGGTGCGCGGCTACGAGATGCATCCGACGCAATACCACCAGTTCAATAAGATCTGGCTCGCCTGACCAGACACAACGGCCGCGGGGCTGGCCCCCCGCGGCCGTTTTTCGGTGGCGGCCCCGCGAGGTCGCCCGCCGAAGGACCGGGGAACGGGAGGGGGTAGCCGGCCATGATGATCTTTGTTCTGAGGCGATGCGGCACCATGGTGCTCACCATGCTGGTCGTATCGCTGCTGCTGTTTCTGCTGCTCGAGATATCGCCGGGCAACGTCGCCACCAAGGTGCTCGGCCCGTATTCCTCGGAGGAGCAGCGCAACCTCTGGCTCGAGGCACACGGCTACTTCGACCCGATCTACGAACGCTACTTCCGCTGGCTCGGCAACTTCGTCATCGGCGATTTCGGCGACTCGATCCGCTTCAAAGTCCCGGTCGGCGAGGTGCTCTGGCCGCGCTTGGCCAACACCGGGATCCTCGCCCTGGCGACCCTGGGGGTTGTGGTGCCGGTGTCGCTTATCCTGGGCGTCCTCGCGGGCATGCGCGAGGGCTCGACCTTGGACCGGACGATTTCGGTCTCCTCGATCGTCACCACGTCGGTCCCCGAATTCGCCAGCGCGGTGCTGCTCTCGGCGGTCTTCGTGTTCTTGCTCGACATCCTGCCCGGCACCAGCGGGATGTCCGAAGGCTTCGATCTGAAGCAACTGATCCTGCCTGTGATGGTCCTGGCGGTCTACGATTTCGGCTATGTCACACGCATGACGCGGGCCTCGATGGCCGAGGTCATGTTGACCCATTACATTCGCACCGCGGTGCTGAAGGGGCTGCCGTACAAGACGGTGATCGCCCGCCACGCCCTGCGCAACGCGCTGATCACGCCCTTCACGGTCATCATGCTGCAGATCAACTGGCTGCTCTCCGGCGTGATCGTCGTCGAGTATTACTTCGCTTACAAGGGTTTCGGGGCGCTGCTGCTCGAGGCGTCGCTCAACTCGGACATCTTCGTGATCGAGGCCTGTGCCATGGTGGCCGTCTTTGTCGCCGTGGCCACGCAGACCATCGCCGACGTCGGCTACACCTACCTCAACCCGCGCATCCGGTTCAGCTAGGAGGGCCCCGAGATGAGCGAACAGACGATCGAAATTCCGCGGCGTGAATCCTCCATTCTGCTTGCTTTCAAGAGCCTGGCGCTGCTGCGCGAGAGCGCGGTGGGCATGGTCGGTCTGGCGATCATTCTTTTCTGGGTCCTGGTGGCGATCTTTGCGGACCTGCTGGCGCCGTTTCCGCCGAACGCGACGATCATGCCTCTGGTCATGCCGGGCACCGAGGCCCCGGACGGCGGTATGTTCCTGCTCGGCACGGACCACATCGGCCGCGATATCCTGAGCCGGATCATGCACGGTGCGCGTCAGGTGCTGATCTATGGGCCGCTTGCGACCGTTTGCGCCTATTCGGTGGGCATTCCCATGGGCTTGGCGGCGGGCTATGTCGGCGGCCTGACCGACGAGATCCTGTCCTTCGTCGCGAACGTCATTCTGTCGTTCCCGGTCCTGGTGCTCTACGTGATCATCATCGCCACGATCGGCGCATCGGCGGTCAACATCGTGGTCGCGGTGACCTTCGCCTCGGCCCCCGGCATCATGCGCATCGTGCGCGGCCTGGTTCTGGACCTGCGCAGCCGCGAGTACGTCTTCGCGGCTCAGACCCGCGGCGAACCGCCCTGGCGGATCATGGCGGTGGAAATCCTGCCGAACGCGCGCGGGCCGCTGATCGTCGATGCGTGCCTGCGGCTGGGCTATGTGATCATCACGATCGGCGTGTTGGGCTTCCTCGGTCTCGGCCTGCCGCCGCCCGACCCGGACTGGGGCGGCATGATCAACGAGACCCGTCAGATGGCCATGGCCTTTCCGCACATGGCGCTGTTCCCCTGCTTGGCAATCTCCTCGCTGGTGCTCGGGTTCAACCTGCTGGCCGACGGCCTGCGCGAAGTGTCACTGAGAGACTAGGGAGGCGGCCCATGTCCACCAACGGCAAGGACTACGACGGTCCGATCCTGGAGTGCAAGGACCTCAGCATCTCCTACTTCACCCGCGCCGGCGAGATTCCGGCGGTGGTCGATTTCAACCTGACGCTGCGACAGGGCGACAGCGTCGGACTGGTCGGCGAATCCGGATGCGGCAAGTCGACGGTGGCCATGGCGATCATGCAGTACATGGGGCACAACGGCGGCATCGTCGGCGGCGGCATCGTCTACAAGGGCCGGGACCTGGCGACCCTGAGCGAGGAAGAACTGCGCCAGCTGCGCGGCAACGAGATCGCAATGGTCTATCAGGAGCCCATGGCGGCGCTGAACCCGAGCATGACCCTGGGCCGGCAGCTCATGGAAGTGCCGCTCTGCCACGAAGACATCACCGAGGAAGAGGCCTACAGCCGGGCGATCAAGATCTTGGCCGATGTGCATTTGCCCGATCCCGAGCGGGTCATGAACTCCTATCCGCACCAGATCTCGGGCGGCCAGCAGCAGCGCGTCGTGATCGCGATGGCGCTCTTGTCCAATCCGTCGTTGCTGCTGCTCGACGAGCCGACCACCGCGCTCGACGTGACGGTCGAGGCGGGCATCATCGAGCTGATCGCCGAGATCGCAAAGAAGTTCAACACCTCGATGATCTACATCTCCCACAACCTGGGCCTGATCCTGGCGACCTGCGATCGGGTGAACGTGATGTATTCGGGGCAGGTGGTCGAGGAAGGCACCGTGGACGAGGTCTTCGACCATATGCGCCATCCCTATACGAAGGGGCTGTTCAGTGCGATCCCGCTGCCTGGCGCCGACAAGACCGCGCGGCCCCTGGTGCCGATCCGCGGACAGCTGCCGCTGCCGCACGAGCGGCCGCCGGGCTGCTATTTCGGCCCGCGCTGCGATCATTTCGCCGAGGGCAGCTGCAACAGCGGACTGATCCACATGACCAGCGTATCGGGCGAGGCCGGACACGGCGTGCGGTGTTGCCGCTGGGACGAGATCGACTGGGACGCCTATCGGCCGGAGGGGGTAGGCGGCGCGACCATCACCGAGGGCGAGCGCGTCCTATCGATCAACAAGATGCGCAAGTATTACGAAATCCACGATAATTCGATCGCGGCCCTGATCAAGGGCAACCGCGTGCGTTACGTGAAGGCGAACGAGAGCATCTCGTTCGACGCGATGGAGTCCCAGACGGTGGCGATCGTCGGCGAGTCCGGGTGCGGCAAGTCGACCTTCGCGAAGGTGCTCATGGGGCTGGAGACCGCGACCGACGGCGAGGTCATCTTCAAGGGCGAGGACGTCTCGAACTACCCGGTGCAGAAACGCACGCCGAAGCAGGTCGGCTCGGTCCAGATGGTCTTTCAGAACCCTTTCGACACGCTGAATCCGAGCCATTCGGTCGGGGCGCAGCTGGCCCGCGTGATCAAGAAGTTCGGTGTCGAATCCGACAAGCACAAGATCGAGCACCGTGTGATGGAACTGCTCGACCTGGTCAAGTTGCCGCGGGACTTCGCGCGGCGTCGGCCGCGGCAGCTCTCGGGCGGCCAGAAGCAGCGCGTGGGCATCGCCCGGGCCTTCGCCGGCAATCCCTCCATGGTGGTCGCCGACGAGCCGGTCTCGGCGCTCGACGTGTCGGTCCAGGCCGCCGTGACCGGGCTGTTGATGGACATTCAGCGCGACTTCCGCACGACGCTTCTGTTTATCAGCCACGACCTCAGCTTGGTGCGCTATCTGGCCGACCGCGTGGTGGTCATGTATCTCGGCCACATCGTCGAACAGGGGGCGACCGACGAGGTTTTTTCGCCGCCCTACCACCCCTATACGGAGGCCTTGCTTTCGGCGGTCCCCATTGCGGACACCTCGATCGAAAAGAAGCGGATCATTTTGGAGGGCAATCTGCCCAGCGTGATCAATCCGCCCAAGGGCTGTCCCTTCAATACGCGCTGTCAGCGCAAGGTCGGCAGCATTTGCGAGACGGAGGACCCACCCTTCGTCGAGGATGTGTCGGGTCACGTCATCTCCTGCCACATTCCGATGGAGGAGCTGCGCAAGGTCGAGCCGGTCATCAAGACGCACAGAGAGGAAGACCAGCCGGCCGCGGAGTAGCGGGCGGACCGGCTCGGCGCTCGGTCGAGCGGCGCTAGCGCGGCCGGGCGGCGTAAGGGGGGATCGGCTGCTTTGGACCTCGAGCTCTATATCGCTTTCTTCGTCGCCACGACGATCATGATCCTGATGCCGGGACCGAGCGTCCTGCTGACGGTCGCGCACAGCCTGTCCTTCGGGCCGCGCCGGGCGCTCGCCACGGTGGCGGGCGCGACCTGCGGCGTTGCCGCACAGCTCTCCGTCACGCTCGTCGGCATGACGTCGCTCCTGCTGGTCCTGGCGGATTGGTTCGAGTGGCTGCGTTGGCTGGGCGTCGCCTATCTGCTCTATCTCGGCATCCAGCTTTGGCGGCAGCCGGTGGAAACCGCCTCCGTACCCGCCGCATCTCGCCGCCGTTCGTTATTCCTTCAGGGGCTCGTGGTGACCGTCGCCAACCCGAAGAGCATGTTCTTCCTAGCGGCCTTCTTTCCGCAGTTCGTGAACCCGGCCGCGCCGCCGGCGCTCCAGTTCACGGTCCTCGGGATCACTTTTCTCGGCATCACCTACATCTTCACGGCGCTCTGGGCAGTGGTCGCGGGAAGGGCGCGGCACGTTCTGCGGACCCGGTCCGGGATCCTGTTGCGCAACCGGATCTCGGGCAGCCTGATGATCTGCGCCGGCCTGGGGCTGGCCTTGGTGCGGCGCGCTTGACGGCCCCGAGACCTTCAGGCAAGGGCTTTCAGAGAACGCTCAGCACGTTCTCCGGCGGACGGCCCAGTGCGGCCTTGCCGCCGGCCAGCACGATCGGCCGTTCGATCAAGATCGGGTTCTCCGTCATGGCGGCGATCAGGTCCGCGCGGCCCAGCGCCGGGTCGTCGAGGCCGAGGTCCCTGTAGACCGACTCCTTGCGGCGCATGAGATCGCGCGGGGCGAGGCCGAGCAGATCAAGAATCCGACCCAACTCGGCCGCATCGGGCGGCGTTTTCAGGTACTCGACGATCCCGGGTTCGATGCCTCTGTCCTTCAACAGTTGCAGGGCTTGGCGCGACTTGCTGCAGCGCGGGTTGTGCAGGATCGTGACCGTCATGTGTTTCTGGCCCTTTGGTCCAAATGACAGATCGGCGCGATGAGGTCGAAAAATGGCGGGAAAGACGATCGCTGTCGAGGGTCTTCGCGAATTGCTTGTCACGCCGCGAGATCGGCGGATAGGTTCGCTACCGGGCGCTTGACTACAGGGGGGAGGGAACCATGAGCGAGACCTTCGACGCCATCGTGCTCGGCAGCGGAGTGGTGGGCGCCTCGGCCGCTTTCCATCTGGCCAAATTGGGCGGCCTCAAGGTCTGCGTCGTCGAGCGCGGAGAGCTGTGCAGCGGCGGCACGGCCAAGTCCTGCGCCATCGTCCGCTCGCATTACTCGGTGCCCTCGAACACCGCGCTCACACTCGCCAGCCTTGAGATCTTCGCCAACTTCACGGATTATCTGGAAAATGGCGGGGCCGAATCCGGCTTCGTCAATTCGGGCTATCTGATCCTGGCGCCGGAAGGCGGCCTGGCCGAGAAGATGCGAGCCAACCTCGCCATGCAGTCCGATGTCGGCGCCGAGACCTTCGAGCTGTCGCCGGCCGAGGCGCTGGAGCGCCACCCTTTCGTGGCCTTGGACGACGTGGGGCTGATCGGCTACGAGCCGCGGTCGGGCTACGCCGATCCTTATCTGACCACCTCGAGCTTTCTGAGGGCGGCGCGGGCGCGGCGCGCGGTCGTGAAGACCGGTTGCCCGGCCGAGCGCCTGCTGCTCCACGGCGGCCGGGTCACCGGCGTGGCGACGCCAAGGGGCGAGCTGCGCGCGGGCATCGTGGTTTCCGCCCTGGGGCCCTGGACCCGGGGGCTCACCGACCCGCTGGGCCTGGAAATCCCGCTCGAGATCTCGCGCCATACCGTGCTCACCTTCAAGGGCGACGCGCCTTATGGTCGGGACCTGCCGGTGGTGAAGGACCTCACGACGGCGAACAAGATGTATTTTCGGCCGGCGACCGGCGGCGTTGTGCTGGTCGGCACGGGCGACCACGGCGACCCCTTGGCCGCGGCCGACGATATGGACGAGAACCTGGACGACGATTTCGTCCTGCTGCAGGGCGGACAGCTCGCCCGGCGCCTGGCGGGCTTCGAGGAGGCGGCGCCGACCGCGAGCTGGGTCGGCGCCTACGACATCACGCCGGACTGGAACCCCGTGCTCGGCCCGGTGCCGGGGATCGAGGGGCTGGTCCTGGCCTACGGCTTCTCGGGCCACGGCTTCAAGCTGGCGCCGGCGTTGGGCAAGGTGCTGGCCCAGACAGCGCTCGGCCTGCCCCAGGACGTCGACCTGACGCCCTACCGCCTTGGCCGTTTCGCAAAGGGTGAACTCCTAACGGGCGCCTACGGGATCGGCTCGATATCATGAATCGCGCTGAAGGAGCGCTTTGCTCCTTGGCGAGTGCCCCGCCGGCAATGCTTCATCTGCAAAGAAGGTTGCACCGCGGCCGTATCAGGCGCCTTCCTTGCATTGGGGCGAGCATTCCGGGGCGTTGCCAGTCGTCAATTCCAGGTCCGCCTTGCCCACCCTCAGGCAGCCCGAGCCCTTGAACTGCACGCACACGGTGAAGCCGTTGTCCTTACAGACCCGACCGATTTCCCCTTTAGGACCAGAGTCCTTGAATTTTACGATATCCCCAACTGCCACAGACATACCCGTCACTCCGCTCTTGCGAATATGCGGTTCGTCCCGGGTTGTTTTTTGTTGCCCGGCTGACCGCGAGATCCGGCGGACCAAACGGCGGTCCCGGCCGGAACCGTAGTTGTGAAAGATATGATAAATCGGATTGGAACCGCCGGGAATCCGGTCGATTGCCAAGCGGAACTAGGGTTTTCCCTTAGTGCCGGCCGCCCGTTCCGCCATGGTTACAAGCTCCGCGAGCGAGTGCGCCTGCATTTTCGCCATGACGTGCGAGCGGTGTACCTCGACGGTCTTGGGACTGATGTCCAGCTCGCGGGCGATCTCCTTGTTGGACTTGCCAAGAATGACCAGGTCCATGACCTGATGCTCGCGCGGGGTCAAGCTCTGCAGGCGGGCTTGCGCCCGCTCTCCCTGGGCCCGCTTCTGGCGCAGCCGCGCGTCTTCCAGGATCGATAGCTGAATGCGCTCGAGCATCATCTGCTCGTTGAACGGTTTCTCGACGAAATCGATCGCACCCCCCTTCATCGAGCGCACCG
>CAMYKD010000006.1 GCA_947258885.1 uncultured Kiloniellales bacterium | reverse complement strand
ATCACCTCGGCCGGCGGCGCCGGGTTGTCGTCGCAAACGTTGTAGGCGCGGCCCGGGTTCGGCCGGGCCATGGAGGCCTCCAGCACCGTGGCGATGTCCTCAACGTGGATCCGGCTGAACACCTGGCCCGGCTTGTCGATGCGCTTGGCCTGGCCGGCCCTAACGGTGGCAAGCGCGTTGCGCCCGGGACCGTAGATCCCGGCCAGCCGGAAAAGGTGCACCGGCACGCCGTGATCCTGCTGCAGGGCGAGCCAGGCGGTCTCGGCTGCGGCGCGGTTGCGGCCGCGTTCGCCGGTCGGCTCAAGCGCCGAGTCCTCGTCGACCCAGCCGCCGTCGCGGTCGCCGTAAACCCCGGTGGTCGAGAGGTAGCCGGCCCAGGCGAGGCCCGCCAGCGCGGCGATATGGGCGCCGTGGCAGTCGATCACCGGGTCGCCGGTCTCGTCGGGCGGCACGCTGGACAGCAGGTACGTCGTGCCCGCCAGCGCCGCGCCGGGATCAGCCAGCGGACGGGCGCGGTCGAAGGGATAGACCTCGAAGCCGGCACGGGCGAACGACTCGGCCTCGCCGTCGCCGCGGGTCGTGCCGGCGACCCGCCAGCCTTGCGCCCGCAGACGCCCGGTGAGAACCCGAGCGGTATAGCCGAGGCCGAAGCAGAACAGGCGGGGCGGGGTGTCTCGAGTCGGCATATCGATAGGCCTTCTGTTGTATCTCTTCCCCTTCGCCCTGTCCCAGCAAGTCTAGAAATCCAGGTTCGCGTAATGCCGGGACGGCGGGTTGCCGGGGACGCGGTCGGCGAGCAGCGGCCGGAGGCTCGGCCGAGACTTGACCCGGGCGTACCAGTGCTTGGCCTCGCCGTGCTCCTCCCAGGGCACGTCGCCCAGGTAGTCGACCGCGGAGAGCTCCGCCGCCGCGGTGATGTCGGCCAGCGAGAAGTCGTCGCCGGCCAACCAGCGCCGCCGCTCGGACAGCCAGGCGATGTAGTCCAGATGATAGTGCACGTTGGCGTGGCCGGCGCGGATGGCGCCGGCATGCGGCTCGCCCTGGCCGAGCACGCGCTTCATGATCTTTTCGCCGACCAGGTTCCGCGTCACCTCGCGCTGGAACTTCACCTCGAACCAAGTGACCAGGCGCCGGGTCTCGGCCCGGTCGATCGGCGGCCCGCCCAGCAGGCTCGGCTCCGGGTAGGCCTCCTCCAGATACTCCGCCACGACCCCGGCGCCGGCAATCGAGGTGCCGTCCGCCTCGATCAGCACCGGCACCTCGCCGGCCGGGTTGAGCTGCAGGAAGGACGCCCGGCGCTCCCAGACCTTCTCCACCTTGAGCTCGAAGTCGAGCGTCTTCTCGGCCAGCAGGATTCGGATCTTGCGGCAGCCCGTCTCGAGCGGCAGATGGTAGAGGGTGCGCATGGGCGGCCGGACGAACTCCCTGAAGACGGCGCCAGGGCTCTCCCGAGGCCGGATCGTCGATCCAAGGTCGCGATCCCGGCAGGCCGGGTCAAGCCCGCGGAGAACATGTCACCGAAATTCCCCAGGAGGCGGCCTGACCCGAGGGGCCGGCAATCCTGTCCCTTAGGCCCTCTTCGCTTCCGCCGCCAAAGTGATCGGGTGCTCCAGGCGCTCGATCATCTCCTTCGGCACGACCTGCCAGACATGGCCGCGCTCCTGCGGCCAGTGAATCAGCAGGCGTTCGGCGAGTCGGGACAGGGTCTCCTCCCGGTGCCGGCGCACCAGCTGCTTGAGCACGCCTTCCCAATGCTCGGTCTCGAGCCTCTGGTAGACCACCGAGTCCGGGTTGATGCGCCCCGGCAGCAGTTCGTCCGGGTCGTAGACGAAGGCCATGCCGCCGGTCATGCCGGCGGCGAAATTGTCGCCTACGTCGCCCAGGATCGCGGCCACGCCGCCGGTCATGTACTCGCAGCCGTTCGAGCCGCAGCCCTCGACCACCGCCGTGGCGCCGGAGTTGCGCACGCAGAAGCGCTCACCCGCCTGGCCGGCGGCAAATAGGCTGCCGGCCGTCGCCCCGTAGAGCACGGTATTGCCGATGATCGTGTTCGCACCGGTCTCCAAGGGGCTCGCGGTCATCGGCCGCACCACGATGGTGCCGCCGGACAGGCCCTTGCCGACGTAGTCGTTGGCGTCGCCGAAGACCTCGAGCTTGAGGCCCTGGACCGCGAAGGCGCCGAGCGACTGGCCGGCCGAGCCGCGCAGGCGCACCGTGACGTGATTCGGCTTGAGGCCGGCCATGCCGAAGCGGCGGGTGATCTTGGACGACAGCTTGGTGCCGATCGCCCGGTGCGTGTTGCGGATCGTGTACTGCAGCTGCATCTTCTCGCCCTCCTCGAAGAGGGCGCGGGCGTCCTCGATGATCTGGGCGTCCAGGGTCTCGGGCACCTCATTACGGCCCACGAGCGTGCAGTGCATCGGATTGTCGCCCGAATCGGCCATGGCCAGGATCGGGTTCAGATCGAGGTCGTCCAGATGGGCGGCGCCGCGGCTGACCTGGAGCAGCAGGTCCGTGCGGCCGACGATCTCGTCCAGCGAGCGCGCGCCCAGGGAGGCCAGGATCTCGCGCACCTCCTCGGCCATGAAGCTGAATAGGTTGACGACCTTCTCCGGCGTGCCGGTGAACTTTTCGCGCAGCGCCGGATCCTGGGTGCAGACGCCGACCGGGCAGGTGTTCGAGTGGCACTGCCGCACCATGATGCAGCCCATGGCGATCAGCGAGGCGGTGCCGACGCCGAACTCCTCGGCCCCCAGCATGGCGGCGATCACCACGTCCCGGCCGGTCTTGACACCGCCGTCGGTGCGCAACCGCACGTGGTGGCGCAGCCGGTTCAGGGTCAGCACCTGCTGGACCTCGGACAGGCCCATCTCCCAGGGCACGCCGGCGTACTTGATCGAGGTCTGCGGCGAGGCGCCCGTGCCCCCCGAATGCCCCGAGATCAGAATCACATCGGCCTTCGCCTTGGCAACGCCGGCGGCGACCGTGCCGATGCCCGAGCGCGCCACCAGCTTGACGCAGACCCGCGCCTCCGGATTGATCTGCTTCAGGTCGTAGATCAGCTGCGCCAGGTCCTCGATCGAGTAGATGTCGTGGTGCGGCGGCGGCGAGATCAGCATCACGCCCGGCGTCGAGTGCCGGAACCTGGCGATCATCTCGGTCACCTTGAAGCCGGGCAGCTGACCACCTTCGCCAGGCTTGGCGCCCTGGGCGACCTTGATCTCGATTTCGCGGCACTTGTTGAGATATTCGGCGGTCACCCCGAAGCGCCCGGACGCGACCTGCTTGATTGCCGAGTTCGCGTTGTCGCCGTGCGGCGTGGGATGGTAGCGCTCGGGATCTTCGCCGCCTTCGCCCGAGTCGGACTTGGCGCCGATCCGGTTCATGGCGATGTTCAAGGTGCCGTGGGCCTCGGGCCCGAGCGCCCCCAGCGACATGCCGGGCGTGACGAAACGTTTGCGGATCGAGGTGATCGATTCGACCTCCTCTAGTGGAATCGGCTCGGTTCCCTCTGTCTTGAAGTCCAGCAGATCGCGCAGCGAGGACGGCGGCAGCTTGTGCGTGCCCTCGCTGAACTTCATGTAGGTCGAGTAGGAATCCGTCGCGACCGCGGCCTGCAGGGTGTGGATCAAGCCGGCCTGCCAGGCATGCTGCTCGCCGCCGCGGCGGTAGCGGTAGAAGCCGCCCACCGGCAGCGTCACGAAATCCTCGTTCCAAGCCTGCCGGTACCGCTCGAGCACCTTCTGTTGTATGCCGGTCAAGCCGATGCCGGAAAGACGGCTGGGCATGGCGGGGAAGTACTCGTCCACCAGGGTGCGTGACAGGCCGACGGCTTCGAAGTTGCAGCCGCCGCGATAGGACGAGATGACCGCGATGCCCATCTTGGACATGACCTTGAGCAGGCCGTCGTCGACCGCCGTCATGTAGCGGCGGAGGCAGTCTTCCAGGGTCGTGTCCCCGAACAGGCCGCGGCGCTGACGCTCGGCAATCGATTCCTGAGCCAGGTAAGCGTTCACCGTAGTCGCGCCGACGCCGATTAGCACCGCGAAATAGTGCACGTCGAGGCACTCGCCACTGCGCACGTTGAGCGAGATGAAGGTGCGCAGCTTCTGGCGCATCAGGTGCGTGTTGACCGCGCCCGTCGCCAAAATCATGGGAATCGCCGCGCGGCCAGGGCCCATGGCCTTGTCGCTCAGCACCAAATGCTCGCAGCCGCCGCGCACCGCATCCTCGGCCTCGCGCTTAACCCGCTCGAGCGCGTCGCGCAGTGCCAATTCGCCGCCGTCCGCGTCGAAGGTGCAGTCGATGTCGCCGGCCGTGTCGCCCAGGTAGGCACGCATCGCATCGAACTCGGCGTTGGACAGCACCGGCGAATCGAGCTGCAGCAGCCGGCACTGGCTCTCGTCTTCGTCGAGAATGTTGCTCAGGTTGCCGAGCCGGGTCTTAAGGCTCATGACCCGCCGTTCGCGTAGCGAGTCGATCGGCGGATTGGTGACCTGGCTGAAGTTCTGCCGGAAGAAATGGTGCAAGCCGCGGTACCGCTCAGAAAGCACCGCAAGCGGCGTGTCGTCGCCCATGGAACCGGTCGGCTCCTTGGCGTCCTCGACCATGGGATGGAGGACCAGCTCCAGGTCCTCCATGGTCAGGCCGAAGGAGAGCTGACGCCGGCGCAGGTCCTGCTTGTCGAACTCTACCGTCTCGCCGTGGTCCGGCTTTATCAGGTCGTCGATCACCTTGATCAGCTCTATCCAGCGGCCGAAAGGCGCCTGCTCGGCCAAATGGCTCTTGATCTCCCGGTCGTGGTAGAGGCGGCCCTCGGCCAGGTCGATGGCGATCATCTGGCCCGGGCCGATGCGGCCCTTTTCCACGATCCGGCTTTCGTCGAGCCGGACCATGCCGGTCTCCGAACCGGCGAAGAGCAGGCCGTCCTCGGTGATCGTGTACCTGAGCGGCCTGAGTCCGTTACGGTCCATCCCGGCGATCGCCCAGCGCCCGCCGAAGGCGCAGATCGCCGCCGGACCGTCCCAGGGCTCCATTACCGCGTTGCAGTAGCCGTAGAGATCCTTCTGGGCCTGCGGCATGCTCTGGTTCCGGCCCCAGGCCTCGGGGATCATCATGGTCTTGACCATGGGCAGGTCGCGCCCGCCGCGGACCATGAGCTCGAAGACCGCGTCGAGCGCCGCCGAGTCCGAGCTGCCCGGCAGGATGATCGGTTTGACGTCCTCGACCGCCGCGCCCAGTACCTCGCTCGCCAGCAAGCACTCGTGCGCCCTCATCCAGTTGACGTTGCCCTTGAGCGTGTTGATCTCGCCGTTGTGGGCGAGCACGCGGAACGGCTGAGCGAGCCACCAGTTCGGAAAGGTGTTGGTCGAATAGCGCTGGTGGAAGATGGCGAAGTTGGAGACGAACCGGGTATCCAGCAGGTCGGGATAGAAGGCGGTCAGCTGTTCGGCCAGGAACATACCTTTGTAGATCACCGAGCGGCAGGACAGAGAGCAGATGTAGAAGTCCTTGATCGACTCCTCCTCGGTCGCCTTCTCGATGCGCCGGCGGATGGTATAGAGGTCGACTTCGAATTGCTTGGCGGTCACGCCCCGGCTGTTGGCGATCATGATCTGCTCGATCTCGGGGCGCGTGGCGTTGGCCTTCTCGCCGATGACCTCGGTGTTCACCGGAACTTGGCGCCAGCCGTAGATGCTGTAGCTGGAACTGAGGATCTCGCGTTCGACGATGACCCGGCAGCGCTCCTGAGCGCCCAGGTCGGTGCGCGGCAGGAAGATCATGCCGACGGCGATCCGGCCCGGGCCCGGCTCGTGGCCGGTGCGCGCGATGTGCTCGTGGAAGAAATCCTGGGGGATCTGCACGTGGATGCCGGCGCCGTCGCCGGTCTTGCCATCCGCGTCCACGGCACCGCGGTGCCAGACCGCCTTGAGCGCCTCGATTCCCGCCTCGACCACCTCGCGCCGCGGCTTGCCGTCGATCGTGGCCACCAGGCCGACGCCGCAGGCGTCGTGCTCCTCGGCCGGGTCGTAAAGGCCGTTCCGCGTCAGGTGTTTCGCGTTCGCGCGCCAGCGCTCGACAAGGCCAGCACCCGTGTTCTCGGTCGTTCGTCCGGTCATGTCATTTTCCACCCGGTTCAGGCCACGGCACGGTTGGGCGCTGCCGCGCCGTCCGTCTTCTGTGCCTCTATGTACTGGTCGATCTGCGCGGCGACGTCGCGGCCGTCACGCACCGCCCAGACCACGAGCGAAGCGCCGCGTACGATGTCGCCGGCGGCGAAGACGCCGTCCAGCGACGTCATCATGGTCCGGAAGTCGATCCCGACGGTGCCCCAACGGGTTACCCCCAGCTCCGGCGCGCCGAACAGCCGCGGCAGGTCCTCCGGGTCGAAACCCAGCGCCTTGATCACGATGTCGGCCTCGACCGTGAAGCTGGACCCCGGGATCGCGGTCGGAGTCTGGCGGCCGGTCGAATCCGCTACGCCCAGGTGAATCCGGGCCGCTCGTACCGCCGCGACCTTGCCGTCGCCCAGAAAGGCCTCCGGCGCCGCCAGCCAGACGAACTCGACCCCTTCCTCCTCGGCGTGGGCCACCTCGCGCTGCGAGCCGGGCATGTTCTGGCGGTCCCGGCGATAGAGGCACTTGACCGACCGGGCGCCCTGTCGAACCGCCGTGCGCACGCAGTCCATCGCGGTGTCGCCGCCGCCGACCACGACGACGTGCTTGTCCCGCGTGTCCAGCGTACCGTCGTCGATGGCCGGCACCTGATCGCCCAGGCCCTGGCGGTTCGAAGCCATGAGATAGTCGAGCGCCGGTACCACGCCGCCGAGCCCGGCGCCCGGAACCTTGATGTCGCGCCCCTTGTAGACACCGGTGGCGATCAGCAATGCGGCGTGACGCTGGCGCAGCTCCTGGAGCGTGGCATCGCGGCCGACCTCGAAGTCGAGATGGAACGTCACTCCAGCCTCGGCGATCAGCTTGGCGCGCCGCGCCACGACGTCTTTTTCCAGTTTGAAGTTCGGGATGCCATAGACCAGCAGGCCGCCTATGCGGTCGTAGCGGTCGTAGATGTCTACCCGATATCCCCGGCGGCGCAGCTCCTCGGCAGCGGCAAGACCGGCGGGCCCGGCGCCGATGATGCCGACCGAGGCCTCCAGCTCGCGCAGCGGCCGGACCGGTTTGACCCAGCCACGCTCCCACGCGGTTTCGGTGATGTAGCGTTCCACCGAGCCGATCGTCACGGTACCGTGCCCGGCCTGCTCGATTACGCAGTTGCCCTCGCAAAGCCGGTCCTGCGGGCAGATGCGGCCGCAGATCTCGGGCAGATTGTTGGTGGCCTGGGCCAGCTCGTAGGCCTCTTCGAGCCGCCCCTCGGCGGTCAGCATCAGCCAATCGGGGATATTGTTGTGCAGTGGGCAGTGCACCTGACAGAAGGGCACGCCACATTGCGAGCAGCGCGCGGCCTGATCGGCGGCGCGGCCAGGGTCGAACTCGCGGTAGATCTCATCGAAGTCTTCGCGCCGGGCAGCCGCGTCCCGCTTGTCGGGCAGGCGCTGGTCGACGCTGACGAACTTCAGCATTCTGCTTGGCATTCCGATACTTCTCCGCTTGCCGAGTTCGCGGCCCGGCAGAACCGAACGCCCCCTCGCGAGGCGGCGCGCGGGCAGCAGGCGAGCCCGTCTTCAAGGCAATATCGTGACTCCGAAGTGACCCTCGCCGCGAGAGGAATCCGACATTTTAGTCAACATTATTGACGTATATTTTAGGCCATCTCCGAGGAAACCGCAAGCGCTGCAGTAAGGCGCCGGGCTTGCAAAGATTATTTAGTACCACAATAGGACTAAAATGTCCGCTGTGCGCCGAAGGATGTGCCTGATATAAAATCCGGACCGCCGATTCCGGGGTAGCCGATTTGCCGCTTTTGCATATTCTGGTTCTGGCGATCGTCCAGGGCATCACCGAGTTCCTGCCGATAAGCTCCTCCGGACACCTGGTGCTGGTCTGGCAAGCCTTCGATATCGCCGGCTGGCAGGTGCCGGAGGAAACCCAGGGCGAGCGGCTCATCCTCGACGTCGCGGCCCACCTTGGCACCCTGTTCGCCGTTCTGCTCTACTTCCGGGCCGACGTGGCCAGAATGGCCGTGGGCCTCGCCAAGGCC
Organism: uncultured Kiloniellales bacterium; assembly: GCA_947258885.1. GTDB lineage: Bacteria > Pseudomonadota > Alphaproteobacteria > Kiloniellales > JAKSDN01 > CAMYKD01. Next base: position 51,008 of record CAMYKD010000006.1, on the reverse strand, counting down.
TTTATCGGCCAGCGCAGCCCCGGGGCCGATTTGGCTTTTTACGTTGTGCTCGGCACCATACCCCTCGTCGTGGTCGGTTTCCTTATGAAGGACCTGGTCGTCACCAGCCTGAGAGACCCGACCGTTGTGGCCTCGACCACCATCGGCTTCGGCCTGCTGCTCTATGCCGGAGACCGGATCGGCATGACGGTCCGGCGCATCGAGCACCTCGGCCTCGGCAGCGTGATGTTGATCGGCTGTGCCCAGATTTTGGCGCTGGTCCCCGGCACCAGCCGGTCCGGCATCACCATGACCGCAGCGCGCTTCTGCGGCTTCGAACGCACCGATGCCGCCCGATTTTCAATGCTGCTGGCGGTTCCGGCGATTCTGGGGGCGGCCACCCTGGCGGGGTACGACCTCTATCAAATGGGAAGCCTGCAGCTCGGTCTGGACGCCGCCATCGCCGCCGTACTGTCCTTCGTGGCTGCGCTCGTCGCCATCTCCGTGATGATGAACTGGCTCAGCCACGCCACCTTCACGCCCTTCGTCGTCTACCGGATCGCGCTGGGCGGCGCGCTGCTCTACCTGCTCTACAAGGAATGGATCCTGGACCTCGCCGGCTTCTGAGCGCGGGCCGGCGCTACAGGCCTCGGGACCGCTGGCCGAAACGCCCGCCGCGGCGGTAACGGTCCAGGTAGGTCGGCAGGATCACCTCGACCGCGGTCGGCCGAATGCCGAGGTCGGCGAAAGTCAACGAGTCCGAACCGACCACGTTGTCGTGGCGCAACAGCTTGACCTGGTCGCGGGTGAGCAGCGGCGCGGGCAACCGTTCGAGCACCGCGGCCTCCAGGGAGGCCGCCCAGAACGGCAGCGGCAAGAAGAGCCGCCGCCGGCCGATCTGATCCAGCATCAATTCCAGGAGCTCCTTGAAGCTGTAGACCCGCGGACCGCCGAGCTCGTATGTCTTGCCGGCACAGGCGGGATCGGTCAGGCACTTGACCACGGCATCGGCCACGTCCCCCACGTAAACCGGCTGGAAGCGGGTCCGCCCGCCGCCGATCAAGGGCAGCACAGGGGATACCTTGGCCAAAGAGGCGAAGAGGTTGAAGAACCCGTCCTCGGGTCCGAAAACGATGCTCGGCCGCAGCACGACGGCCGCCGGAAAGGCCTGCCGCACGGCTTGCTCTCCCGCGGCCTTGGTCCTGGCATACTTTGCGTCCCCGGACTCGTCGGCGCCGATCGCCGAGACCTGCACCAAGCGCTTCAGCCCGGCCGCGACCGCCGCCTCGGCCAATCTCCCGGCGCCCTGCAGGTGCACCCCTTCGAAGCTCTGCTTGCCGCGCTCGAACAGCACGCCGACCAGGTTGATCGCCGCTTCCGCGCCCTCGAGCGCGGCGCGGACCGCGGCCTCGTCCTGAAGCGGCGCGCGCAGCGGCGTGATCTGGCCGACGTCGCCCAGCGGCTGGAGGAACGCCGCCCTCGACGGGCGCCGCACGGCGACCCGCACGAGCCAGCCTTGCTGTGCCAGGCGTTTGACGACATGGCGTCCGATGAACCCGGAGCCCCCGAAGACCGTGACGACTTGCGCTGCCATGCCCTTGTACCCCCGAGTCAATAGTCCGCAAGGGCCCGATACGGGGCCCACGCTGTGCCGCTTGCCCCCGGGCGCCGTCGCGGCCCATGGGTTTACGGCTCTGTTTATACACCCACCACCAGGGAAGACGACACCGAATCGGCAACTATCCAACCGGGATTCCGGCCCCCGGGGCGATGGATTTACAGAGAAGATCTTTACCGGGGACCCTTACAATTTCCCGGGCGTGGTTCTATCTTGACACTCGGAACCGGCCAATGGCTGCCGGAATCTTGGACCGCCAGCGAATAAGGGGCCGTTGAACACCGAATGACCATCGAGCTGCACCAAGACGACCTGCCCGAAGGCCTCGATCTCGGCGATTGCGTAGCGATCGATTCCGAGACCATGGGATTGAACCTGGAACGCGACCGCCTTTGCCTACTACAGCTCTCCGCCGGGGACGGCACGTGCCACCTGGTGCAGTTCCGCCACTCGGACTACCGGGCTCCCAACCTGAAGGTCCTGCTGAACGACCCGGCGGTGACCAAGCTGTTCCATTTCGCCCGCTTCGACCTGGCCATGATCGAGCGCCACTTTAGCGTGACCTGCCGTCCCGTCTATTGCACCAAGGTCGCGTCAAGGCTCGTCCGCACCTTCACCGATCGCCACGGCCTGAAGGATCTTTGCAAGGATCTGTTGGGCGTCGAAATCTCCAAGCAGCAGCAAACCTCCGATTGGGGCGCGGCCGAACTCACCAAGGAGCAGATGCGCTACGCCGCCTCGGACGTGCTATATCTGCACCGCTTGCGCGGCAAGCTCGACGTCATGTTGGCGCGCGAAGGACGCGGCGCCCTGGCCGAGGCGTGCTTCGAGTTCCTGCCGGTCCGCGCCAAGCTGGATCTGGCCGGCTGGGCCGACGTGGATATTTTCGCCCACTGACAACATATAAAGGAAGGTGCTTCGGGATGCCGCACCTCGATGCACCGCTCTGCCAATCTGCTATAGTTGCCAGGCCGGGCGGGCGACGAACGCCGCACCGAAACGCAGGTGATAGCCGATGAGACCCCAGACCGAAGGGACGACCGAAACAGACCAGCCGGACCTGGCCGCCGCGCGCCACGTTCTCGACCTCGAGGCCAGAGCGCTGGACGCCTTGGGCCGCGCCCTGGGCCAGAGTTTCGTCGAGTCGCTCGACCTCATCGGCGCGGTGCGCGGACGCGTGATCGTCACCGGCATGGGCAAGAGCGGCCACGTCGCGCGCAAGGTGGCCGCGACCCTGGCGTCCACGGGTTGCCCGGCGCTGTTCGTGCATCCCGCCGAAGCGAGCCACGGCGACCTCGGCATGATCACCAGGGAAGATGCGGTGATCGCGCTGTCCAACTCGGGCGACACCGCCGAACTAGGAGACATTGCCGCCTATTGCCGGCGCTTCGGGATCCCCCTGATTGCCATCACGGCCCGCGCCGATTCGGCGCTCGCCGGCGATGCCGATCGTGCCCTCATCCTGCCCCAGACCGACGAGGCCTGCCCCATGGGCCTGGCGCCGACAACCTCCACCACGATGATGATGGCGCTGGGTGACGCCATCGCCATCGCGCTGTTCGAACGTAAGGGCTTCTCGGAGCGGGACTTTCAGCTCCTGCACCCCGGCGGCTCGCTCGGCCATAGGCTGCTGCGCGTCGCCGAAGTCATGCGCGGCGCGGAGGAGTTGCCGCTGTGCCGGCCGGCCACTCTTATGGCCGAGGCCATCCTTGTCATGACCAACCGGGCCTTCGGTTGCGTCGGCGTCACGGATGAGGACGGCCGTCTGATCGGAATCGTCACGGACGGCGACCTGCGGCGCCACATGGCCCCGAACCTGCTCGAGCTGCGCGCCAGCGAGGTCATGACCAAGGGCGCCAAGACGACCCGCGCGCAGGCGCTGGCCGCCGAGGCCCTCGGCGTGATGAATACGAACAGCATCACCAGCCTCTTCGTGGTCGAGGACGACCGCCCGGTCGGCATCGTGCGGATGCACGATTGCCTGCGGGTCGGCGTCGCATAGCGGGGCCAGGGTCCGTGGCGCAGGTAACGCAATACCAGACCGCCGAAGGTCCCGGCGGCGCGCCGTCGGCCAAGGGCGTTCCGCCGGCTGCACCCCCGCGCCTGTCGGGCCGGAACAGCTACAGCATCTTCGTCGGCTTCATGAAGGTGCTGCTGCCGGCCCTGGCGGTGGCGTTGATCCTGCTGGTGGTGATCTGGCCGCAGCTCGGCCGGGACGACGGCCGGTTCCGCATCCGGGTGTCGGACATATCGCTCGAACAAGCCGACAGCCTCAGCATGCTCAACGCCCGGTTCGAAGGCGTGGACGGCCACGACCAACCCTTCGTGCTGACCGCAGACGAGGCCACCCAGACCGCCGACGACGACAACCTGGTTCATCTCGAGCTGCCGAAGGGCGACATGACGCTCGAGGACGGCACGTGGCTGGCGATGACCGCCCGGGAAGGCCGATACAGGCGCAACATACAGGTGCTCGAGCTGAGCGGCGACGTGACCTTGTTTCACGATCAGGGCTTCGAGATGCGTACAGAGGCGGCGCGGATCGACCTGGAAGCAGGCACCGCAGGGGGCTCCGAGCCTGTCGAGGGGCAGGGCCCCTTCGGGAACCTCGTGTCCGAGGGTTTCCGCGTGTTCGATCGCGGCGAGCGCATCGTCTTCACCGGACGGAGCCGCGCGGTCTTCCACCCGGACGCCACGCAGGTGGAACAGTGACCTTGCCGCGCCACCTTTGCATTTTCGCCGCCTTGTCGGTGCTCTCCCTCGCCGCCCCACAGCCAGCGGCGGCACAGGGTCTCTCGACCCTGCAAAGCGGCGAGGGTCCGCTCGAGATCACCGCCGACCAGGGCATCGAGTGGCGGCGCAAGGAGCGGCTCTACGTCGCGCGCGGCAACGCCCGGGCGGCCCGCGGCGCGCTTGAGCTCTACGCCGACGCCCTGACCGCCCATTACCGCGACACGGCCAAGGGCGGCACCGAGGTCTACCGTATCAATGCCGACGGGCACGTGCGCATCGTCTCGCCCGGGCAAACGGTTCGGGCCGACAACGGTGTCTACAACGTCGATCGCGCCCTGGTTTGGTTGCGCGGCCGCGACCTGCGCCTGGAAACCGAGCAGGATCTGATACGCGCGCGCGACAGCCTGGAATATTGGGAGCGCCAGCGTGCCGTCGTAGCCCGGGGCGACGCGGTGGCGGTGCGCGGCGACAGGGAAATCAGGGCCGATGTGCTGACGGCCTATTTTCGCCCCGACGCCGACGGCCACTTCGAGATGCGCACGGTCAAGGCCGATGGCAACGTGCGGATTTCCACCCCGACGGAATTTGCCCGCGGCGCCGGTGGGGTGTATTACGTAACCGAACAGCTCGCCACCCTGACTGGCGCCGTCAAGATCACCCGCGGCGAAAGCCAGTTGAACGGCGAGTATGCCGAGGTCGATCTGGAGGCCGGGGTAAGTCGGCTGCTCGGCGCTCCGCCCAACCAGCCGGGCGATGCGCGGGTTCGGGGCCTGCTTGTTCCAGAGTCTCTGGACAAGTCCGGCAACAGCCCATGACCGGGAAAGGCCCTATGACCACAGGACCGCACAGCGACGCAAAACAAGCAGGTTCGCGGACGGACGCGCCCAAGCTGGTCGCCGACAACCAAGGCTTGGTCGCCGTGAACCTCGGCAAGAGCTTCAAGAAGCGGCCTGTGCTGCGCGGCATCAACGTTTCGGTCCAGCGTGGCGAGGCGGTCGGCCTTCTGGGACCCAATGGCGCCGGCAAGACCACGACCTTTTACATCATTACGGGACTGCTCGCCCCCGACTACGGCTGGGTCACGCTGGACGGTCACGAAATCACCGATCTGCCCATGTATCGCCGCGCCCGCCTGGGCGTCGGCTATCTGCCCCAGGAAGCCTCGATATTTCGCGGCCTGACGGTCGAGCAGAACGTTCGTGGCGTGCTCGAAGTCGTCGAGCCGGTGCGCGAGCGGCGCGAAGCCATGCTGGACGATCTTCTGGCCGAGTTCTCAATTACCCACCTGCGCCGGACGCCGGCGCTCGCGCTCTCGGGCGGCGAGCGGCGGCGCGTCGAGATTGCCAGGGCCCTTGCGTCACGGCCCAGCTTCATTCTCCTGGACGAGCCCCTGGCCGGGATCGACCCGATCGCGGTCAACGATATTCGGGAGCTGGTCTCGCACCTGAAGGACCGTGGTATCGGGGTCCTGATCACAGACCACAACGTGCGGGAGACCCTGGAAATCATCGACCGCGCCTACATCATTCACGATGGCACGGTTCTCATGGAGGGCGAGCCCTCCGAAATCGTGTCTCACGAGGACGTCCGCCGTGTTTACCTGGGCGAAACGTTTAGTCTCTAAAGGCTAGGGTCATGGCGGTGACCCAGCGCCTCGATCTCCGACAGTCCCAGTCACTGGTAATGACGCCGCAACTGCAGCAGGCGATCAAGCTGCTGCAGTTGTCCCATGTGGAGCTGGCCGAGTACGTCGAGCGAGAGCTGGAACAGAACCCCTTGCTCGAGCGCGAAGAAGCGGGGGAGGATCGGCCGGCCGCAGACCTGGAAGCAGGCGCCGACAGCGACGATTCGGCCGCGGCCAATAGCGAGACCGGCGCGACGCCCGACACCCTGGACCAGGCCAATGCGGAAACGCTGCCTCAGGCCGCCGACCAACCGCTCGATACAGACTTTCCCGGCGAGGAGGACGCCGGGCCGGCGGCCGACTGGTCGCCCGGCGACGCCGCCTTCGAAAACTGGGGGCACGGAGGCAACATCCGGTTCGAGACCGATGGTTCGTCGCTGGAGCAAAGTCTCGGGGAAACGGTCGACCTTCGCCAGCACCTGCTGCTGCAGCTCCAGATGGAGGTCACCGACCCGGTGGACCGCATGATCGGGGTCCACCTGATCGACCTGCTCGACGATGCCGGCTACCTGACCGGCGACTTGGTTGACGTCGCGGCACTACTCGGCTGCGAGACGGCCCGCGTCGAAGCGACGCTCCTTCGCCTGCAGAGCTTCGAGCCGCCCGGCGTTTTCGCTCGCTCGCTCAGGGAGTGCCTGGCCATACAGCTGGCCGAACGCAACCGCCTCGATCCGGCGATGGAGGCGCTGCTCGACAACCTCGACCTGCTGGCCGGGCGCGAGACGGCCAAGCTGAAGGACCTGTGCGGGGTCGACGACGAGGACTTCGCGGAGATGGTGGCCGAGGTCAGGGCGCTCGACCCAAAACCGGCCCTGGCTTTCGACACCCAGGCCGCCGAGCCGGTGGTGCCGGATATCCTGATGCGGTCCAGGAGGAACGACTGGCTGATCGAGCTCAACGGCGAAACCCTGCCGCGCGTTCTGCTCAACGAGCGCTACTATGCCCGCATCAGCAAACAGGTCCGCAGCGAGCCCGAGCGGGCGTACATCGCCGAGCACTTCCAGTCGGCCAACTGGCTGATCAAGTCGCTGCAGCAGCGGGCGACCACCATCCTCAAGGTCGCCACGGAAATCGTCCGTCAGCAGAACGCGTTTTTCCACAAGGGCGTGCAGCACCTCCGGCCGCTGACGCTGCGCGACGTTGCCGAAGCCATCGAGATGCACGAATCGACGGTCAGCAGAGTGACCTCCAACAAATACATCGCGACGCCGCGCGGCACATACGAGCTCAAGTATTTCTTCAGCGCCTCGATCGCCGCCACGGGTAACGGTGCGGCCCATTCCGCCAAGGCGGTGCGCGACCGCATCAAGAGGCTGATCGACGCGGAGGAATCCGCCAAGGTGTTGTCCGACGACACCATCGTCGAGCTGCTGCGCGGCGACGGCATCGAGATCGCCCGGCGAACCGTCGCCAAGTACCGCGAGTCCATGAGGATTCCCTCGTCCGTACAGCGCCGGCGGGAGAAGTCACCTGGATTCTGAGTGTCCCGCCAGAGGCCGTTGCGCCGGCGAAAAACCGCTTGCCAAGCCCGATTCCAGACCCAGATTCTCATCTGGGAGGTGCTCTTGACTCCGAAGAATACCGCTACTATGGTCCGCCGCACCGTCGAACCGGGAGGGATATCCGGCGGCGGTCACGGGGCACCGCAGCGACCCGTTAGGAACCCGAAAACCTAAACTGATGCAGCTATCCGTTAAAGGGAAACAGCTCGACATCGGCAACGCCTTGCGTGCCCATGTCGAAACCAGCCTGGAACGTATTCTGGGCAAGTATTTCGGTGACGCGATCGTGGCGCGAGTCACCTTGTCGCGCGAAGCGCACCTCTATCGAGCCTCGGTTTCAGCCCACGTGGGTCGCAACATCCTTTTGGAGGCCCAAGGCGAAGCGGGCGAGCCTTATCCGGCGTTCGACACGGCAGCCGAACGCCTGTCAAAACGGCTGCGTCGCCACAAGCGGCGGCTGCGTAGCCACCATAAGGAGAACCCCGTCGAACTGGAGTCGGTGCCGGCACAGAAGTACATCCTGGTGGGACCTGGAAACGAGAATCCCGGCGGAGAGGAAAGCCCGGACGGTTCCGACGACCAGCCCATGGTGGTGGCCGAGATGGCGGCCGAGATTCCCAGCCTCACGGTGAGCGAGGCGGTGATGCGGATGGACCTGGCCGATTTGCCGGCCATGATGTTCCGCAACAGCGCCCACGGCGGACTGAACATGATCTACCGCCGGGCGGACGGCAACATCGGCTGGCTGGACCCCCGCGGAAATCGTGGCACCGACGGTCAAGAGTCATAGGAACGCGATGGATATTGTCGAGTTGATACAGCCCGAGGGCGTCGTCGCCAAGCTCCGCGTGACGAGCAAGAAGCAAGCGCTTCAAGAGCTTGCCAAGCGCGCGGCCGAGCTGACCGAACAGCCGGAACGGGCGATTTTCGAAGTCCTTGTCGAGCGTGAGCGCCTGGGCACCACGGGTGTCGGCAACGGCATCGCCATCCCACATGGCAAGCTGCCGGGACTTGATCGGCTTCACGGACTTTTTGCCCGCCTCGAAAAACCGATCGACTTCGACGCCATCGACGAACAGCCGGTCGACCTGATCTGCTTGTTGCTGGCGCCGGAGACGGCTGGGGCCGATCACCTGAAGGCGCTGGCTCGCGTCTCGCGCCTGTTGCGCGATCCGGCGATCTGCGAAAAGCTGCGGGGCACCGACAAGTCCGATGCCATCTATGCGCTGCTGACGGAATCGACCGCCAGCCACGCCGCCTGAGGCCGGGCGGGCGCCGGCGAGCGGCGGTCAGTGGGCAATTACTGGATGGACACCGGCTCCAGGTCGTGACGCCGGATCGTGGCAATGGCCACCTCGCGGGTCGGCAGCACGGTAACCTGCGTACCGTCGGCCGTGTAGACCGCGAAGAGCCTCTGACCCTCTATTTCGATGGGCTTCACGTAAGCAAGGTCGCTGACGCCCAGGGCCATCAGGTCTTGCTGCGATATCTGCCGGATGCTTTCAGCGTTGGTCATGGCTCTTCCTCTTGGGTCGCTGGTCCGGGCCGCGTCACCGCGCCTTCCGGCCCGCCGCCGAACGGACCTCGGCCTCGATGGTCCGGCTCTCGGCTCCGCCGCCGCTCGAGTTGATCTCTATGGTACGCACCTGGGGCTCTACCAGCGGCCGCTCCAGATCGATGCTGAGCAGGCCGTTGTCCAGCTTCGCGCCGCTCACCTCGATGCCCTCGGCCAGCACGAAGCTGCGTTGGAACTGGCGCGTGGCGATACCGCGGTGCAGGTAGACCCGTTCGGTTTCTTCGCTTTGCCGGCCGCGGACGACCAACTGGTTGTCTTCGAGTTGCACCTGCAAGTCGTCGGCCCCGAAGCCGGCCACGGCGACCGTAATGCGCAGGCGGTTTTCCGCGACCTGTTCCACGTTGTAGGGCGGATAGCTGTCCGCCGCATTCTTCGCGATTCGGTCGACGGCGCGCTCGAACTGGTCGAAACCGAGAAACAGCGGGCTGTTGAAAAGGGACAGTCGAGACATCGACCAGCGTCCTCCTCGAACCATGAGCAAGGGCTGCTGTTAACCTTCTCGCCCCGGGCCCGCAGCACCGGCACCCCGAAAGCGGACGGCCCGTTTCTCGGCACCGTCTGAACACTATGTGGGATATGCCCGTCCCGGCGTCAAGCCGGGCACGACCGGTCACCAACCGTTAGGGGATTTTTAGCGAAGCTTTGGGACTCTGCGATACGAGTACGGCTTGCCGCCGTTCCGGCTGCGCACAACCGCGAGAGGTAAGCTCCATGGCCGATGTGTCGCTTTCCATGAACCTTGTCGAGGAGATCACCGCCAAGGGGGTCATCACCGCCCAGGACGTCTCGGATCTCCGTCAGGGTGTCTTCAAGGACAGCATCGTCGACAAGGAGGAGGCCGAGGCGGTGTTCCACCTCGACCAGGCCTGCAAGACGAAAGATCCATCGTGGACACAATTTTACGTGGATGCCCTAACAGACTATTTCGTGTGGCAAGCCAAGCCGGCCGGCTATGTGAGCGAGGAGCAGGCCCAGTTCCTGATCGACAACATCGCCTGCGACGGCCGGATCGACGACGCAAGCGAACTGGAGCTGCTGCTCAACGTTATCCACTGGGCGATGTCCTGCCCCGAGGACCTGTCGCTCTTCGTCCTGGAGGCGGTCCGCGAGGCCGTGCTCTCCCCCAAGACCGCGGCCTTCGGATTCAGAGGCGCCCCGGCCGTCATCACGGCAGCGGACGTCGAGATCGTCCGGACCTTGATCTATGCCGGCGGCAGCGGCGGCGGCTTCACCGTGACCCGGCGCGAGGCCGACCTCATGTTCGACCTGAACGATGCCAGCAGACCCGCCAAGAACGCGCCCGGCTGGCAGGACCTCTTCGTCAAGGCCATCGCCAACCACCTGATGTTCCCGCGTGGCGCACCCGAGGCGGCGGAGGCCGAGGAGGTCTTGCGACGCGAAACCTGGCTCAAGGAACGCGGGACCGTCGGGCGCTTGTTCAAGGAAATCGGCGGGTCCGTGGCGAGCGGCGACGTTCCCGTGGGCAGGAGCTGGCACGAAGTAGACGTTTTCGGCAGCACCGCCGCCCGCGAGGAACGCGAGCGCGAAGAGACGCAGCTGCGTGATGCGTTGACGCGCGAAGCCATCGACGAGGAAGAGGCCAAGTGGCTGATCGGCCGTATCCGGCTCGACGGGGTCCTGCAGCCGAACGAGCACGCCCTGCTCAAGTTCCTCAAGGACAACGCGCCCAACGTCCACCCCCTGCTGGACCGCCTCTTGGCCAAGGCGGCAATCTGACGGCGGCGGCGTACAACGCGATTCCGCAACAGAGGGCGTGCGGACCGGCAGACTGCCGGCGCGGCGCGAACCCCGTGCCAGCCGGAATGAAACAAGGGCTCAGCCACGCCAAGCTGAGCCCTTGTTCTTCTAACTGGTGGAGCCGAGGGGAGTCGAACCCCTGACCTCTACAATGCCATTGTAGCGCTCTCCCAACTGAGCTACGGCCCCCCGGAACCGGCGCTTTCCGACTCGCGGCGCCAGCCTTCGGCGGGCGCCTCGAAAGACGGCTGGAAGGTAGGAAGGCGCCGGACCGACTGCAAGGGAAAAGTTGCCTTTCCGGCCGGAGCCGGGGCGTCAGGTGTCCTCCGATACGTCGCCTTCGACCAGCACCTCCGCCATGTCGTCCTCGTCCTCGCCGAGTTCGGAGACGTCCTCGATCAGCTTGTCCTTCTCGTCGTCCTCGGCGAGAACGTCCGCGTCGTCGTCCACGTCGGCCTTGTCGACGTCCTCGGCCTCCAACTCGTCGTCAGCCTCCACCTCGGACTCCTCGGCGGCCGGCGCCATCGCGGCGGCCTGGGGCGCCGCCGCCTTGTCCGGCGGGGCGGGCTTGCTACGCCGCGACCGCAGCAACGCGTCGGGATTGAACTGGGTACCGCACTTCGGACAGACGATAGGGCTGCGGTTCAGGTCGTAATACTTCACACCGCAATGTTGGCAGGTGTGCTTGCCGCCCCATTCGGGATTTACCACCGGTCGTTGCTCCGATGCTCGATCTAACGGACTGCCGAGCAATTGCCATGATCATTCGCAGCTGTCAAAAGATAATTGAACCGAGCACCGCGCTGTCGTCCAATGCCGGGATGTGCTAGAGACCGAGCGCCGCCGTGACCTGCGGCAACAGGGAATTCCAGGCCGCCATGGAACCGCTGACCGCACACCCGATCGAGGCCTTGACCGGCAGCGCGCGCGTGCCGGGCGACAAGTCTATCTCGCACCGGGCGCTGATGCTGGCTGCCCTGGCGATCGGCGAAAGCGAGATCCACGGCCTGCTCGAGGGCGAGGACGTCCTGCGTACCGCCGCCGCGATGCGTGCCCTGGGCGCCAAGATCGTGCGCGGCCCGGACGGCATCTGGCATGCCTGGGGTCGCGGCCTGGGAGGGCTTTGCGAGCCGGACGGCGTGCTCGACCTGGGCAACTCGGGCACCGGCGCCCGCCTGCTCATGGGGCTCTTGGCCGGCCACCCGGTCACCGCGGTGATGACCGGCGACGAGTCGCTGCGCAGCCGGCCCATGGCGCGGGTCATCGCGCCGCTGGAACAGTTGGGCGCCCGTTTCGTCGCCCGCGACGGCGGCCGCCTGCCGCTCACCGTTGTAGGCACTGCCGACCCCCAGCCGATTCGCTACGAGCTGCCGGTGGCTTCGGCCCAGGTGAAGTCGGCGGTCTTGTTGGCCGGTCTGGCCGCACCTGGCGAGACCACGGTCGTCGAGCGGGCCCCCACGCGAGATCACACCGAACGGATGCTGCGTCACCTCGGCGCCGACCTCCGCGTCTCAACGGAAGACGGCGGGGCTCGGAGCGTAACCCTCGTCGGCCAGCCCGAACTGGCCGCCGGGCGCATCCGGATCCCGGCCGACCCGTCCTCGGCAGCCTTCGCAGCGGTGGCGGCCGCGGTTCTGCCCGGGTCGCAGCTTCGCCTCGACGGAGTCGGGACCAATCCGCTGCGCGCCGGGCTCTACACGACCCTCCAGGAGATGGGCGCAGGGATCACCTTCGAGAACCGGCGCGAGGAGAGCGACGAGCCGGTCGCCGATCTCGTGATCCGGGGCTCCGAGCTGCAGGGGGTCGACGTGCCCGCCGGGCGGGCGCCGACCATGATCGACGAGTATCCGATCCTGGCCGTGGCCGCCGCCTGTGCCCGGGGACGAACCGTTATGCCGGGCCTGGGCGAGCTGCGGGTCAAGGAGAGCGACCGCCTAGCCGCGCTGACCCGCGGCCTGACCGCCTGCGGCGTCGAGGTCGAGGCAGGCCCGGACAGCCTGTCAGTACAGGGTCGCGGCGGCCGTCCGCCCGGCGGCGGCACCGTGGCGACGCAGCTCGATCATCGGATCGCCATGGCTTTCCTGGTCCTCGGCCTAGCCGCCGAACGGCCGGTTACGGTCGACGATTCCGCGCCGATCGCCACCTCCTTCCCCGGGTTCCAAGCGCTGATGGCCGACCTGGGGGCGCGGTTCTCCGCGACCCGGGACAGCCCGTGATCATCGCGGTCGACGGGCCCGCGGCGGCCGGCAAGGGTACGCTCGCCCGTCGCCTGGCCGCGGAGCTGGGATTCGCGCACTTGGATACCGGCCGGATCTATCGCGCGGTGGCGGCAAAGGTGTTGGCAGCCGGCCGCGACACCCGGGATGCCGCGGCGGCGGTCCGGGCGGCTGGGTCCCTCAAGCCGGAGGACCTGGAACGCGGCGACCTGCGCCGCGAGGAGGTGGGCCAGGGCGCCTCGGTCGTCGCCGCCGTTCCGGAGGTGCGTGCCGCCCTGCTCGCCTTCCAGCGCCGCTTTGCCGAACACCCGCCGGGCGGACAGGCGGGCGCGGTGCTGGACGGCCGGGACATCGGCACCGTGGTCTGCCCGGGCGCCGAGGTGAAGTTCTACGTCACGGCGAGCCCCGAAATTCGCGCCGGTCGCCGACACAAAGAGTTGCTTGAAGGCGGCGAGCGGAGTATATACGCGCGCGTCCTGCAAGAGGTGCGGGATCGTGATGCCCGCGATAGCGGGCGGGAAGCTGCGCCTTTAAGGCCGGCGGAGGATGCTGTCGTCCTGGATACGACGGAGATGAACGCCGACGCGGTGCTTGCGACCGCGCTCGGTCATATCCTTTCGCGTCACCCCGCCATCAGGCCCTGACGGCCAGCTGCCCGAGTCAACGAGGTCTACGCCCGGGATGGGCCTGGGAAGACCGCCGGATGCAACCGGCCGGCCCGTAAACCAAACCGAAGTAGAGAAGGAAGATAGAATTCATGGCAAACGCCGCAACCGAAGCCGCCGTACCGGACAAGGAAAATTTCGCCGCCCTGCTCGAGGAGTCGCTGGGTGACACCGTGCGCCTGGAGGGCACGGTCCTCAGGGGCACCGTGATCGCCATCGAGGGCGACAGCGCCCTGGTCGACGTCGGCCTCAAGTCCGAGGGCCGCGTGGCCTTGAAGGAATTCGCCAAGACCGGCGAGGGCACCGAATTGAAGCCCGGGGACGAGGTCGAGGTCTACCTCGAGCGCATGGAGAACAAGAACGGCGAGGCCGTGCTGTCCCGCGAGAAGGCCCGGCGCGAGGAAGCCTGGGTGCAACTGGAGAAGGCCTTCGAGAAGAACGAGCGGGTGAGCGGCGTGATCTTCGGCCGGGTCAAGGGCGGCTTCACCGTCGACCTATCGGGCGCCGTGGCCTTCCTGCCCGGCAGCCAGGTCGACATCCGCCCGGTTCGCGATGTCAGCCCGCTGATGGGCTCGCCGCAACCCTTCCAGATCCTCAAGATGGACCGGTCGCGCGGCAACATCGTGGTTTCGCGCCGCGCCGTGCTCGAGGAAACCCGCGCCGAACAGCGCTCGGAACTGGTGGCCAACCTCAAGGAAGGCCAGGTTCTGACCGGGGTGGTCAAGAACATCACGGACTACGGCGCCTTCGTCGACCTGGGCGGCGTCGACGGCCTGCTCCACGTGACCGATATTTCCTGGAAGCGTATCAACCATCCGACGGACGCCCTGTCGATCGGCCAGCAGGTCCAGGTCCAGGTGATCCGCTTCAATCCGGAGACCCAGCGTATCAGCCTCGGCATGAAACAGCTCGAGGCCGACCCCTGGGAGGGCGTTGCCGCCAAGTATCCGGTCGATGCAAGGTTCACCGGCCGGGTGACCAACATCACGGATTACGGCGCATTCGTCGAGCTGGAAGCCGGCATCGAGGGTCTGGTCCACGTTTCCGAAATGAGCTGGACCAAGAAGAACATCCACCCGGGCAAGATCGTCTCGACCAGCCAGGAGGTCGAGGTGATGGTGCTCGACGTGGACGAACAGAAACGGCGCATCAGCCTGGGCCTCAAGCAATGCCTGGGCAATCCCTGGGACGATTTCCTCGAGAAATATACGGCCGGTTCCGAACTCGAGGGCGAGATCAAGAACATCACCGAGTTCGGGCTCTTCGTCGGCCTGCCGGGAGATATCGACGGCATGGTGCACCTGTCCGACCTGGATTGGTCCCGCAGCGGCGAGGAAGCCGTCAAGGACTACGCCAAGGGCGATGTCGTCAAAGTCAAGGTTCTCGACGTCGATGTCGATAAGGAGCGAATCAGCCTCGGCATCAAGCAGCTCACCGAAGATCCCTTCGGCCAGGCAGCCGAGACCCTCAAGAAAGGCGCCGTCGTCACCGGCACCGTGCATCACGTGCTCGACAACGGCATCGAAGTCCAGGTCGGGGACGGTGTTCTCGGTTTCATCCGGAAGGCGGAGCTGTCGCGCGACCGCAGCGAGCAGCGGCCCGACCGCTTTGCCGTGGGCGAGAAAGTCGACGCCAGGGTGATAAGCATCGACAAGAAAACCCGGAAGGTCACGCTGTCCATCAAGCAGCGTGAGATCCAGGAAGAGAAGCAGGCCATGGCCGAGTACGGCTCGTCCGATTCCGGCGCCAGCCTCGGCGATATCCTCGGCGCGGCCTTCTCCAGGGCGGCCAAGGAGAAGGAGACCCAGGAAGACGCGAGCGAAACCGGGACGGAAAAGAAGGCCAAGAAAAAGGCCGAGAAGAAGGCTGATGAGTCGGCCGGCGAGACCGCCGAAAAGGAAGAAAAGAAGGCCAAGAAAAAGGCCGAGAAGAAGGCTGATGAGTCGGCCGACGAGACCGCCGAAAAGGAAGAAAAGAAGGCCAAGACCGCCAAGAAGAAACCTGCCAAGGCCGCCAAGAAGTCGCCGAAGGAGCCTGAGGAATCCGATGCCGGCGATACCCCTGAAGCGGGCGACGATACGGCGGAGTGACTTCAGCCAGACCGTGATTCTCGAATGCTGGCCCGGCGAAACCCTTGCGACGCCGGGCCGTTTTCTTCGCGGCGCTTGGTCGGGGCGCTGCTGCATTGCAAAAAACGCCTTTGTTCTGAACGACTTACCCTTGACGGACTGCTGTGCCTCTGGCACCCTCTAATGGGTTAGCTGGTGTCCGGGCCGACAGCCCCGGGATCTTGGGGTGGCATCTGTCGCCGGTCTGATCGTCGGACACTCTGGTTGGGGACATGGGGTCATGACGAAGTCCGAATTGATTCAACGTATTGCCGAACTCAATCCGCACCTCTACCAGCGGGATGTGGAGCGTATCGTGACCACGATCTTCGACGAGGTCGGCCATGCGTTGTCCCGGGGCGACCGCGTGGAGCTGCGCGGTTTCGGCGCTTTCTCCGTGAAACGCCGCGAAGCGCGCATCGGCCGCAACCCGCGCACCGGCACGGCCGTGGCCGTTTCGGAAAAGTTTATCCCGTTCTTCAAGACGGGTAAGCAGTTGCGCGACCGCCTGAACGACAAGAGTTGAGGGCGCGCCGGCCGGGCGCGGTAGACCGCCGGTCGATTTCGTGAGGCAACCCTGGTCACGCCCGTGAAACACTTCTCGTGGATTCTGACCCTCCCGCTCACCCTGGTGATCGTCGTTTTCGCCGTGGCGAACCGGCATTTCGTACCCTTGGACTTGTGGCCCTTCGAGGTCGCGGCCGAAGTGCCGGTATTCGTCCTGGTCCTTGGCAGCATGCTGATCGGCTTTCTGATCGGCGCCCTCGTCATGTGGCTTTCCGGCGGCAAGCAACGCCGGCAAGCCCGCGCGGCGCGCGGCCAAGTCGCCAAGCTGGAGCGCGAGGTGCAACGGCACAGCCAGGAGCGCGCCGCCGCCAGGCCCGACTCCCAGACGTCGGCGGTAGCGACGCGGCCCCCGCCAAACGTGGTTCGGGGCAGCGGTCCCGAGCTGCCCGCGGCCTAGCCGGCCGCCGAGCCGTGCGAGTCATATCGGCAGCCGAGGTCGAGGGCGCACTCGACTGGGATTCCCTGGTCGAGCGCCTGCGTCAGGCCTTTCGCCGGGGCGCCGAGTTGCCGCTACGCCACCATCACGACCTCGGGGCGTCGGGCGGGCCGGACGGTACTCTTCTGCTGATGCCGGCATGGCAGGCGGGACGGCACATCGGCGTCAAGATCGCGACCGTGTTTCCGGGCAACGCAGAACGGGCGCTGCCCGCGGTCATGGGGGCCTATCTGCTGCTCGACGGCAACAGCGGCGCGCCTCAAGCCCTGATCGACGGGCCGATGCTTACGCTGAAACGCACCGCCGCCGCCTCGGCGCTCGCCTCCAGCTACCTGTCGCGGCCCGACTGCGAGCGTTTGCTGATGGTCGGCACCGGGGCCCTGGCACCGCACCTGATCATGGCCCATGCATCGGTCCGGCCGATCTGCAACGTGCTGGTCTGGGGTCGCTCGCCGGAGAAGGCGGCCAAGCTGGCCAAGCGCCTCGATCGCCGGGAGTTCCGGGTCGCCCATACCGGCGACCTGCCGGCCGCCGCCCAGGGCGCCGACATCATCAGCTGCGCCACGCTCAGCCACGACCCCCTGGTCCTCGGCGAGTGGCTACGCCCCGGCCAGCACCTGGATTTGGTCGGCGGCTTTAAGCCGGACATGCGCGAGACCGACGACGCCTCGATCCGGCGCGCCCGGGTCTTCGTCGACACCCGCGCCGGAGCTTGCACGGAGGCGGGCGACATCGTCCAGCCGGTCGAGAGCCGCGTACTCGACCCGGACGACATCGCCGGCGACCTCTTCGAACTGACGCGCGGCGAACGCGCCGGCCGACGTTTCTACGACCAGATCACCCTGTTCAAGTCGGTCGGCACCGCGCTCGAGGACCTGGCGGCGGCCCAGCTCGCCGTGGAACGGGTTTAGGACCGGCCGTCCCGCGCGCCGCGGCCGGCGTTGTCCGGCGCTCAAGGCGCGCCGTGGTGACCGCACGGCAGGTCTCTGCTACAAGGTCGCGCGGCACGGCGAACGGGCCTGGAGCGCTGGCATTGAGAAGGGGGAATCACGATGACACGGATCGGACGGAACACGGTGGCCGGAGCGGCCATGGCACTGGGCCTCGTTTTCTGGTCGTCGGCGGGCCTGGCCGACGAAGGGGGCGGCCTGAGCGGCGGCGACACGGCGTGGATACTGACCGCAACCGCGCTGGTCCTGTTCATGACCTTGCCGGGCCTGGCGCTGTTTTACGGCGGCCTGGTCCGGGCCCAAGCGGTGCTCTCGGTGCTGATGCACTGCTTCACGATCTGCTGCGTGGCCTCGCTGCTGTGGCTGTTCGGCGTCTACAGCCTCGCCTTCGGCGACGGCGGCGCGCTCAATCCGGTGATCGGCGGACTGGACAAGGCTTTTCTGGCCGGCGTCGGCGCGGACTCGCTGTCCGGCACGATCCCCGAAACGACCTTCTTCATGTTCCAGATGACCTTCGCGATCATCACGCCGGCGCTGATCGCCGGCGCCTATCCCGAGCGCATCAACTTCCCGGTGGTGATCCTGTTCAGCGCCATCTGGCTGATACTGGTCTATGCGCCGGCCGCCCACTGGGTGTGGGGTGGCGGCTGGCTCGCGGACCTGGGCGTCATGGACTTCGCCGGCGGCATTGTGGTTCACGTCACCGCCGGTATCTCGGCGCTGGTCCTGGCCGTGGTGCTCGGCGGCCGCCGAGGCTTCCCCAGGGAGATCACGCCGCCCCACTCGCCAGGCATGACCATGACCGGCGCCGCCATGCTCTGGGTTGGCTGGTTCGGCTTCAACGCGGGCAGCGCACTGGCCGCGGACGGCTCGGCGGGCATGGCCATGACGGTGACGCACATCTCCGCCGCGGTCGGGGCGTTGTCCTGGGCGGTGACCGAGTGGGTCAAGTACGGCAAGCCGAGCCTGATCGGGACGGTCACCGGCATGGTCGCGGGCCTGGCCTCGATCACCCCGGCCTCGGGGTTCGTCGGGCCCGTGGGAGCACTCGTCATCGGCCTTGTCGGCGGCCTCTCGTGTTTCGCGGCCACGATGTATATCAAGCGGGTGGTCAAGATCGACGATTCCCTCGACGTCTTCGCCGTGCACGGGGTCGGGGGCGCGCTCGGCGCGATCCTGACCGCGGTATTCGCCGTAACAGGCCTGGGCGGCATGGGCTTGGCAGAGGGAAGCACGATGGGCGGTCAAGTTCTCGTCCAATTGCTCGGCGTCGGCGTCGTCGCGATCTGGTCGGGCGTCGTGACCTTCGTCATCGTCAAGATCGTCGGTTTCGTCGTGGCGCTGCGGGTCAGCGAGGAAGACGAGATCGAGGGCCTGGACATCGTTGCCCACGGCGAGCGCGCCTACGAGCTTCAAACTCTCGCCCGGTAGCGGCACCGGGCCCAGGGCCGGGCCGGGGGCGTGACCGCCGTCCCGCGCTCTGCTACAAGGTCGGGCCATGACGCCGGATGAGCCGAAGGACCGCATTTACGTCGCGCTCGACACCCAGGACCTGACCCGGGCGGCCAATCTGGCGCGTGCCCTGGCGGGGCTGGTCGGCGGGGTCAAGCTGGGCAAGGAGTTCTTCACCGCCCAGGGCCCGGACGGCGTGCGCGCCGTGGCCGGCGGGGAGCGGCTCTTCCTCGATCTCAAGTTCCACGACATTCCCAACACGGTGGCAGGCGCGGTGCGCGCGGCGGTCCACCTGCGCCCGGCCATCCTCAATGTGCACGCCTCGGGCGGCCGGACCATGATGCAGGCGGCCGCCGAGGCCGCGCGCGAGGCCGCCGAGGACGCCGAGGTGCCGCGTCCCCTGGTATTGGGGGTGACGGTGCTGACCAGCCTGGACGACGACGACTTGGAGGCCGTCGGCCAAGCGGGACCGGCCGGCGATCAGGTCCTGCGTCTGGCGCGCCTGGCCCAGGAGAGCGGCCTGGACGGCGTGGTCTGCAGCCCGCGGGAGATCGCGGCCCTGCGGCGCGCGTGCGACCCCGCCTTCGTCCTCCTGGTGCCCGGCATCCGGCCCGACTGGGCGGCCAAGGGCGACCAGAAGCGCGTCACGACCCCGGCCGAAGCGCTGGCCGCAGGCGCGGACTACCTGGTGATCGGCCGGCCGATTACCGGCGCCGAGGACCCGGCCGCCGCGGCCCGGCGCATCGACCGCGAGCTCGCGGGATAAAGCGCGCCATGTCTATGGGACCGCCTCCGGCTCCCCTCAGCGACCTGCCGGTCGGCGCGTCGGTCTCCGCGGCCTATCGCAGCGTGTTCGGCCGGTTCGGCCACCTGATGCGGGCCGCCCTGGTGCCGTTCCTGCTCTCCCTGGTCATCCTGGTCCTGAGCCGGGCCGCCGGGGAAAGCCCTGTCCTGATCCAGATTCTGGGGTTGCTCACGCTCGGGCCTTACACGATTTTCGCGGTGGCCTGGCATCGCGCCGTGCTGCTGGACGCACCACCGCCGGTGATTCCGGTTTGGGAGAGGCGGCATTGGCGCTTCCTCGGCTATCTGTTGATCATCACGGCGGTCAGCTACGGCGCGAGCTTTCTTTACCAGCCCGTCGTCGCCTCTGCCTTTCTGACACCCGAGGGGCCGGCGACGGCGAGCCTCGACATGCGCGCCGTCCTCGTCGCGCTCATCAGCCTGGTGCTGGTGATGTATCTCTTCTTGCGTATCAGCTTCGTGTTCCCGGCGGTCGCCGTGGATGAGATCTATGGGCTCGCCTTGGCTTGGCGTCACAGCAAAGGCCAGGGCCTGCGACTGTTCGGGGCCATGTTCACGACCATGATTCTGGCATATCTCGGCATGATGATCGTCTTGCAGGTCCTGCTCACCCCGTTCACTGGGGCCCTGCACGAGTCCGAGGACACGGCTTTCCTGATGACGGCCGTGGAGACGCTTAATATTGCACTCAACTATATCCTCATAGCCCTCAGCCTCAGCCTGATCTCGGTCGCGTTCCGCACCTGTACCGGATGGATTCCTGACGCTCTTGGCCCGCCTGGCGGCCCCCTTGCCGGAGTCCCCCCGAATGACGACGCCGGCACTTGACGCTGCCGGACCATCCGTGGTCCTTCCATGTCGAGGAATGGTGCGAACAGGACAAGCCATGGCGATCGAGGTGAAGATCTGCGGCATCAACACGGCCGAGGCCATGGCCGCCGCGATCGGCGGCGGTGCCGGGCTGGTCGGTCTGGTGTTCTATCCGCCCTCGCCGCGCTACCTGGGCCCGGCCGAGGCCGCCGCGCTGGCGGCCCGCGTGCCGCCGGGCATCGTAAAGGTCGGGCTGTTCGTCGACCCGGACGACGCGACCCTGAGCACGGTCCTGAAGCAGGTGCCGATCGAGCTTATCCAGCTCCATGGGTCCGAGGCGCCGGGCCGGGTGGCCGCGATCAGCGGGCAATTCGGCCACCCGGTCATGAAGGCCATCAAAGTCGCCGAACCCGAGGACCTGGAGGCGGCAAGCCGCTACCTCGAAGTCGCCGATCGACTGCTGTTCGATGCCAAGCCGCCCAAGCACATGACCGGCGCGTTGCCGGGCGGCAATGCGGTGACCTTCGACTGGCGGCTGCTGGCCGGGCGGTCCTGGCGCCGTCCCTGGATGTTGTCCGGCGGACTGGACCCGGACAACCTGGCCGAGGCAGTCGAGATTTCGGGGGCACGCGCGGTCGACGTATCCTCCGGTGTAGAAGACCGGCCCGGCATCAAGGACCCCGCTAAGATCGCGGCGTTTCTCGAAACCGCGCGCGCACTCTAGCCGAGCGATCAGGAGCCCGCGGCCCCCCGGCAGACGACAGCAAATAGCCCTGGACACGACTCGAAACGGAGTGCGACAACCGAACGGTTCAATGTGCTTCAGTGGGGTCCGCACTGGGTGCGATTTGCCGTGATCTGGACGGCCCCCGTTGTCGCAACGTTGCTGGCTCGAATGGTGCCGAGGCCGTCCAAGTGAACCTGTTCGGCAGGCTGAGCGAAAACATCCACGCCCTGTCCGCGCGTATGCATAGCCGTGTGGTCCTGGAGGCCGCCATGGCCGCAGCGGCGCTGGTCGCGGCATCCGACGGCGAGGTCTCCTTCGCCAAGCGAGCGACCCTCGACAAGGTCCTGGCCTCGCTGGACGCGCTCAAGGTCTTCGAGGTCCATGTGGCGATCGACCTGTTCAACGGCTTCGCCACCGCGCTGCGCGATCACGAGGAAGCCGGCAGGGGCCGAGCGCTGAGCTGCGTATCGGAGGCCGCCGGCGACCGCCAGGCCACCGACCTCATCATGCGGATCGCCCGGGCGATCGGCCAGGCCGGCGACGGTTTTTCGGTACGGGAAGTGACCCGGATCACAGAGATATCCGCCGCCTTGGGCATCGCCTCTCCGGATCTCTGCGACGAGCGTCTCGCAGTCACCAAGGGGCGCGGCAAGGCGCCGCACATCATCGCCCTGGGGAACGAGAAGGGCGGGACCGGGAAATCGACCGCCGCAATGCACCTGGCGGTCGCGTTGCTCAAACTCGGCCGCAAGGTCGGCACCCTCGACTTCGACGGCCGGCAAGCAACGCTGTCGACCTTCCTCAGGAACCGCGCGGCCGCTGCCGCGGCGGGCAACCGGGGCCTCCCGATGCCGCTGCACCGCCGCGTCGAGCGCTCCGCCCTGCGCGATCGCGGCCAGGCGGAATCCGAGGACCGGGCGCGAGTCCGCGAGGCCTTCGCCCAGCTTGCCGGCTGCGACTACGTGGTCATCGATACCCCGGGCAGCGAGTCGTACCTGTCCCGCATTGCCCACTTCAATGCCGACACGCTGATCACGCCGCTCAACGATAGCTTCCTCGATATCGACGTGCTGGCCAAGATCGACCGCAGCAAGCGCAGGGCACTGGCGCCCAGCGAATACTGCAAGATGGTCTGGGACCTGAACAAGCAGCGGCGATCGGACGGCGGCAAGGCGATCGACTGGATCGTCATGCGCAACCGCCTGGCGCACATCGACGCGCGCAACAACCGAGAGATCTCGGCCCTTCTGAATCAACTCTCCGAGCGCATGGGCTTCCGTCTCGAACCCGGGTTCAGCGAACGTGTTTCCTATCGGGCCTATTTCGAAAGCGGCTTCACGCTGCTCGACCTGTCCGACGAAGGGGCGGAGCCCTGGAACAACAAGAGCCACGAGCATGCCCGAGAGGAAATCGGCGATCTCTTGACGGCTGTCGGCGTGACCGAAGAGCACGGGCGGGCCGCCGAGAGAACCCCCAGGGCCGTCGGGCTGCACTGAACGGCGGGTGGATCGCGGGAGAGTCCCTGCGACGGCCGGGACCGAGGACCGCCAGATGTTCATGCCGTTCCGGATTTCCCAGCACGCGCCTTATAACAACACGGCGCGAGAGCCGGTCGAATTCGCCGCCTATAGCGAGGATCCAGCCGCGGCGGCGACAGAGTGCCACGTCTCCCGCCCGCCGGATCCGCAGGTGATCGCCGCAAAGGAGCAAAGAGGAACTCACATGCGGCCATCGATCGAGAAGACCTTTGCAACCTGGGACAGGACGGAGCTGTTCTACCGGGCTTGGCCGACGGAGGCACCCGGCGATCGGGCGATTATCTTGTTCCATCGGGGCCACGAGCACTCGGGGCGCTGGCAGGACGTGATCGACAAGCTCGATCTGCCGGACTATTCGATCTTTGCCTGGGATGCCCGCGGCCACGGCCGGTCGCCGGGTGAACGCGGCTATGCCGAAAGCTTCGGGACGCTCGTCAAGGACGTCGATAGCTTCGTCCGGCATGTCGCCACGGAACACGGATTCGCCAACGAGAACATCGTCGTCATGGCGCACAGCGTCGGCAGCGTGCTGGTCAGTACCTGGGTGCACGACTACGCGCCGCCCATCCGGGCGCTGGTGCTGGGAAGCCCCGCCTTGCGCGTCAGACTCTATGTACCCTTCGCCGTGCCGGGGCTACGCCTGCTACAGAAGATCAGGGGCAAGACCTTCATCAAGAGCTATGTAAAGGGCAAGCTGCTGACGCGTGACCCGGCGAAGGCGCGGTCCTACAACGAGGATCCGTTGATCACGCCGAACATCGCGGTGAACATTCTCCTGGGACTGCGCGATGCGGCCACACGGCTGATTCAAGATTCGGCAGCCATCACGGTTCCGGTGCTGGTCCTGACCTCGGGCGGCGACTGGGTCGTAGAGCAGCCGCCCCAGCGTCTCTTCTTCGAGGGGCTGTCGAGTCCGAGGAAGGAGATGCACGTCTTTCCTGGCTTCCTGCACGACACCTTCAACGAGATTGACAGTCACCTGCCGATCGGCAAGGCCCGCGATTTCATCGAGGATGTCTTCGCCAACCCGCCGAAGGCACTCGATCACATCAATGCGGACCGCACCGGCTATACCAAGAGAGAATTCGATCGGCTGCATCGGCCGGCCACGACAATCGCCGGCAGCGGCTTTGCGCTGATGCGCTTCTTCCTGCGGACGTTCGGCCGATTGAGCGAGGGCGTCCAGGTCGGGTGGCGGACCGGCTTCGATTCGGGCGCCACGCTGGACTACGTCTACCGCAACGAAGCCAAAGGTCTGACGCCGCTCGGCCGGTTGATCGACCGGCAATACCTGGACAGCCCGGGTTGGCGCGGCATCCGTCAGCGCAAACGCCACCTCGAGGCGATGCTGGAGCAAGCGATCGACAATATCCGCAGCAATGGCGAGAAGGTGCATATCGTCGACATCGCGACGGGTCAGGGCCGTTACGTGCTGGACGTCCTCGCCCGGCGCAACGGTCAAGCGATCACGGCGCTGTTGCGCGATTTCAGCGACGACAACGTCCGCGCGGGAGCGGTGCTGGCGGCGGAAATGGGCCTGGGGGGCGTCGCGTTCGAACAGGCCGACGCCTTCGACCGAGAATCGCTAGCCCGAATCACCCCCAAGCCCAACATCGGGATCGTCTCCGGTCTCTACGAATTGTTCCCCGACAACGAGCCTGTACGCGCCTCGCTCGCCGGCCTGGCGGAGGCGATGGTGCCCGGCGGATTCCTCGTCTACACGGGCCAGCCCTGGCACCCGCAGATCGAGTTCATCGCGCGCGTGCTGACCAGCCACCGCGGCGGCGAACCCTGGATCATGCGACGCCGGACCCAGGCGGAAATGGATGCATTGGCAGCCGAGGCCGGCTTCGAGAAGATAGCCATGGCGATCGACGAGGACGGTATCTTCACAGTGTCGCTGGCGCGGAAGGTCTGAACCTTGGGTGCAGCAGCTACCACTCGGCCGATAAAGGAAGCCTGTTTGTGGCTCTGCTTCCTCGGTCCGTTCTTTTTTCTGGTCTACGGCTTCGCCAACTGGACAACGGCGCAACGCGCTTCGGTCGGCAGCTTCTTTTTCGACTGGGAGGCGGCCCAAGGCTGTCTTGACGGATGCGCACGTGGCGGCACTGCGTGCCGTCCTCCCGGGCGTTAGCGACGAGCCGTTCGGTGAATTGCAGCCCTGCGCCGCCCGCTGAGCCACCGGAGAACACCGTCGCCGCCGGCTCACTCCCAGTCCGGCAGCTTTCCTTCCGTGGCCAGGGAGCGGATGGCACCGTCGAGTGCGGCCATGAACTCCTGGCGTGCGCCCGGCCAAGCGAGCTTGGCGCCGACGAAGATATCGCAGAAAAACGGCACCAGAAGGGATTCCCCTTTGGGCAGGGCCTTGCCGAGGCCGTGTAGGAAGACGGGGATCACCGGTGTCTGAGGATGACGTTCGGCCAGGTGCGCGATACCGGTCTTGAAGGCTGCCAGATGTTCCGGCTCGCCCCGGCTACCCTCGGGAAAGATGATCAAGATATCTCCCCGATCCAACGCCTCGTGGCAGCCCTTGAGCGGATCGCCCCCCGAGTGGTGCAGCTTGCGGCTGAGTGGGATGATCCCGATGATTTGCGTCGCGAACCATGCCAGTCCTTTTCGGCTCAAGAAGTAATCGGCCGCCGCCACGGGCCTGAGACTCTCGAGCAACCGCTGGGGAAACAGGGTCATCAGCGCAAGCGTGTCGAGGTGGCTGTTGTGGTTGGCCACGATGATCGCCGGTCCGGCCATGGGCAGACGTTCGCGGTGGCGGATATTGATGCCGAGCACGATCAGCACGAGTGGCCGGACCACGACGAGAAAGAAGCAGTAGCGAAGAACTCTATTCACGGGACCGCTCCGACGGTGCGAGCAGAGCTCAATAGTAGAAGTAATAGGTGAAGTGGAAGAACAGCGGTGCCGTAAAGGCGAGGCTGTCGACACGATCCAGAATGCCCCCATGGCCAGGCAGCAGGCTGCCGCTGTCCTTGACGCCCAGGTCGCGCTTGACCGCAGAGATCGTCACGTCGCCGCAGAATCCGCCGAGGCCGATGATCAGGCCGGCCGCCAGCGCGTGGGGCCAGGAGAACGGGGTAAGCCAAACCGACAGCAGCGCCGCCAGCAGGATCGTGGTCGAAACGCCGCCGATCAAACCTTCCCAGGTCTTGTTCGGGCTGACCGAGGGCATGACCCGGTGCCGCCCCAGGCCGCGCCCCCAGAGGTACTGAAAGACGTCGTTCGCCTCGGTTGCTACGACCAGGAAAAGCAACAGTCCGGGACCGCCCGCCGGCGGGTTCCCCTCGGCCGGCAAGGCCAGCAGATAGGCCACGTGGCTCAGGCTGAACAGCGTGACCATCAGGCCCCAGTGCAGCATCCCCGCCGCGCGCAGGAACCCCTGGGTCACGCCGCCGACCACCATGCGAAAGGCCAGCCCGAGAAACATGTAGACCGGAACGAAGATGATGAACATCCCGTACCATTCCATGAAGACCCAGAGGAACTGCACGGGGATCGCCAGGTAGGCCCAGAACAGCACCCGTCGGTCGGCGCGGCGCGTCGGGATCAGCGAAAGGTACTCCTTGAGCGCCAGAAAGCTTATCAAGCCGAACAGCGCCAGCGCGGCGCCGCGGCTGAACACCAGGGCGAGGCTGAAAAGCGACACCATCAGCCACCACGACTTGACCCTGAGCACGAGTTCGCCATGACCGCCCGGTTTCCTGCGGGCAAGCCAGGCAACGGCCAGACTCGCGATCACGAGAACACCGAAGATCGAAGCCAAGGTCCAGAGAACGGCGGGCGCCAGGGTGATGAGGATCACGGCGCCCGTTCCTCGAGCGCCCTGCGCACCCGATTGACGGCGGTCAGCACCAACAACAGCAAGACCAGCCAAAGCACCCAGTCGAGCCAAGGTCCCGGCGGAGCACCCAGGGCAAGCACAAACCCCAATCCGCCGAAGACCACGGCCCGATCGCTCTTGCCCATCGGACCGTCGTAGCGGCGTCCCGCGCCGATCGCGAGCGCGAGGATACCAGCCGCCTCGGCGATAAGAGCCAAGACCACCGCAAGCACCACGAGCGGTGCGGACAGCCCCGGCACCAGGGCCAGAGGCAGGTAGAGCGCCGCATCGGATATCAGATCGCCCAGCTCGTTCAGAATTGCGCCCAGCGCCGAGGCTTGCCCATGCTCGCGCGCCAACATGCCGTCGACGGCATTGAGCCCCATGCGCACCAAGAGCACGGCGGGCAGCAATAGGAGCAACCAAGTTCGCTCCGGCCAGAGCGCGATCACGCCCCCGCAAACGATCGACAGCGCGAGCGCGGCCAAGGTTACCTGATTGGCGCTGACCCCGGCCCCGGCCAGCGCCGCGGTGACCGGCCTCAAGAGCTTTTGGAAACGAGGTTTGAGACTATAGACGCTCAGCGGCACGACAGGTGCTCTCTGATCACTCCCAAGGCGAATCGGCCATCGTGGTGCCTAGCATCCGCCACCCCCACCCCAGTGACAAGCCAAAGCCGCAACGGGCATTGCGAGGCAGCGCGGAATGGGGCAGATTGCGCCGTCTCCGAGACAAGACCAGAACGCGCACGATGGATTCCCTCAACACCTATCGGGGCGGCCCGGACGAACAGGGCCATTTCGGCGTGTTCGGCGGCCGTTTCGTCGCCGAAACCCTGATGCCGCTCATCCTCGAGGTCGAAAGGGCCTACGAGGCCGCCAAGGCCGACCCGGCCTTCCAGCAGGACTTCGACCGCTACGCCAAGCACTATATCGGCCGGCCGAGCCCGCTCTATTTCGCCAGCCGGCTGACCGAGCATTTCGCCAAGGGCGACACCGGCGCCAAGCTCTACTTCAAGCGCGATGAACTGAACCACACCGGCGCGCACAAGATCAACAACTGCCTGGGCCAGATCCTGCTGGCCAAGCGCATGGGCAAGACCCGGATCATCGCCGAGACCGGCGCCGGCCAGCACGGCGTGGCGACGGCCACGGTCTGCGCGCTGTTCGACCTGCCCTGCATCGTCTACATGGGCGAGGTCGACATCGAGCGCCAGGCGCCCAACGTATTCCGCATGAAGCTGCTGGGCGCCGAGGTGCGGCCGGTCTCGAGCGGCTCGCGCACGTTGAAGGACGCCATGAACGAGGCGCTGCGCGACTGGGTCGCCAACGTCGAGAGCACCTTCTACATCATCGGTACGGTGGCCGGCCCGCACCCCTACCCGGCGATGGTGCGCGACTTCCAGTCGGTGATCGGGCGCGAGACCCGCGAGCAGATCCTCGAGGCCGAGGGCCGGCTGCCCGACAGTCTGGTCGCCTGCATCGGCGGCGGCTCCAATGCGCTCGGCCTGTTCCACCCCTTCCTGGACGAGCAGGACGTGCGCATCATCGGCGTCGAAGCCGCGGGCCACGGCGTCGAGACCGGCGCGCATGCCGCCTCGCTGACCGGCGGGCGGCCGGGCGTGCTGCACGGCAACCGCACCTATCTGCTGCAGGACGACGACGGCCAGATCCTCGAGGCCCATTCGATATCCGCCGGCCTGGACTACCCCGGCATCGGGCCGGAGCATTCCTGGCTACACGACGTCGGGCGGGTCGAATACGTCTCGGCGACCGACGCCGAGGCGCTCGAGGCGTTTCAACTTTGTTCACGAATGGAAGGCATCATCCCGGCGCTCGAACCGTCGCATGCGCTGGCCCATGTCAGCAGGATCGCGCCCGAGCTACCCAAGGACCATATCATGGTCATGAACATGTGCGGCCGCGGCGACAAGGATGTCTTCACCGTCGCCGACGCTCTCGGAGTAACGCTGTGAGCGTTCCGGCGCCCCGGACGGCGGTCGGCGGGACGGCGCCCGATTCTGGGCGTATCCGCGAGCGCTTCCAGGCGTTGAAAGAGGCCGGCCGCGGCGGGCTCGTCACCTTCCTGACCGCCGGCGATCCGGACCGCGAGACGTCGTCGCGGATCCTCCGGGGCCTGCCGGCCGCAGGCGCCGACCTGATCGAGCTCGGCATGCCCTTCACGGATCCCATGGCCGACGGCCCGGCGATCCAGGCCTCGAGCCAGCGGGCGCTCAAGGCGGGCATCAAGCTGGCCGAGATCCTGGATATGGTGCGGGCCTTTCGCGACGGCGAGGCGGATACGCCGGTCATCCTGATGGGCTACTACAATCCGATCTACAATTACGGCGTCGAGCGATTCCTCGCCGACGCCAAGGGCGCCGGGGTCGACGGGCTCATCGTGGTCGACCTGCCGCCCGAGGAGGATCGGGAGCTCTGCCTGCCGGCGCTGGCCGCGGGTGTCAACTTCATCCGCCTGGCGACACCGACAACCGACGATGCGCGCCTGCCAAAGGTTCTGGCGAATACCAGCGGCTTCGTTTATTACGTATCGATCATGGGCATCACGGGTACGCGCTCCGCGGCTGGCGTGGACGTGCGCAGCGCAGTCGAACGCCTCAAGCGGCACACCGACCTGCCGATCGCCGTCGGTTTCGGCATCAAGACGCCCGACCAGGCGGCCGAGGTCGCCGCGGTGGCCGACGCGGCCGTGGTCGGCTCCGCGTTGGTCGAGCAGGTGAAGAGCCATCTGGACGCCGATGGCCGGGCCAAGCCCGAGCTGGTGGAGACGGTGCTCAAATCGGTTGGCGCCCTGGCCGAGGGTGTCAGGGGCGGGTCGACGTGAACCCGTCTGCGGGCAGGAACCCATGAACTGGATCTCGAACTACGTTCGCCCGAAAATCCGGGCCTTGGTAAAGAAAACAGAGGTCCCGGATAACCTCTGGGAGAAGTGCCCGGACTGCGGGCAGATGATTTTCCATCGCGAGCTGGAAAGCTGTCTCAGGGTCTGCCCGCATTGCGCCTACCACATGCGCATCGGCGCCGAGGCGCGTCTGGCCATGCTGTTCGACGACGGCAAGTACAGCCGGGCCGAGCTGCCCGCCATCGCGCACGACCCTCTCAAGTTCCGCGACCGCAAGCGCTATTCCGAACGCCTGCGCGAGGCCCTCTCCAAGACCGGCGAGCAGGACGCCATCGTCATCGCTCACGGCGATATGGGCGGCTATCCGACCGTTGTCGCGGCCTTCAATTTCTCCTTCATGGGCGGCTCCATGGGGGTTGCGGTCGGCGAGGGACTCCTGACGGCGGCGCGCCTCGCGGTCGAACAGGCGGCGCCCCTGATCGTCGTGCCGTCTTCCGGCGGCGCGCGCATGCAGGAAGGCATTCTGTCCCTCATGCAGATGCCGCGCAGCGTCATCGCCGTCGAAATGGTCAAGGAAGCCGGCCTGCCCTACATCGTGCTGCTGACCGATCCCACGACCGGCGGAGTTTCCGCGTCCTTCGCCATGCTGGGCGATATCGCGGTCGCCGAGCCGGGCGCGGTCATCGGCTTTGCCGGTGCCCGGGTCATCGAGGAGACCATTCGCGAGACGCTGCCCGACGGCTTCCAGCGCGCCGAGTACCTGCTGGAGCACGGCATGGTCGACATGGTGGTCGAGCGGCGCGAGCTGCGCGAGACCCTGATCCGGGTTCTATCCCTGCTGCGCGACAAGACACCCACGGCCGAGGTGGTGTCCCTGAACGCGGTCGATATCGAAATACCCCATGACAAGCCGACCAGCGGCCATCACCCCGATCCCGGCGGCGATGCCGAGACCGAGTGACGCGGTCCTAGACCGCCTCACCCGGCTGCACCCCAAGGTCATCGACCTGTCGCTCGGGCGGATCGAGCGCCTGCTCTACCGCCTGGGCAACCCCGAACGCGAGCTGCCGCCGGTCGTGCATGTTGCGGGCACCAACGGCAAGGGGTCCGTGATCGCCTATCTGCGCGCCATGCTGGAGGCCGGCGGCCGGCGGGTCCATGTCTACACCTCGCCCCACCTGACACGCTTCCACGAGCGTATCCGTTTGAACGGCACCTTGATCGAGGAGCCCGAGCTGGTCGATCTCCTGGAGGAGTGCGAGGCCGCGAACGGCCCATCGCCGATCACCTTCTTCGAGATCACGACGGCCGCGGCCTTTCTTGCTTTCACCCGCCACCCGGCCGACATCCTGCTGCTCGAGACCGGACTGGGCGGCCGGCTGGACGCCACCAACGTCGTCGAGCGGCCGCGGCTTTCCGTGATCACGCCGGTCTCCATCGATCACGTACAGTTCCTGGGCGACACCCTGGAAGCGATCGCCGCCGAGAAAGCCGGCATCCTGAAGCCGGGCGTGGCGGCGGTGATCGGCCCGCAGGCGGCCGAAGCGCTCGCGGTCATCGAGTCGCGGGCGGCCGCGGTCGGCGCCCCTTTGTCCCGGGCCGGGCTGGACTGGCGGTTCGAACCGAACGAACACGGTTTCACGTTTGTCGAAGGCGGCACGAGCCGAGCCTTCGACCGGCCGGCCCTCTCGGGAGCACATCAGATCGAAAACGCCGCCATGGCTCTCGCCGCGGCCGGACGGCTCGAGGGTTTCGGGTTGGACGACGGGGCGCTCGGCCGCGGCCTGTCGGAAGCCCATTGGCCCGGCCGCTTGCAGACCTTGAAGCAGGGGCCGCTGCCGGCCCTCCTACCGGAGGGCTGGGAGCTGTGGCTCGATGGCGGGCACAACGCCGCCGCCGGCCTGGCCTTGGCCGGTGAACTCGGCCGCCGGCGCGACCGACCGCTCCACCTGATCTTCGGGATGATGAACTCCAAGGCGGTCAAGGAATTCTTGAAACCGCTAGCGCCGCTGGCACAATCGCTTCATGCCGTCGCCATCCCCGGCGAGCCGAACTCGCTCTCGCCCGAGGCGGCCGCGGGCGAAGCCAGGGCCGCCGGCTTTGCGGCGCGCCCGGCCCATGGCGTTGCCGAAGCGCTGTCGCGGATCTCCGCCGACGCGGACGGGCCGGGGCGTGTGGTGATCTGCGGCTCGCTGTACCTCGCCGGACGGGTCCTCACGGACAACGGTTGAATGGACCGGCCCGCTACGAAAAACCCCGCTTGAAGCCAGGCGGGGTCTTTCCTCTCTGAGGCTAAGCCTGCGCTACGGGGTCAAATCACCGACTCGACCCATTCGGCGAGCTGGGTCTTCGGCAGGGCCCCGACCTTGGTGGCGGCGACCGCGCCGTCCTTGAACAGCATCAGTGTCGGAATGCCTCGCACACCGTATTTTTGCGGGGTTGCGGGATTTTCGTCGATGTTCATCTTGGCGACCGTCACCCGGCCGTTCATCTCTTCGGCGATCTCCTCGAGCGCCGGGGCGATGATCTTGCAGGGACCGCACCATTCTGCCCAGAAGTCGACCAGCACGGGACCGTCGGCCTTCAGTACATCGTCGTCGAAGCTCTCGTCGCTGGTTCTGGTGGTAGTCATGCAGCTATCCCTGTGGCCGTTGTCGGGGGACCGGCCGGGGGGCCGGGACTCGAAACTTAACACGGACTCATTTAGGGGGCACCCCCGCACATCGTCAAGGCCCGTGGCCTGCAAGCAGGGCATCGCTGACGTGCATGATTCGCGGACCCTCCGTCCACAATAGAAAGCTCTCGATCGGCCGGTCCGGGTATATGTCCGACAAAACAGCGCGATAGGCGGCCATTTGCCGCAGATAGAGCGTGGGCACGTCAGCCTCGGCCCGGGGCGCGGGGCGGTTGGTCTTGTAGTCCACGACCAGGATCGCCCGGTCGGTCACCACGAGCCGGTCGACCTGGCCGGAAATCACCTCGATGCCCCGGGCGCCTTCGATCGTGCCGAAGACCGGTACCTCGGCGCGGCTGTGCGGTCCGAACAGCTCGGCGAAGTCCGGATGGTCGAGCACTGCCAAGGTCTCCGCCAGGATCTCCGCCTGCTGCGCCTCGTTCAGCCGGTGGACCGGTCCGGCGAGGAAGCGCCGGCCAGCCTCGGCACGCCGCGCGGCCGGCAAATCGGGCAGGCTCTGCAGGAGGCGGTGGACGATCCGCCCGCGGCGAAATCGCAGGCCGTCGTCCGGGCCGATCGGCGATCGCACCGGCGGCTCGTCCGCCGCCGGGCGCGACGGCGCGAGCGGGCGCGGCGGGGCCGGCTCCGGCGGCGCGGCCTCGCGCGCCCAGGGCGGCAGCCCTGCCGGCGGCCCGGTGTCGATCGCGGCCTCCGGCGCCTCCTCTGGCTCGGCCGCCTGCGCCGTGGCGAGCCGCAGGCCCGGACCGGCCCAGCCGCCGTCGATCTCGCCGGTGAAATCGAAGTCGACCTTTTCCGCCAGGACCGGCAGGGCCGACTCGACCAAATGGTACCAGCAGGCTTTCGGCGCCTTGGATCGGGTGTTCCAGCCGCAGACATAGAGCCTGTCCTCGGCACGAGTCATGGCGACATAGAGCAGGCGGCGGTATTCCTGGTCCTGGGCCTCGGCCGCGGCGGCGCGGGCCCGTTCGGCGGCTGCACCGTCATAGCTCCTGCGGACCGGCCACAAGGCGAGACCGCCCGCGTGCTCCAGCCACAGAAGGCCGCGGCCGGCCTGCGGCACCTGCAGGGTGTCGGGGAGGAAGACCACCGGAGCCTGGAGGCCTTTGGCACCGTGCACGGTCATGACCCGGACCGTGTCGCCGCCGTGCTCCATGTCGCGCTTCACCGTCTGGGCCCCGGCCTCGAGCCAATGCAGGAAGCCTTCCAGGGACGGCACCTGCTCGCGCTCGAAGGCGAGCGCCAGGGAGAGGAACTCCTCGATCGGGTCGGCCGCCTCCGGGCCGAGCCGGGCCAGCAGCTTTTCCCGCCCCCGCCCGCGGCCGAGCAGCTCGCCATAGAGCTCGTAGGGACGGACGTAGTCGGCGCGGGCCTGCAACGCCGTCAGGATACCGTAGACCGCCCGGACCGCCTCGTCCCGCTCCGCCCGTCGCGCCAACTCGGCCCAGAGGCTGCCGGAACGGTCATAAGCCAGGTCGAACAGCTGCTCCTCGGTGAGGCCGATCAGCGGCCCCTTGAGCACCGTGGCCAGGGTCAGGTCGTCTTCGGGCAACAGCAGGCTCCGGCCGAGCGCGACCAGGTCCATGACCGCGAGCTGCTCGGTCAGCACCATACGGTCGACCCCGGCGACCGGCACGTCGTACTGCTTCAGCTCGCGCACCAGCTCCTCGACGAATTCGTTGCGCCGCCGCACCAACACCAGGACGTCCCCGGGCCTGAGCCGCCGGCCCCTGGAGGCGAGCCAGGCCTCGGGGTCGTGGGTGCCCTCCTCGGCCCGGGTCCAGCGCCAGATCCGCCGGGCGATCAGCCTGGCCAGCCGCGTGCGCGGGGCCGCCGCGCCATGGCGCGCCTGCGGCGGCTCCCAGGGCTCGGGTTCGTCCCTCTCGCGGGGCTCGGCGGCGGGCCACAGCTCGACCAGGCCGGCCTGGCCGACGCGCACCGGGTCGTGGCTGAGCCCCGCCTCGCCGAACAGGACGCCGTCCCGGACTTCGGGAGCGGCGAAGACCTGGTCGACCGCCTGAAGCACCGCCGCCGTCGAGCGGAACGAGACCTGCAGGTCGACCTTGTCCCAGCGCCGCCCGGCCTCGCCCGCCCGCCGGGCGAAATGCGCGCGCATTCCGGCAAAGGCCGCCGGGTCGGCGCGCTGAAAGCTGAAGATCGACTGCTTGGCGTCGCCGACCGCGAAGACCGTGCGGACCTCGTCCCGCGCGCCCGCGCCGACGAAGAACTCGGCCGAGATGGCCTGGACCACCTGCCATTGCTCCGGGTTGGTGTCCTGGGCCTCGTCGATCAGGATATGGTCCAGCCCGCCGTCCAGCTTGTACAAGACCCAGGCCGCCACGCCCGGCCGCGCCAGCAGGTTCCGGGTCTCGAGGATCAGGTCGTCGTAGTCCAACAGGCCCCTGGCCCGCTTGTGCCGCCGGTAGGCCTCCAGGATGTCGTCGCCCAGATGCAACAGGGCGGCCGTCGCCTCGGCTACCGTAACGGCGCGCAGCTTGGCGCGCAGCCGTTCGAGACGCGCGGCCTCGCCGGCCAGGATATCCTCGGCCCCAGGTAGAGCGTCCAGCGCTTCCTTGTGAATCAGCGCCTTGTAAGCTTCGCCCTCGCCGCCCTTGGTGAAGAAGGCCGAGAGGTACTCCTGAAAGCGCGCGGCCCGGTCCTCCGGCGCGGCTGCAAGCCAGTCCGCGATCACGGCGCCACGGGCGCGGTCGGTCTTGGAGCCTCCGGCCATGGCCTCCGCGGCAAGACGCAGGCCCATGAGGTCGAAGGCCTGGTCGGCCGAGGCCTCGGCCAGCAGGGCCGCTGCGCTGTCCGCCTGGCCGACCTCCAGCACGCGGTAAAGCGCCGCGATCACCCCCGCGATGCCGCCATGGTCCTGAGTCAGCCGGGCCAGGCGGGCCCGCTCCTTGATCAGCTCGGCCATCAGCTCGGTGAAGCCCTGCTCGTGGATATGGGCCGTGACCACGGCAATGGCGTCGGCCAGCGGGCCACCCTCCGGCAGCCGGGCCGCGGCCAGCATTTCCTCCCGCGCCGCCGTCAGCATCTCGGCCGCCGAGCGCTCGTCGAGCACCTGGAAGTGAGCCGGCACTCCCGCCTCCAGCGGGAACCGGCCGAGCAACGACTGGCAGAAGGCATGCAGGGTCTGGATCTTGATGCCGCCGGGCGCGTCCAGCACCCGAGCGAACAGGCGGCGGGCCGTAACCAGTGTCGACTCGCCGGGCGCGCGGCCGAGCAGTTCTTCGAGCTCCCCGCCAAGCCGGTCGTCGGCCAAGGCCGTCCACTTGGCCAGCCGTGCAGCCAAGCGGTTGGCCATTTCAGCCGCTGCGGCCTTGGTGAAGGTGAGGCAGAGGATCCGCGCCGGCTCGCTGCCGTGCAACATGAGGCTGAGCACCCGGTCGGTCAGCACCTTGGTCTTGCCGGTGCCGGCCGAGGCCGCGACCCAGACCGAGGTCTCCGGCTCAGCCGCGCGTCTCTGGACGGCGGCCGCTTTGCCGGCCTTCTCGCGGCGCTGGACGGCGGGACTCACGGGTCTCCCTCCCCCGACCCGCCGGCCGACCACTCCTTGACCCGCGCCAGGTGCATATAGTCGTTGTAGCGCGGCGCCCGGTCCGGCCGCGGCAGTGCGGCGTAGGGCATCGCGGCATTGTCGAACAGGGCGATCAGCCGGCACAGCCCCTCCAGGGCCCGGGCGGCCAGGTCGCCGGGATCGCCCCTGACCGCCTTGGCCTCGCCGGGCGGCTCGCCCCCGGTCAGTCGCCAGAATTCCAGGCTGGCCGGCACGGCGGCCGGCACGTCGGGACCGAAACCTCCCGCCGCGGCGATCGCCGCTTCCAGCGGCAGCTGCGGCGCGAAGCCCAACTCGATGTCCTTCTGGCCCGGCAGGCCGCCGGTCTTGTAGTCGAGTATGGCGGTCGCGCCGTCGCGCCCGAGGTCGATCCGGTCCGCCGTGGCGCTCAGCACGAAGGGCCCGGCCGGTCCGGCCAGCTCGAGGCGGCCCCGCCGCTCGCCCCAGGCGCGGACGGTCCCGCCGCGGCGGGCCTGCTCGGCCTCGGCGAACCAGCTGGCGATGCGCCGGAAGCGCGGCCACCAGAAGGCCCAGACGCCGGGCTTGGCCCGGATCGTCTCGAAGACCGCCTCCCCCTCGGCGAGCAGGGCCGCGGCCGGATCCTCCGGGAGGACCTCCGGATAGGCCTTCAGGAACCGCTCGAGCGCCTTGTGGATCAGGATGCCCCGGTCGGCGGCGCCCGGATCGGCATCGATCGGGTCGAGCGGCTCCAGTTCGAGCACCTTCCGGGCGTAGAGCGCGTAGGGGTCGCGCATCCAGGTCTCGACCTGGGTCACGGACAGGCGGCGCGGCCGCGCGGCCACGGGCGGCCGCGGCTCCGGCGGCGGCGCCGGCCGAACCTCGGCGGGCCGATCAATCGCCGCCGCCCAGTCGCGCCACCCGGGCTCCTCCTGGATGGCCGG
This sequence comes from uncultured Kiloniellales bacterium, assembly GCA_947258885.1. Lineage (GTDB taxonomy): Bacteria > Pseudomonadota > Alphaproteobacteria > Kiloniellales > JAKSDN01 > CAMYKD01. The sequence continues at coordinate 14,032 of CAMYKD010000006.1, read as the reverse complement.
CAGGTCGAGCGCCGCCAGAAGGGCGTCGATCCGGAGCAGCCAGCGCGACGGCACGCTGGGCGTGCCGCCGACCCGGGTCGCGCGGGTCAGGAACACCTCGGGCGCCGAGAAAGCCTGGGCGAAGTCGTGGGCCGCCAAGCCGATCCGCCGTTCCGGGGCGGGCAGTCCGAAGCGGGCCCGCATGGGCCGGCTGAGCCAGGGACCGGGGTCGACCTCGGCCGGCCAAGTGCCCTCGTTCAGGCCGGCAAGCACCACCAGATCGGCGTGCTGGAGGCGCGCTTCCAAGGGTCCCAGGATGGCGAGGCGGGGATGGCTGCCGTAGCGCGGGCGCACGACCTGGCCGGCCATCAAGCTGTCGAGCAGGGCCGGGTAGCGCTCGCCGCCGAAGGCCGGCGCGCCGCCCGCCGCCTCGCGCAAGTCGGCGACGAAACCGGCGGCCGCTTCGCCAGCCTCCTGCGCCCAGAGCCGTTCGGCGCCGGCCGAGGTGTCGCTGGCGGCCAGGGCCTCGGCGAAGGCGGCATGGGCCTCCAGCAGCTCGGCCAAACCAGCCTGGGGTCGGCTCAGTGCTTGGACGAAGGGCGCCGCGGCCTCGGCGAGCACCGCGAGCCAGGCGGCCAGCTCCCGATCCGCCTCCTCTGCCGGCAGGCTTTCGATCAGGCCGGCAAATCCCGGCGCCGGCCGGGGGCCGCGCAGCGCGGCGCGCTCGAGCGCCCTGACCCTGGCCCGGAAGGCGCCTTGCGACAGCCCGCCCGCGGCCAAGGGGTGCTTCAACGCGGCGAGCAGCGGCAAGGGCGCCAGGCGCGCCGCGATCATGGCGGCGGTCAGCCTGAGAAAGGTGCCGGGCGGAGTTTCGCCCAGCGGCGTGCCGGCGGAGTCGTCGACCTCGACGTCCCAACGGCGCAACTCCGCCGCGACGCGGCGGGCCAGACCGCGGTCCGGCGTCACCAGGGCGGCACGGCGCTCCGGAACCGCGAGGGCCTGGCGCAGCAGCAGGGCGATCACCGTGGCCTCTTCGCCGGGCCCCGAACAATCGACCCGCTTCACACCGGCCAGGACGTCCTCCAGGCCGGCACGGCCCCGAGCGCCCGCCATGGCACGCCATTCGGAGGTTTGCTCCGCCGGCCGCAGCGCCAGGTTGACGAACTGGGCGCGGCTGGTGGAGGTCGCCGCAAGACCCGTAACCGGCCACTCTGCCACGGCCTCGCGCGGCACCTCCAGCCGCTCCAGGAGCGCTGCCAGACCGTGCTGCGGATGGGACGGGTCGTCGCGTATTTCCGCCCAGGTCTCCTCATCGGCCGTCCGGTCGAGGCCGGGCAGAACGACCTGCCCTCGAGGCAGTCTCGCCACGACGGCGATCAATGCCGCCGCCGCCGGTATGCTGCCGGTCGACCCGGCCACGATCACCGGATCGGCGGGCGGACTGCGGTGCCAGGCCTCGGCCTGGGCTTCGAGCAGCCGGCGGCGGCGCTCCGCCGGACCGATACAGCCCTCCTCGGCCTGCACCTCCGGCCAGCGCTCGGTCAGGATGCTCAGGAACCGAAGGGTGGTCTGCCAATGTTCCGCGTAGTCCTCGGGTACCAGAGCCGCGAGCCGCTCGAAGTCCAGGCCCTCGGTCTCGACCTGATCGAGCAGCCGGGCCAGCTCCTCGGCCAGGCGGGCGGCCTGGTCTTCGCCGGGCACCGGGCCGCCGGCGGCTCCCGCCTCGGCGCGGGACCAGGCGAGGATCAGCCTGGCCAGCAGGAGTTGGCGCCTGAGCGGCGGCATGGCCGGCGGCAGGCCGGTCTCGAGCGAGTCGCTCAGAGCCCCTTCGTCACCGGTCAGCTGAAGTTCCTCGGCATCGAGGTCGCCCAGCGGAACGAGCCGGGGCAGCAGCAGCGGCCGCCCTCCGGAGGCTCGCAGAAAGGCCTCGCCGAGCGCCCGGCAGGCGCGCCGGGTCGGCAGCAGCACCGTGGCGCGGGACAATTCCAGCGGATCGCCCTCCCAGCGCGACAGCAACCCCCGGGCCAGGGTGTCGACGAAGGGCACGCCGGGCGAAATATTGACGATCCTTGGCGCGGCCTCGCTCACCTCTGAACCGCACCCAGGCTCAGGTGGTGGAGGGCGTTCTCGACGTCGCCCAGCGCCTCCGGCGTGCCGACGTGGAACCATTCACCGTCGTGGCGCAGACCCCACAGACGCCCGGCGGCCGCCGCCCGGTCGTACACGAGATTGAGCGAGAAGGCGCCCGCGGGCACGTCCTGGAAGACGCGTGGGTGGAGGATCTGTATCCCTGCGAAGATGAAGGGCGCCACCTCGCGCTCGCGGCGCCGGCGGAGCTGGCCGCCGGGCGACATGAAGAAGTCGCCGGCACCGTGATACCCGTGGGCGTAGGCCGTGGGGTGGAGCAGCAGCAACACGTCCATGGCGGCGCTGTCCCACGCTGCGGCGAGACGCTCCAGGACCGGCGAACCGCCGTCCAGCCAGACCACGTCGCCGTTCAGCGCGAAGAAGGGCCGCTTGCCCAGGTCCGGCAGGGCCTTTGCGACGCCCCCCCCGGTATCGAGCAGCTCGGCTTCATGCGAAAAAACGATACTCGGGCCGCGGCGCGCCGCCAGGTGGTGCTCGATCTGCTCGCCCAGATGATGCAGGTTGACCACCGCCTGCTTCACCCCGGCCTCCTCGAGGCGGTCGAGCACCCGGTCGATCATGGCCCGGCCGCGCACCTCGATCATGGGCTTCGGTGTCTTGTCGGTCAGTGGCCGCATGCGTTCGCCGCGGCCGGCGGCCAGGACCATGGCGCGCTTGGGAGCCGTCTTCGACGCGCTCATGCCAGGCCCTCGGCTTCGGGCGCGCGGCGCGCCTCGCCAGGAACCTCCCGGTCGAACCAAGCCCGCACCGGACCCAGCGCCGGATGTGCCAGGTCGCCCTCCAGGAGGCGCCAGGCCCGCGGGATGTGGCGCAGGTAATCCGGCTTGCCGTCGCGCCGGCAGAGCCGCGTGAAGATGCCGATGATCTTCGCGTTGCGCTGGGCGCCCAGGGCCGCGTAGGAGGCGTCGAAGGCCGCCCGGTCGAGCCCCGGCATGCCCGCCAGGTAGCGTTCGCGCATCTCCGCCACGAGCTCCGCCGGGACATCGCGCCGCACGTCCTCGAGCAGCGACACGAGGTCGTAGCTGAGCGGCCCCAGGACGGCGTCCTGGAAATCGAGCAGGCCGCAGGCCGCCACGCCGTCGCGGCGGTCCAGGACCATCAGGTTGTCGACGTGGTAGTCGCGCAGCACCAGGGTATCGGGCACCCGACGCGCGACCGGCAGCACCTCGCGCCAGGCAGCCAGATAGGCCTTGTGTTGGGCGGGGCCCGGCGCCCGGCCCAAGGCCGGAAGGTACCAGTCGGTCAGAAGCGCCGCTTCGTCCAGCAGACGAGTGTCGCTGTAGGGCGGCAGCCCGCCGCCGCCGCCCGGCCCTGGTGCGAAGGTTCGGTGCAGCGCGATCAAGAGATCCACCGCCAAGCGGTAGAGATCGCCCTCGGGCGCGCCCTCGGCCAAGGCGCGCGTGAAAGTTCGGTCGCCCAGGTCCTCCAGCAGCATCAGCCCGGCCGTCTCGTCGACGCGGAGCGCACGCGGCGCGCTGAAGCCGAGGCCGCACAGCAGGCGCTGGACCCTGTGAAAAGCGCCCACGTCTTCGTGTGGCGGCGGCGCGTCCATCAGGACCGCGCTCTCGCCGTCGCGGACCAGCCGGAAATAACGCCGGAACGACGCGTCGGCGGCGAGCGGCCGGGGCGTCGCACCCGGCCAGCCGGCCTCGGCGAGGAACCGCGCGATCAGATCGGCGCGGTCAGCCATGGCCTTGTCTCTTTCGCGGATGGGACCCTCGCAGGTCCGATTTCACCAGGCGCTCGGTCCAGTCGCCCCGGCCGGTCACGTCCGCGCGCCGCGCCTCGGACCGGTCGGTGAAATGGAGCATGAGGTCGAGCCGGTCGGCGGGCAGCAGGCGGCCGAGACGTTCGGGCCATTCGATCAGGCTGATCGCTTCGGCGAAGGCCTCCTCGATGCCCAGCTCGTAGGCCTCTTCCGGGCGCGTCAGGCGGTAAAGGTCGAAATGCCAGATATCCGCCGGCTTGCGCCGGTAGGTCTGCACCAGGGTGAAGGTCGGGCTCGGCACCTCCTCCGCCGCCTCGCTTGGCGGCTCGTCCTCGGCGCGCGGCAGGGCGTTGATGAAGGCGCGGGCGAAGCTGGTCTTGCCAGTGCCCAGGTCGCCCCCCAGCGCGATCACGTCGCCACGCCGGACCAGGGCCGCCAGGCGCGCCGCCAGGGCCGCGGTGGCGGCCGGGTCTGGGAGATCCAGTCGCAGGGTATCCGTGCACGTTTTCGGCGCGGCCATGACCGGTCCTTTTAGCGGCCATGCCGATGCGCGGCAACAACACATCCGGCCGCCGCAGGAACCACAGCCTCGAGACGCGCCGCGGGCTTGCCAAGGAGCCGGTCCGCCGCCATCCTTGGCGTCACCCGGACCTTCGGAGTCGCGATGCCCGCCGCCATCCACAACACTGACGTCGCCATCATCGGTGCCGGGCCGGTCGGGCTCTTCGCCGTCTTCGAACTGGGCATGCTGAAGATGCGCAGCCATGTGATCGATTCGCTGGACGCCGCCGGCGGCCAGTGCGTGGCGCTCTATCCGGAAAAGCCGATCTACGACATCCCGGGCTATCCCGAGATCATGGCCGGCGAGCTGGCCGCCCGGCTGCAGCGTCAGGCCGCGCCCTTCGAGCCGGTCTACCACCTCGGCCAGCGGGTCGAGGCCGTTTCGCGCCGGAAAAATGGCTGGCGGTTGGAAACCTCGACCGGCGCGCGTATCGACTGCCGGGCCGTCGTAATCGCGGCCGGCAGCGGCGCCTTCGGACCGAATCGGCCGCCGCTGCCCGGCATCGAGGCCTATGAGGGCCAAAGCGTGCACTATATGGTGAGCCGGCGCGAGACCTTCCGCGGCAAGCGCGTCGCGATCGCCGGCGGGGGCGATTCGGCGGTCGACTGGACCCTCTCGCTCGCCGAGCTGGCCGAGAGGGTCTACGTGATCCACCGCCGGGCCAAGTTCCGCGCGGCGCCGGAAAGCGTGGCACAGATGGAGCGCCTGGCCGGGCCCCGCGGCAAGGTCGAGATCGTCGTACCCTACCAGCTTCACGGCCTGGAAGGTGGCCACGGGCGCCTCGAGGCCGTCGTGGTGCGGACACTCGACGGCGAAGAGCGGCGTCTTCCGGCGGACCACTTGCTCGCCTTTTTTGGCCTGTCGATGAACCTCGGGCCGATCGCCCATTGGGGACTGGACCTGGACCACCACCATATCGTCGTCGACCCCGCAACCTGCCAAACCAGCCAACCCGGCATCTTCGCGGTCGGCGACGTCAGCAGCTACCCCGGCAAGCTGAAGCTGATCCTCTCCGGTTTCAGCGAGGCGGCTATGGCGGCCCACGCCATCCATCCGCTGGTCCATCCGGGCGAAGCGCTGCACTGGGAGTACTCGACCACCAAGGGGCTGCCCGGCGCCAAGTAAGGCGCGGCAACCGGACCGGTTCAGGCCTCGGCGGCCGGGGCGTCGCCCTCGGCCGCCAACGCTATCGCCTCCGCCGCCACATCGGGCACGGGCTCCACCGGCTGCTCGATCGGCAGGTGGCAGATCACCCGGGTGCCGCTGTCCGGCGCCGATTCGAGCTCGACCCAGCCATGGTGCAGCTCGATGAGGCTCTTGACCAGCGACAGGCCGAGTCCGGCGCCCGCCTGTCGGCCCTGGCCGACGCCGCGTTCGAACTTGTCGAAGACCTGTGCCTGCTGTTCCGGTGGAATGCCGATCCCGGTGTCGGTGACCGACAGCTGCATCTCCTTGCCCTTGCGGCGCACCGCGATCACGACCTTGCCGCCCTCGGGCGTGAACTTGAGGGAATTGGACAGCAGGTTGTAGAGCGCCTGCTTAAGGCGCCGCTCGTCGGCCATGAGACGTCCGACGTTCTTGGGACAGTCGAGCTGTAGCTCGATGCCGCGGCTGCGCGCCCGCTCGTGCCCCAGGGTGTGGATCGCGCCGCGGCTGCGCGCCCGCTCGTGCCCCAGGGTGTGGATCGCATCGAGCACACCCTTCAGGTCGACCGGCGCCACGTCGAGGCGCAGGTAGCCCGCTTCGATGGTGGCCAAATCCAGGATGTCGTTGATCAGCGCCAGCAGCCGCTGCGAGGATTCGACGATCGCCCGGCTATACTCGAGCTGGCGCTCGTTCAACTCGCCGAAGAACTTGTTCTCGAGGATCTCGGCGAAGCCGACGATGGCGTTGAGCGGCGTGCGCAGCTCGTAGGAGATGTTAGCCAGGAACTCGGACTTCAGCCGGTCCGTGGTCTCCAGCGCCTCGTTGCGCTCGCGCAGCGCGCGCTCGACCCGGATCGAATCGGTGACGTCGAGGAAGGTGAACAGCGAGGCGCCGTCGGGCAGCGGCACCTGTGCCCAATCGACGACCGAACCGTCGGCGCGCTCCTGGCGGCCGTCGTGCGTGCCGGGCTCGGTGATCTGGGTGACGCTTCGCTCGATGAAGTCGGGCCAATCGTCGTCGGGCACGTCGAAGAAGCTGCGGAACTTGGCCACCACGTCGCGGGCGTGGGGTTCGGCTTCGAGCAGCGCTTCGGGCAGCTTCCAGATGCGCGCGAAGGCCGGGTTGTGGAGCTTGAGACGCCCGTCGACTCCGTAGACGGCGACCCCTTCGTAGAGGTTGTCGAGGGTCTCGCGCTGAACCGCGATCAGCGTATTGTACGACCGCTCCAGGGCCAGGCGGTCGGTGACGTCCTCGTAGGCGAACAGAACCCCGCCGAAGGGGTGCGGCGTCGCGGTCATGCGCAAGGTCGAGCCGTCGGGAAGGTGCATCAGTTCCTCCAGCGGCTCGATCAAGGTGCTGTAGAGACGCAGGCGCTCGGCCTTGTAGGCGGGGAAGTCCGGCTGCTCGGGCAGGCGCCGGCGCTCGCGCATCATTTCCATCACGTCGTTATGGTGCGGCTCCTCGGCCAGGACGTTCTCGTCGGCCCGCCAGAGCTGCGCATAGGCGCTGTTGAAGAACTTGAGCCGCATGTCCGGGCCGTAGATGGCGATCGCGCTGCCCAGCGTCTCGAGGATCTCGGCGTGCGCGTCGATGTGCCGCCTGAGCTCGCCTTGAAGGTCCTCGGCCGCGGTCTGGTCGAAGGCGCAGCCCGCCGTGCCGTCGGCCAAGGGCTGTTCGGACAGCTCCAGCAGGCGCCGCTCGCCGGCCACGACGACGTGATGGTTCTCGGTATTGCCGGTGCCGGTCTCCAGGGCGCGCCGGGCAAGGCCGCGACTGGCCTCGGCCAAGGCCGTGCCGGGCAGCTCGATGCCGCTGGCGATAGCCTCGTCGCGGTCCCGGTCGACGGCCCGCGCATAGGCCAAGTTGCAGTACACCAGAGACAGGTCCGTGCCGCGGCGCCAGACCGGCAGGGGCAGGGCGTCGAGTAGGCGGGCGTGGGCGTCCCGCGCTGCTTCCGCGGCCGCCAACGCCCGGGTCCGCGCCGTTACGTCGGTGAACCACAGCACCTCCCCGGCGGCACCGTCCGAACCCGCGGTCCAGGTGCCGGTGACCTCGAGGTCCCGGGCGCCGTCCCTGCGCTGCACAGTCAGCGTGAAGCCGCCGCCACCGGCGCGCAGCCGCTCGACCGCGGCGGCCAGTCGCGCGCCGTCGGCCTCGGCCAGGGCGGCCAGAACGGCGGCGACGTCGCCGGGCGCCTCGCCAAGCGCCAGGGCATCGACCAGCCAGGAGGAGCAGTGCGCAGGGCCGGCGTCCCGAGCCGAGGTGAAGCAGCCGACCGGCGCCACCGCCAGCACAGCTTGCGCCTCGGCCGCGCGCGCCGCGGCGCGCGCGGTCTCGATCGAACGGCGCCGATCGTGAAAGGCGAGGAAACCGCACGCGCCGGCCACGGCCAGAGCGGCCAGAACGATCAGGATGAGGCCGAGGTCAGAACTCACGTCCATGCCCCCTGGGGGCCGCGGCGGGCCCCGGGCCGGGGCCGCATGGGCAAGCAGTCCGCCACCGGTGAGCGGTCCCTTCTGTCCACGCCACAAGGGGGCCGATCTTAGGACAAAGACCGCACCCGGCACAAGACCTAGTAGTGCCGGGCGGAATTACCCCAGGTCTTAGGCCCGACCCGCTCAATAGCGGTAGGGGTCCGGCTTGAAGGGCCCCTCGACCGGCACGCCGATATAGTCGGCCTGCCTACGACTGAGCGTGGTCAGGTGGGCGCCGACCTTCTCGAGGTGCAGCGCGGCGACCTTCTCGTCCAGGTGCTTGGGCAGCACGTAGACCTTGCGCTCGTACTTGCCGGGGTTGGCCCACAACTCGATCTGCGCCAGCACCTGGTTGGTGAAGGAGGCACTCATGACGAAGCTCGGATGGCCCATGGCGTTGCCCAGGTTCACCAGCCGCCCCTCGGAGAGCAGGATGATGCGCTTGCCGTCGGGGAACGCGATCTCGTCGACCTGCGGCTTGATGTTGGTCCACTTGAAGTTCCTGAGCGCCTCGACCTGGATCTCGTTGTCGAAGTGGCCGATGTTGCAGACGATGGCCCGGTCCTTCATGGCGCGCATGTGGTCGATCGTGATCACGTCCACGTTGCCCGTCGCGGTCACGAAGACGTCCGCCCGCGGCGCCGCTTCCTCCATGGTCACGACCTCGTAGGCCTCCATGGCCGCCTGCAGCGCGCAGATCGGGTCGGCCTCGGTGACCATCACCCGGCAGCCGGCGTTGCGCAGGGAGTCCGCCGAACCCTTGCCGACGTCGCCATAGCCCGCGACCACCGCCACCTTGCCCGCCAGCATGACGTCGGTGCCCCGGCGGATGCCGTCGACCAGGCTCTCGCGGCAGCCGTACTTGTTGTCGAACTTGGACTTGGTCACCGAGTCGTTGACGTTGATAGCCGGGAACAGCAACGACCCGTCCTTCGCCATCTCGTAGAGGCGATGGACGCCTGTCGTGGTCTCTTCGGTCACGCCGCGGATGCTGGCGCCGACCTCGGCATACCAGCCCGGTTTCTCCGCGAGCCGCTTCTCGATAGCGGCGAACAGCGCCTCCTCCTCCTCGCTGCCGGGCTTGGCGAGGACCGAGGCGTCCTGCGCCGCCTTGATGCCGAGGTGGATCAGCAGCGTCGCGTCGCCGCCGTCGTCGAGGATCATGTTGGGCGCGCCGCCGTCGGCCCATTCGAAGATGCGATGGCTGTAGTCCCAGTACTCCGCCAGACTCTCGCCCTTGTAGGCGAAAACCGGCGTGCCGGCGGCGGCGATGGCCGCCGCCGCGTGGTCCTGGGTCGAGTAGATGTTGCAGGACGCCCAGCGCACCTCGGCGCCCAAGGCCTGCAGCGTCTCGATCAGCACCGCGGTCTGGATCGTCATGTGCAGGGATCCCGCCACGCGCGCGCCCTTCAGCGGCTTTTTGGCGCCGTATTCGGTGCGCAGGGCCATGAGGCCCGGCATCTCGGTCTCGGCGAGGTCGATCTCCTTGCGCCCCCAGTCGGCCAACCCAATGTCGGCGACCTTGTAGTCGGTGAACTCCGTCATCTGGAACCCCTCGCGGCTTGAATCCGGTGGCTCATGTAACAGGCGCGGCAGGCGCCCGCAAGGGCAGCCGGGGACAATGGCGCAAAGGCGCAAACAGGCCGTTAATGTTCGCCTGCCAACATGACCGGCCGGCCCGGGACCGCCCGGCGCAGGCATGCTAGGATCGCGGCCATGATCTATATCCTCGGCGGAATTGCCGTTCTCGCCCTCGTCTTCGGCCCGACCCTCTGGGCCCGCGGAATCCTGGCCTGGCACGGCGACGACCGGCCGGACTTTCCGGGCACCGGCGGCGAGCTGGCGCGCCATCTGCTGGACGAGTCCGGACTCCAGGCCGTCAAGGTCGAGGCGACGGACGAGGGCGACCACTACGACCCGAGCGACAAGGCCGTGCGCCTGACTCGCGAGAACCTTGGCGGCCGCTCGCTGACCGCCGTGGCGGTCGCGGCCCACGAGGTCGGTCATGCCCTGCAGGACAGCGACAGGTACCCGCCGCTCGGGACCCGCACACGGCTCGTCAAGTCGACCCAGGTCTTCGAACGCGCCGGCTCCATGATCCTCCTGGCCACGCCGCTCTTGGGCGCGCTCACCCGCTCGCCGGCGATCATCGTGCTCGAGCTCGGCGCCGGCATCCTGGTCATGTCGATTTCGGTCCTGGTCCACGCGGTCACCCTGCCGGTCGAGTTCGACGCCAGCTTCAACCGTGCCCTGCCGATCCTCGACAAGGGCGGCTATCTGCCCAAGGCCGACCTGCCGGCGGCGCGCCGGATCCTCAAGGCCTGCGCGCTGACCTACGTCGCCTCCTCGCTCGCCTCTCTCCTCAACCTGTGGCGCTGGATCCGGCTCCTCAGATGACGAGACCGTCGGCGCCCGACGCGGCGCCATCTTTCCGTTGTCGGCTGACCGTGCGGTCTGCTACCCATGGCGCTTCGCCGGAACCCCGCTCATAGAAAGACCTGCATGCTGCCATGACGGTCAAACGCGGCCGAAACTTTCTCTTGACCCCGGGGCCCACGCCGATCCCGGAGCGCATCCTGAACGCCATGCACCGCCAGCCGGTGGACTTCGCGGGGCCCGCGTTTCTGGAGACCGCGCGCTCCTGCCTGGAGGACCTCCGTCCAATCTTCAAGACCGCGGGCCCGGTCTTCCTCTACACCGCCTCGGGCCATGGCGCCTGGGAGGCCGCGCTCTCCAACGCCTTGTCGCCCGGCGAGCGCATCCTGGTGCCGGAGACCGGCAACTTCTCGGCCGCCTGGAAGGACATGGCCGAAGCTCTGGGCCTACTTGCCGAGGACCTGCCGGGCGACTGGCGCCACGCGATCGATCCGGCGCGGCTGGAGGCGCGCTTGGCCGAGGACCGGGGCCAAGAGATCAAGGCGGTCTTGGCGGTGCATACCGACACGGCAACCTCGGTCACCAGCGACATCCCGGCGCTGCGCGCTGCCATGGACCGGGCCGGCCACCCGGCGCTGCTGATGGTCGACACGGTTGCCTCGCTGGTAACGACGGACTTCCGCATGGACGAGTGGCGGGTGGACGTGGCGGTCGGCGCCTCGCAGAAGGGCCTGATGCTGCCGCCCGGCCTCGGCTTCACGGCGGCCAGCGAGAAGGCGCTCGCGGCCGGGCAGACCGCGACCATGCCGCGGCGCTACTGGGACTGGCGCGAGCGCTCTTCGGAGCATCACTACAAGTGGTTCTGCGGCACGGCGCCCGAGCACCTGGTCTTCGGCCTGCGCGAAGCGATCGACATGGTCCTAGAGGAGGGCCTGGACGCCGCGTTCGCCCGCCATGCCCGCCTCGCCGAGGCGGTGCGCCGGGCGGTTGCGGTCTGGTGCGAGGCCGGGGCGCTGGCCTTCAACGCGCTCGTCCCCGAAGAGCGCGCCCAGTCGGTCACTACGATCCTGACGCCCGAGGGCTTCGACGGCGACAAGGTCCGGACGACCTGCCGCGAGCGCTTCGACGTGGCGCTGGGCGGCGGCCTGGGCCGCCTCCAGGGTCGCGCCTTCCGGATCGGCCACATGGGCGACATCAACGAACCCATGGTCCTGGGGGCGCTGGCCAGCGTCGAGGCGGCGTTGGAGATCTGCGGCCTGCCCCACGGCAAGGGCGGGGTCACCGCGGCGATCGCGTATCTGGCGGCCGAAGCGCCCTGAGCGTCCCAGCTCTTTTTCGGGCAAACGAGCCCCTGCACAGTAGAAATGTGCGTATTTTCAATAAGTTGCGGGGCGTTCGGCGAGAAGGGCAGACACGCAAGACGCTGAAAACACACAGGGCTTCGTTTCATTATCGCCGGGCCGCGGCCGGCGAGGACAGCCGAGGCCGTCAGGGCCCCGTGAATTCTCTAGGTGCGTTTAGTCTCGAATCCGATTCCCAGGAAACCCACATCGCTTTGTATTTCCGCGGGCGCGCGCTACGATGCCAGATGGTCGCGGTTTGCCGGTCGACCCCGGGGGAGCGGAAACGGTATCTTCCGCCGGTTATCGCCGTCCGGGTCGGGCCTGTCCGATCGTTCGAACGCCTTCGGTCTGGGAGATCCCGGATGAGATACCTTTCGGTCATGGCCGTATTGGTCCTGGCCGCCTGTGCCGCCGAAGAGGGCAGCTGGCACGATCTCGGCGGTGCCAACATCGGCAAACCGAAGTGGGCCCGGATCGACCCCTCCACCAGCCGTCTGCATCTGCCCCCGGCCTTCCATCCGGTCGGGCGGGTGACGAGCGGATCGCTCTCCGACCGGACTTTCGAGGACATTGATCTCGCGACCGGTTACGTGGGCCTCGAGGAAGCCGGGGGCGGCGGTTTTGTCGACGATATACCGAGCGGTAGATTCCGCGCAGTTTTCGACGGCGCAGAAATCCTGGGCGACACTGTGGACGGCAACACCCTGGAACCAAAGCGAAAACATCCCGTCACCTACGCCGAGCTCACCCTCGGCGAGTACCCCTGCCTGGCCTTCCGGCGGCCGATCGGACCGACTGTTTCCAATCTTCGCGGCGGACGTTCGGCGCACGAGGGCATCGTCACCGGCATCTACTGCGACACCTCCGGCGAAGGCAATTTCAGGAAGCGCGCCCTGGGCTACGTCCGGCAGATCCGCTTGCGACGGACGGGCGAGTCCCTCGACGAGCCGGGCGGGTTGCCCGCCGAACCGCTTCTGAAGTCGGAGGCGGAGGTCCGCGCCTACCTGGACCGGAGCAGGCGGGCCATTCGAAACGCCCTGAGCGCCTACAACCGGGAACACCGGGCCCTGGTCGGAAGCGACGACGCCCTGGACGTGAAGGAGATCGTCTCGTTGAAGCTCCGGGGTCTGAATGGCGACAGGGTCTTCGTCGAGACGAGCTTCACGGTTTGCACGGACGGATCGAACTGGATCGCGGGCGCCGGAACCCTGCTCTTCGAACTCCGCTGGGTCGACGACGAGCTGACCTTCATCGGACACGACAGCCTTTGAACCCGTCGACCCTGGCGCTGTGGTGCTTGACTCCGGACGGAGTTCTGCCGATACCCGACCGGCCAACTGGCACTTGGTCGTCTTGTTCAGGGCCTCGATCATTCGCGTCCATGGAGGTTTCGATAGCCAAGCGCGTGGTTCTCATCAAGCACGAAGGCTCGCCCCGCGACGACCGCGCCGCGACTTGGCTCGCCCGGCAGGGCTTCGAGCTGGACTGGCGCGCGCCCTATGCCGGCGACAGCCTGGAGGCCCCGGACGACGGCGTCGCGGGAACCGTCCTCTATGGCGGCCCGCAGGGCATACCGGAGATCGATCGCCACCCTTTCCTGGCCGAAGAGGCGCGCTGGGTCGAGCGCTGCCTGCGGCGCGACATCCCGATCCTGGGGCTCTGCCTGGGCGGGCAGGTCGTCGCCCATGCGCTGGGCGCGGCGGTGGGACCGGGTCCGGACGGGCTGCACGAGTTCGGCTACTACGAGCTCTTTCCGACGGACGCGGGGCGGGCGGTCATTCCCGAGGGCCTTGTCGTGACTCAGGCGCACTTTCACGAGTTCGCGCTTCCCGAGGGCGCGGAACTGCTGGCGAGGAGCGAGTTCTACCGCCTTCAGGCCTTCCGCATCAACGGCAAGGTCTTCGCCTTCCAGTTCCATCCGGAGGTCACGGTCGAGGGCTTCCGGCGCTGGCAGGATGCGGACTGGGCGCCCTGGGGCGAGCCCGGCGTCCAGACGCGCGAAGAGCAGGACACGCACGCCGCCGCCCACGAGCCGGTGCAGCACGATTGGTTCGTCGGCTTCCTGGAACAGCTGTTCGGGCGGCCGGACGGCGACGGGTGAGCCTCGGGCATGCAGAGCCCCGGCTTGCTTCGACAGGAGATGATCTTCATGGCCAAGAGACTATCGGACTTCTCTGCTCTGACCTTCGACTGCTATGGCACCCTGATCGACTGGGAGAGCGGGATCTGGGATGCTCTGCAGCCGCTGATCCAGGCCGGCGGCCGGGACGACATCACGCGCGGTGTCGCTCTCGAG